>JAHFKF010000051.1 GCA_023245475.1 Candidatus Levyibacteriota bacterium
CGCATTCTTGCATGAATAATAATATCGGGATCAATGTCATGGAAAATGAGTGTAGGTCTTCCAGGTAACAAATCCCTACGTTCTCTCTCATACTTTATTGATGCCTGTATTTTTTCAAACTGCACGTACTCACTATCAACTCGCTGATAGATTACTAAGCTAAAAAAGACACTAATAACCATAATGATCACAAGATACCATGCTGTTAATTTCAATCGAGCTTTGTTAAACATATTATTTTTCTCCTATTTTATAGCCAAAACCACGCGCAGTATGAATCAATGGTTTACCTAATTTGCTATCATCAATCTTGTTACGTAAATGTTTAATATATACTTCAACAGAATTAGGCAAAACATTGGCATCATAATTCCAGACATTATTTACAATTTGCTCTTTGGTAACAATGGTATTCTGGTGACGAACTAAGTAAACCAATAATGAGAATTCTTTGCTCGTCAACTGAATAATTTTGTTGTTGCGGGTTACTTCAAATCGTGCAGTATCAATAGATAAATTATCAATAGTAATCACCGAATCCACTGTTTGCTGTGGCCTTCGCACCAGTGCTCTTAGTCTTGCCAAGAGTTCTGAAAAAGCAAAAGGCTTTGTCATATAATCATCAGCTCCAGTATCCAATCCTTCAACTTTATCATCAAGTTGTCCTTTTGCCGTTAGCATAAGTATCGGGGTATGAATTTGCTTTTCTCTCAACTTGTGCGTTATCTCAACACCTTCCATCCCGGGCAGCATACGATCAAGAACAATCACGTCATACGTCTCAGACGTAGCAAAATCAAGACCTTCAATACCATTGTAGACAACATCGACAATATACTTTTCTTGCTCCAAACCTTTCTTAATTGAATTTGCAATTTTGTGTTCGTCTTCGACAATTAATACTTTCATATGACTCTATTGTAGCAAATTTATGCTGAAAAGTACCTGAATTATTTTCTTCAGCACTTTTTCAGAAAACGACTGTATAGTGAAAAACAACTGAACGAAACCCGCCTTCGCTCAGAAGTAAAAAAGCTACGGCGAGGTGAAAGGGGGTGATACTATGAAAAAAATATTTCCAATAATCGCTGGGTTGACACTTCTTGGAGGAGCTACTGTGTATGGCGTTACACAAGCAAACGCCGCGGGTGTACCCAATGATACAAGCATCATTGAAAAAATTGCTAGCAAGTTTAACCTTAACAAAGATGAAGTAAAAGCAGTCTTTGACCAGGAACATACAGAGCGGCAGGCAACAATGCAGAAAAACTTTGAAGAGAGACTCACAACAGCCGTCACAAACGGTAAAATAACTGAAGCTCAAAAACAAGCAATTCTTGCAAAAGCAAAAGAGATGAAAAGTGCTCATGAAGATCTTAACGGTCTGAGTGATGAAGAACGTGAAGCCAAAATGAAGGCAAAAAAAGATGATCTTCAAAAATGGGCAACCGAACAAGGACTGACAGCAGACCAATTGAAGGGGCTACTCCCATTTGGTCACGGTCCAGGGTTTAGACATGATATGAAAGCTGGGGCAAGCGCAACACAAAACACACAAAACTAACGTTGCCCAAAGCAGCAAGAAATACCCGCCTGCAATACGGGTATTTCTTGTGTTTAACATGTATAATGAGCAAGATGAATAAAATAAGATTTACCAAAGAAGGGTTTGCCAAAATCCAAAAAGACTATGAAGAATTCCTCGCACAAAGACCAGCAGTTGTCGAGGATCTCAAAAAAGCTCGTGAGATGGGAGATTTGAGTGAAAACGGCTACTATAAAGCTTCTAGGCAAAAGTTGTCATTTATTGATGGGCAATTGTTTCGTTGTAAAATACAAATGAAACAAGCCGTTATTGTTGAAGAAACAAATCACAATAGCATCGACATCGGTACGACAGTAACCCTCAAAGAAAACAATACAACACTCATCTATACAATCGTTGGAGACCTAGAAGCAAATCCTGCAGAAAAGAAAATCTCATTATTATCTCCGCTCGGGAGAGCTTTGGAAGGAAAGAAATTAGGAGACACCGTCGCTCTCACGTTGCCCAAAGGGAAGATAACATATACTATTATAAGTATTACTTCATGACAATCAGCGATATCACACACTACCGTCTCACAAGTCAACGACTAGCAAACAATACATTTACCACAGCCGAAGAAGTCGTTTCATGGCTTTGTGCCGTGCAATCACAGGATTTTCCAGGAGCTAAATGGGGTGTAGCACAACGAATGAAGTCCGCAACTAATGCCTCACTGGATGAAGCGTTTAATGCGGGGAAAATTCTAAGAACTCATGTGATGCGACCAACGTGGCACTTTGTAACTCCTGAGGATATTGCCTGGATGATTGAGTTGACAAGCCCACAAGTAAAAAAGGTATTAGGTTCATACAATAAAAAATTAGAACTCGACGATGCTCTTTTTGCTAAGACAAATAAATTAATCACTAAAGCATTGCAAAATAATAATTACCTGACACGGCAAGAACTGCGTACCATACTTATAGAAAACGGATTTGAAACCAATGTACAAAGGTTGGCACACATAGTCAGTTGGGCAGAGCTCGATGGACTTATTTGCAGTGGTCCAATTAAAGAAAAGCAATTCACCTATGCACTTATTGATGAAAGAGCACCGAAAGGCAAAAAGCTATCTCGAGAAGAAGCAATTGGAACACTGGCGATGAGATATCTAATAAGTCATGGGCCAGCACAAGTAAAAGATTTTTCTTGGTGGTCAGGACTTAAGATGAATGATGCCAGAAATGGATTTGCCATGAACGCATCCCAATTGCAAAAAGAAACAATTGACGGAAAAGAATATTGGTTTAGTACCAAATCACAAGCAGCAAGAATTATTTCTCCTAAAATTGATCTCCTACCAAATTATGATGAATATGGCATTGCCTATGCTGATCGAAGCGCCCTTGAAGATACAGAGCATCATTTTGTGTTAGATGCTCGTGGTAATCCGTTTTTCATGCATCTGGTCATGCTTGATGGAAGACTTGTTGGGAGTTGGAAAAGAACAATTAAGAAAAACGAAGTAATCATCGAGACAAAATTTATACCATTAAACAAATCTGAGAAAGAGGCATTTGAAAAAGAAGTAACTAATTATGGCAAATTTTTGGATCTTCCGGTCACGATTAAGTGGATCGCATGAGACGGTTTGTGATACTCTCTTTCACAGAGGCAATTCCTTCATCATTCTTCACCGAAATAAAGAGAGGAGAGAACTGTCCATATTGTTGCAAAATGCCTGTACGATCAAGGTCGTGGATCGCATCAATTTTGTTAAAGATATAAATCACCTCATCTGTATTTCTTCCTAACTCGCTAAGAATTTCAGTCACTACTTTTATCTTTGTATGCATCTCTGGATCAGAAGCATCAATCACATGCAATAACACGTCTGCATGAATTGATTCCATGAGCGTTGATTTGAATGCACTAATAAGCAGCGGAGGCAGATCTCGAATAAATCCAATAGTATCTGTAATCAAAACTTCTTTGTGTAGCTCCTCGATATATAATTTGCCGACACTACTATCAAGAGTTGCAAAAAGCACATCCTTGGCAAGTTTGCCTTTACCGGTTAACAGATTAAACAAAGAGCTTTTGCCCGCGTTGGTATATCCCACAATTGAAACTGTTTTAAATCCTGCTCGGATACGTTGATCAAGTTGGCGCTGACGACTTGCACTTATTTTCTTCAGCTCGTCAGTAATTTTCTTTTTCTCATCTCTCCAGTGACGTTTCATCAGCTCAGTATTTGTTTCTCCCACACCAAGCGTTCCAATTCCACCACCTTGCCGAGACATGACATATCCCATTCCATAAATTCGAGGACCCATGTAGTTCATCCGAGCAAGTTCAATTTGGAGCTTTGCTTCTTGTGTTGCTGCATGCTTTTCAAAAATGTGCAGAATTAAATCAACACGATCCCAAACTTCAATGTCTGGTTTAAACTTTTGCAGCCGTTCTTTGAGCACATGCACTTGACGCGGCTTTACCATAGCATTGAGTACGATGACATCAACTTCCTGTTCTTTGATAAGTTTTCCTACTTCAACAACCTTACCACGTCCGATGTACGTCGCCCCATCCGGCCGTTCCATCTTTTGAATGACTCTATCCGTAATACGTCCCCCAAGCGTCGCAATGAGCGACTCAAGCTCTTCACCGACATAGACAGATGCCTCTGGGTTCTCGTAGGGGTCAATAAGATGAACTGGCAATACATTAAGTCGTTTTTTCAATTCCAACATACCCTTTATTATACGGCATGAAAGCAGGATAACCTAATTACTATGGCAAAGCGCTATTTTATCCTGTTACAATACAATGGTGAAGATACTTTTGTCTTTATTACTATTCTTTTTTGTTGCTGTTCCTCCTGTTTCTGCGCAAAGCACCGACTGGGTTATCAATAATTTCGATAGCTCAATTAATATCAATCAGGATGGCACAGTACTCGTTGCTGAAACAATTATTGTCGATTTCAAAAATCTAAGCAAACATGGTATTTATCGTGACATCCCAATTACGTACCAAGATGCCAATCGAGAAAAGACCTACACAAAGATTGCAATTAATACAATCCTGCAAGACGGCACAAAAGCACAAACAGATATTGAAAACAACGGCAGTAACATCCGCATCAGAATAGGTGATCCCGATAAAACCATTTCAGGTAAACATACATATCGACTTGCATATATCGCAACAGGTGTCTTGCGAGGATTTGATACCTATGATGAATTCTATTGGAATGTCACCGGCAATGATTGGGAAGCAGATATACAACACGCAAGTGCAACGGTAACTCTTCCTAAAGGAAAGACGGAGAGAACAACCTGCTTTGAAGGATATACTGGATATACTAATCTTTGTTCCATTACTGAGAAAAGCCCCACCACGGTGAGCTTTACAGCAACAAGAAATCTTCCCCCAACTCAAGGATTAACAATTGTTGTTGGATATACAAAAGGGATGGTGCCACTGCTGACTGTTCCTCCGCCAAAACAAATTAGCGATGATTTCACCAACCCCCTCACACCGCTTGCATTTCTTCTCACCTTTTTGGGAGGGATAATTGCTGTTGTTATCGTGTGGATGAAAAACGGACGAGATTTCTGGTATCGTACGAGGCAACTACTTGATCCAAATGCACAACCCGAAATAAAACCCTTTGGCGCACATGAAGCA
This sequence comes from Candidatus Levyibacteriota bacterium, assembly GCA_023245475.1. Classification (GTDB taxonomy): domain Bacteria; phylum Patescibacteriota; class Microgenomatia; order Levybacterales; family UBA12049; genus JAHFKF01. The sequence continues at coordinate 5,219 of JAHFKF010000051.1, forward strand.
GTAGTTGTTGAATTTGAAGCTCCCGATAAATTGCGTCCTGCAGAGTTAGGAGTGCTCATGGATGAAAAAGCAGACACACTTGATATCACGGCAACCATTATTGATTTGGCAAATCGAGGCTTTTTGACTATTAAAGAGCTTGAAAAGAAATGGATTTTTGGCTCGATCGATTACGAACTGCATAGAACAGACAAAACAGATGAGGGATTATTGCCATATGAACAATTGCTTCTTAACCGTCTGTTCGCAACAGGTGACATAGTAAAGACCTCATCGCTCAAAACAACATTTTATGACGATCTTGCCGATGTGAAGAAAAAACTGTATGAAGAGGTCATGAAGAAAAAGCTTTTCATTGCACATCCAGAAACAATACGTAATCGATATCGAGGTATCGGATTTGGATTGCTTATAGTTGGTTGTTTGTGTATCTTTGGAGCATTCCCACTTGCAAGTGGCATACTGCTTGCTGGCGGCATTGGTTTGGTTCTTAGTAGTATCGCCTGGATGAGTATGGCAACATATATGCCAAGAAGAACTGCATATGGGCGAGAAATCTATCAACGCGTCAAAGGCTATCAACTCTTTATTCGAGGTGCAGAACAATATCGTCAACAATTTTATGAAAAGAAAAATATGTTTAATGAGATTCTGCCGTACACAATTGTTTTTGGACTGACAGGCAAATTTGCTCAGGCAATGAAAGAGATGGGGCTTAAGCAAAAACAACCCACGTGGTATACAGGAACACATGTCTTTGCTCCCATGGTATTTGCCAATGATGTCAATTCATTCTCTAAATCATTATCAACAGCAATTGCATCAACACCTTCAAGCTCTGGAGGATTTTCGGGTGGCTCTTCAGGTGGTGGATTTGGCGGCGGTGGTGGTGGAAGTTGGTAATGTTATGGTTTCGCAAAAACCAGACTAAGTTCATTTGAGTTGCCAGAAAGCTTATTGTTTTGTGACATTTCTCTTATTTCTTCAGGACTGAACCACCCATAACGGCTATGCTTATCTTCAGACGTTCCTTCTGCAGTTTGTAAACTTCCGACAGAGACTTCTGGTACCGTTGTAAGCTGCGCATGAACCATGATCACCTTTCTTTGATACTCTTTTCCTTTTGCAGAGAAACCATAGTCAAATGATCCTCCAATTCGCAGATTCGCTTCACTTAGCGCAATCGTGGTTTCTTCAGCAACTTCTCTCACAGCTGTACTTCGAATAGTTGTTGGGTTTACGTCTTGCTGCATCCTCAAGTCCATTTTACCACCGGGAAGTTCCCACAAATGTGCAGCTTTTGAATCGGGAGATTTTTGCAACAACAAAATGTTCCCTTCAGGATTATGAATAACAACACGCACTGTCGGGACAGACCGTGGAGCTTCTGGACTATTCATTCGCTCTACCATAGGGATAAAGTATAGCATCATACTAGATCAATTACAGGAGGCAAAAAATGTTATAATCTTTATATGACTATTCTTGCAACTGCCGGATGGGAAGATTATGAACTGATTGACACAGGCGATGGCTATCGACTGGAACGCTTTGGCAAATATACTGTTGCCCGACCTGATCCACAAATCATCTGGCATCAGCATCTTAGTAAATCAGAATGGCTAAAGGCGGATGCTATCTTCGCGAAAGATCCAACAAACACCTCAGCACAAGCTAAAGAAAAATGGCAAAACAGAAATCATGTCCCAGACAAATGGCTCATGAAATATAAAAACCTAAGCTTTTATGCAGAGCTCTCTCCTTTCAAACATACAGGTGTCTTTCCTGAACAGCACTTGCAATGGGACTTTATCGAAGAAAAAATTAAACAGGAAAAAAGACAGCTTACTATTCTTAATCTCTTTGCTTACACTGGCATTGCCTCACTTGTTGCTGCAGAAGCCGGTGCCAAAGTAACTCACGTTGATGCTTCTCGTCCAACGATTGGTTGGGCAAGAGAAAACCAAACAGCTTCCAAATTAACAGACAAACCGATTCGCTGGATTTTGGATGATGCGGTAAAATTTGTTGAAAGAGAAATCAAAAGGGGAATACGATATGATGGCATTATCATGGATCCTCCTGTTTATGGACATGGACCCAACGGTGAGAAGTGGCATTTTGCAACCTCATTTCCATATCTTTTATCACTCTGTCAAAAAGTGCTTTCTGAAAAACCAGTGTTTGTCTTGGTCAATGCATATGCAATTTCGGCATCAAGTCTTATGCTTGAAAATACGTTGCAAGATTTTGCCAAGAATCTTGGAGGAACTATTGAAGTAGGGGAGTTAGTCTTGGAAGAAAAGCAAAACAAACGGCTTCTCTCTACTGGTATCTTCGGCCGTTGGTCTCAAAAATAAAGTAGATTAAGCATTAAGCAAAGGAAGAAGTGTCTCTTTCAGTTTCTTCAAACTTTCTTCATCGTAAACAGAAACACTAAGTACGATTTTATGAGTCTTCTTAAATAATTTTATTTTTTGGTCAATCGTTTCTTTATCTACTAAATCAGCTTTTGTCAGCAAAATTACTTCTGGTTTTTCAAGAAGTGCAGCATTATATTTTTCAAATTCGCCACGGACTATTTGATATGTCTGTGTTGGATTCTCATCAGTTATATCAATACAATGCACAATAATTTTTGTTTTTTCAATGTGTTTAAGAAAGGTAATTCCTAAGCCTTTGCCTTCAGCTGCTCCTTCAATAAGACCAGGGATATCAGCAAGGGCATGAGTATCAAGCATACCGATATTGGGTTCAAGTGTCGTAAATGGATATGCTCCAACTCGCGGAGTTGCATGTGTCAACACGGCAAGCAAACTACTTTTGCCTGCATTAGGAAGTCCGATAAGTCCAATCTCAGCAATGAGTCGAAGTTCTAAGTGAAGCGTTTTTATTTCGCCAGGTGTTCCGGCTTCAGCATATGTGGGTGCTTGATTGGTTGCAGATTTAAATTCAGTATTGCCCCTTCCACCAATACCGCCTCGAGCAAGAAGCACTTGGGTTGTAGTATCAAGTATCTCAACAGATTTTTCTGACTCCACATCAGTAATTTTTGTTCCAACCGGGACAAAAACTATCTTATGATCAGCATTTTTGCCAAACAGTTTTCTATGCTTGCCTCGGATGCCATCATCGGCATTTACCTTTTTAGTGAAACGGAATTCTTTGAGATCACGAATATTGTTGGACCCTTGAAAATAGACATGCCCCCCGTTACCGCCATTGCCACCATCAGGTCCACCTTTGGCTGTCATACCATTGCGTAAAAATGTTGAGGCACCATTGCCACCATCACCAGCTTTTATCGTTATTGTAACGTTATCAACGAACATATCTGTATTGTATCACGCGCAGCCTTTTATTGTGTCATTACATTCTCCCCACCAGTAGTGTACACTGTAGATATGGTAACAATACATGTACAAACAGACTGCAATAACTCTCCAAAGAAAGAATTGCTACGAGACTTCACTACAGCATTTGCATTGAGTACTCCGGATGTTATCCTCGACAATCTCGCGGATGATGTACGATGGGAAATGGTAGGGGATAAGATAATAAATGGGAAAGCAGATGCAACAGCTATGGTGAAAGAGATGTTGGATGGCAGTATCGAAGAATTAACACTTCAACATATAATTACTCATGGGGATGAAGGATCTGTAAATGGCCTTATGACATTTAAAGACGGAACAAAGTTTAGCTTTTGCGATGTCTATACGTTTACGAGTCATGCAACGGACGCAAAGATAAAATCAATTACCTCATATATCCTTGAAGTAAAACCTATTTAACTGTCTCTTCAAGCATTGTATCAAAATCTGAAAATTGCTGATCTGATGTAAACCTCTCGCTAACCGTTTTTTTACCCGCTCTGATAAAGCTTTCTCTTACTGTGGAATCATTCATAAGTCTTTCTATCTTTTGCGCAAGAATACTTGAATCATCAGGTGGAACTAAATAACCATTGTAGGAATCACTAATAATTTCAGGAATACCTCCAACTTTTGTGCCAATAACAGGTAACCCACAACTCATTGCTTCAATAAATACCTGTCCAAATGTTTCATTTTCTGAAGGCAAGACAAACACATCAGCACCTTTATAGACATCAGGCATCTCATGTAATTTAAACTTTTTAAGAATCGTTTGCTTTTCAATATTGTGAAGTTTGATATATCCCTGAAGCATTTCATATGCTAAATTAAATTCATCCCGCAAGCTTTCAGGCGGCTTACCAATAGCAATAAGAAGACGGGCGTTGGGATATCGAGATGCAAATCGTGAGAAAGATTGAATCAAATTGATTACTCCTTTTTCTTGAAGAATTGTTTTTTTACCTCGAATAATTCTGGTAGCAGTCAGAATAATTTTATGCTCTGTAGATAAACCTAATTCCTCTTTTAAAGCATTCGTTGGCGGTGTGTCAGAATTAAATTCATGAGTATTAACTCCCAAGTAATGTGTTGCGAGTGAATTTATATTGGCACCTTTTTGAAAGCAATCTCCTGCGACACTTGTACTGACACAGCTTATTCTATCCCATTTAAGTTGATTGATAAGCTCTGTCTGAAGTTCTGTCATTGCAAATGAATGCAGTTGTAATACCAACGGAATTTTTGTTAGACTTGTTACCATATTGAGTAACAAACTGTATGCAGGTGGAAGATCTGTATGAAAATTTTCAGCACAAATGATATCAATCGTTTGTGTATCGATAATTTTTGTAATTGTTTCTGAAAATGCTTGAGCTTTTTTTGAAACCTCTTTGGTAGTTGCTAGCGTATTTCTTGAAAGAAAAAGACTAGAAGTAAAATAAATAGTAACGTTCCCGTCACTTTCAGAGTAATCTTCTTTTTCAGTAGGCAATAGAATATACAACCGAGACTGGATTTGGGTTTTATAATAGGCAATAAGATTAGTAATATA
>JAHFKF010000118.1 GCA_023245475.1 Candidatus Levyibacteriota bacterium
CAAATTGTACTTACAACAGCAAGGATAACATTATGCGTCATCTTATAAGCCAAGCTACACATGTTCTTCAGGACAAAATCAGGAATACTCCAGTTGAATACTCTCCTAAGCTGTCAAAACTTCTCGGACAGCCAATCTATTTAAAACTCGAGTGTTTGCAAGTCACTGGTTCATTTAAAGTACGGGGAGGGTTTTTCTATCTATCGACTTTGGATGCAGCAGAATGGAAACGAGGTGTGGCTGCTTGTTCTGCGGGTAACCACGGCCTTGGAGTAGCCTATGCAGGGAAGCAATTAGGAGTGCCTTGTACAGTCTTTGTTCCCAAAAGTGTTGATCAGTCCAAATATGATAAATTGATTGAGCTTGGGGCTCATGTCAAAAAATCAGAATTTAATGGATATGACGACACTTTGGAATGGGCTACTGAAGAGGCAGAAAAACTAAATATTCCTCTAATTTCGGCCTTTGACGATGAGAAAATCATAGCAGCAAATGGTGGTACTCTCGCAGTTGAGGTGCTAAGCCAAGTGCCAGATGCGGTACATTTTGTTTTGCCAACGGGAGGAGGCGGACTCTCAGCGGGTTTTGCATGGCATGTCAAAGAAAAAAAACCTCAGGCAAGAATTACAATCTGTCAACTAGAGGGTTGTCCAGCTCTTCAACTATCTCTTCAGCAAAATAAATCGATGACTTATATGCCTTCGATCGATACGCTTGCAGGTGGCTTAGAAGGAGGGCTTGGGGAGAAGTGTTTTGATATTTTAAAAACGCGGGTGGATGAGATCTCTCATATCAAAGAGGAAGAACTCAAGGAAGCCTTTCGCTGGTTTCTGAAGAATCATCAATATCTGATTGAACCTTCAGCTGCTGTAGCGCTTGCAAGCTGTCTTTATGGCCATACGCAGCCTAGAGCTCCTACAGTAATTGTCTTGACAGGGCGTAATGTCAGCTATGCCACGATTCAACAAGTGTTAGGTGTCTTATCATAAAAATTCTTTCACGAAAACAAATCGAGCAGGTTCTCTCGATCCCTAAAATTCTTGAGGCAATTGAACAAGGATTCCTAGCTTATAGTCGAGGAGAGGCCGTGATACCTCCTGTCGGTTCACTTCATTTTGACTCTCCTCCTGGTGACTGCCACATCAAGTATGGATATGCAAAAAGCGGGAAATACTATGTCGTAAAGATTGCTTCTGGATTTTACGATAATCCTAAACATGGACTTCCATCAAATAATGGTCTTATGCTCTTGTTCGATAAGCAAACAGGCAAGCCGATTTCTGTTCTACTCGATGAAGGATATTTGACAGACATACGAACCGCTGCTGCCGGTTACGTGGCAGCAAAATACTTAGCTCCAAAGGCTATTTCATGCGTTGGAATAGTGGGTACAGGAGCACAAGCGTATTATCAATTGAAGTTTCTTTCATTTGCCACCGAATGTCGTAGAGCAATGATCTGGGGGCGTGATATTGAGAAAGCAAGGAAGATTACAAGACATCCCGACTTAAGTGAATGGACATTTGACATAGCTCAAAATCTTGAGCAACTGACAGCTGAATGTAATCTGATTGTAACGACGACAACCTCTTCTCATCCTCTTCTTTTTGCCGATCAAATAAGACCTGGTACACACATTACTGCAGTTGGCGCTGACAATATAGGCAAACAAGAGATTGACGAGAAAATTTTTTCGAAAGCAGAAAAAGTTGTCGTTGATAGCCGCAGCCAGTGTTCAACATTTGGGGATGTTTCTTATGCTCTAAAAAAGGGCGTGATTGAATTTGAAAAGTTAGTTGAGTTAGGAGAGGTATTAACAAATTCCTCTCTAGGAAGAACCTCCGAGAATCAAATCACAGTATGCGACTTGACCGGAATTGCGATCCAAGACCTGCAGATTGCACAGAGTGTGTATGAGGCTTCTAATTCTTAAACATAGGGAGCAAAACAAAAGGCTTCATCATGAAGAAATTCTATTTCCTTTCTGATGGCGATAAAGGTGCTCCAATGCATCCTTTTAGGTTCTATTGTTCTTGTCTATGTTCTTTATGTTCACTAAATGGTAGCAGGATCATACTGTAGGATAGCCTTTTTTGCGGACAACAGCTCGCCAAACAGTTGTTCCATCTTCGTTTTTTCGCTTATAAATAGACGCCATAATTTCAACCTCTGGGTTAAGAGTTTTTATGGGTTGGATGGTGTTGCCGGATAAAGTTGTAACTCGTTGCATCGCCATTGCACCGTCGGCAAACAATCTAAATCAAAACTTGATATTCAATCAAGCCGATTGTCGCGTAAATGCTGTGGATTGTGCTAGTTAAGAAAATGGGGCAGGTAGGAGTTGAACCCACGACCAACGGATTATGAGGGCGGGAGAACACCTATTCACCCGATACCAACCAACCTAAATCAGCACGATTATACAGGGGATGGGGTTAAAAAGTCTATTGGTTCTTGTTGATTGATATTGGATGTTTGGGCTGGCGAGTGCACCGTTTTTGCACCGAATTTTATCAGAGCTTCACACTTTGTTAAAAAACCTAGAGTGCGACAACCATTCAACGGTAAAATAGTAAATATACTATGAGAAAATTAAATATAAAGGTATTTTGCGGAAAGGGGACCTATATTAGTAGTAGGGTTTATGGATAGCAAATGCCAGCAGAGAAGAAACCATGGTGGAGTTTTTCCACAGAACAAACATGCAAAGAATTAGATACTGACCCAAATCAAGGGTTGTCCTCTGCTGCCGCAAAAACAAGACAGATAAGTTACGGGTTTAATGAGTTACCCGAACCAAAACCCCTTTCTATATTTAAACTTTTTTTAAGTCAATTTTCCAGCTTCATCGTATGGATCTTAATTATCGCAGCAGTCATCGCTGGGATTCTTGGAGAATGGGTAGATGCAATAGCGATTCTCATTATTGTTATTCTCAATGCAATCATAGGATTTGTCCAAGAAATCAACGCGGAGCGTTCTCTTACAGCGCTGAAAAAGCTAGCAACTCCTACTTGTAAAGTGATCCGCGATGGAGTTCTACAGACTGTTCTCTCAAAAGAGATTATCCCTGGAGAT
>JAHFKF010000119.1 GCA_023245475.1 Candidatus Levyibacteriota bacterium
CTTTTTAATCAGCTTCGTTCACATAAAAAAATTACAGCCGGAGTTGTTAGGCAGATCAATAACAATCTAGGTGATTGGGGCGATAGATTAGGTAGGGATCAGGAGCTTCTTGGGGAGTATACATATTATGCCGCTTTTTTTCAAAAACAAAAAGAGAGTGTACGGGTTCAAAGGGGAAACATTTCGCATGAACTGGGGGTTTTTGAGCCGAATAGCACGATACGAATTGTTCGTTTACACGTTGATAATCAGCCTGCCATGATTGGTTATCTTGAAACACTCGTGCATGAGTATTTGCACTATGCGAGTTTTGTATCGAAAATTAGAAGATTAAAAGATCCATTTTTTGAAGAAGGACTCACCGAATATTTTGCCAGAGCCGTAATAAAAGACAGGCTACATGTGGAGACACATTCGGGTTACCCTGTTCAGGTAAAAATTATTGGTCAAATGGTGCAGCAGATTCCGGAAGATAAGTTTGCTGAGATTTATTTTACAAAGGATCAGGAAGGTCTTGAAAGGATGCTTGATCGATTTTACGGAGACAATTTCTATAGAGACAATGCAATTATCTTTTATGCTCTTCAGTATGATTCAGATCCTCAGGAAGTCCTCAAGTTAGCGAATATACTTATGAAAAAGGTCGGCGGACAACAGCTTAGAGATAAAGATTTACAGAGTAATTTGTAGTATACTTTATTAGAAAATGAATGCTAAAAATCTTTCCTTTTTAACAATACTTGCATTAGTTATTGTTGGTATCTTCTATCTTTTTACTGCTTCAAAAGAGCCTCAAATTAATTATAATCCGCAACAAATTAAGCTTTATAGAATAGATGGCTCCAATCAAAATCCTCTGAATATTTTGGCAACGACTTTGCCACAGTTTGCTCTCAGTCTTAAAGATCAGAAATTTAAAAACCTTTGGGAAGCACATGCTCAGGAGCGAAAATCGTATGTTGAAAGTGCTGTTGAAAATGCTAAGGGCGATGTGGATTTAAAGGTAGATGCAAAGTTTGATGAGACACAAAAAGAACTCGTTGTGACTCCGCAAACAGAGAACAAATTAAAACCGGGCTTGTACAAGCTCAATGTAAAAGTAAAAACCTTAAAGGGTGAAGATATTACGATAACGCAGGATTTTACGTGGGGAGTTCTGGCACTCAATACAAATAAGGGAATCTATAAGGTTGGCGAAGATGTCAAAATTGGGATGGCAGTTCTGGATGATTTTGGAAGCACCAAATGTATCGCCAAAGAGCATAAAGTGGTGTATGGTACTGCAAAAATTTGGCTGACGATAAAAAGTCCAACAGGGAAAACGGAGGAATTATCGACAGAGGATGGCAGTATAAAAGGGAGTAAAAGCTGTGCGGATCGTTCTATTACAAATGATGGAGATTTCCTCACACAATTAAAAGCTGAAGAGGAGGGGAAATATGAGGTGCATATGGAGGCAGAAAATCTGTTTGGTAAACGAAGTATGGACTATCATTTTACTGTCCAGAACAATGTCGCTTTTGACATAGAGCGTGATAAATATCCGACTCGTATTTATCCAAGAGTTAATTATCCGGTTGAGATTACCGTGAAAGCTAATCAAGACTATTCAGGAAAAGTGACAGATATCGTCCCGGCGAGTTTTAAAATACTGGATATTTCGGGGAAAGGTGAAGCGAAAGATAAGAAAGATTTTCAATTGATCCAGTGGGATGTTAATTGGATGAAAGGACAAACGTATACACTTTCCTACACTATCGATTTTCCTGATATTGCTCCTGAATTTTATCTCATTGGTCCTCTGCATATAGGTGGCTTCAGCGAAGGAAGAAGTTGGCAAATCGCTTCGGATGGACTATTTAGTCTCATCCAGGAGGCCAATAATTTCGCCGCAAGCGGGACAAGTATAACGGCTACCTTGAGCCAAGGAGTTGCTCTCAATAACTTGGTGGTAATGAACTGTTATAAAGTCACAAACTCCAGTAGCACTACAACCTGGCCTACTATAAGCGGTTGGAGTCGTTCATATAGAAGTGGAGCTTCTGGTGCGAGGTATGCGCAATATTACAGGGTCGTCGATTCAGCATATGCAGGAACAACGAATGTTATCTGCACAACAGGAGCATCTTCAACAGGAGAATTCGCGACAGAAGTCATGGAGTTTTCAGGTAATGCCACGTCCTCAGTTAGGGATAAAAGTGTTACACGTACCTCTACGGTAAATTGTACGACCAGTGCCAATATAACTTCCAGCATGACACCTACCAATCCTGATGAATTAATCGTTACTCAATTTCTCTCTACAACAAATGGGTTAACAGCAAATAGTCATACTGCGTTGGGGGGAGCTTCGAGTGGCTTTTCTGATAATGATCTCAATGGTGGTCTAGACGGATTTTCAGGTGGAGATAGTTCATATGATTCCTCTTGGGCTGAAGCAATCAACAATCCAGCGATAAATACACGAGACACTGTAATCTTTTCAGGTGGTGGCAACACGTGCTATAACGCCGCCACAGCGTATAACGCTACCATAAGTATCACGCAAGGAAGTTTTCAGTTTTTTGATAATCCAAACAGTGTTAATCCGAGTACGACTTTTAATGGTGGTGCCACTGCAGAGAATGGGAATATTATATTAACGAGGCCTAATACTCCTTTTCGTTTAAGAATTTTACTTGATATCGACAGCGCTAGTGGTACCACACTAGGACTTGGGGGTGCAGATTTCATCCTACAGTATGCTGTTAAGCCTTCTGGTGGCTGTGCTACTATTGCCACTACTGTTTGGCAACCCATTACTACAGCTGTCGCCACAGAAAGCGCGACTCCTATTGCATTTTTCCCAAACACGTCAACACATGGTAGTGGATTCAATATTGCATCATCGGGTCTAGATCCTAGCGATACCGGCTATACTACTACCTATGAAAGTTATTATGAAGATGATACCACAGCACCAGGCCCTGCAGACGGAAATAGTCCTGGTGATATTACAAATGATCAGGCAATTTTGTCAAATAATTTGGCAGGTTTGTGGGATTTTTCATTGGTTGATGCATCAGACGG
>JAHFKF010000052.1 GCA_023245475.1 Candidatus Levyibacteriota bacterium
TGCCGAACCAACATAAAAAAGACCATCTCTGCTTCAGTTGTTTCGATCGTTTGATGAAAGAGTGAGATCAGCTGTTTGCCATTTCCCGGCTTTAAGCTATCCAGAAAAAGAAATAATGTTTGTGGCAGTTTAAACAGGCGAGGGGTTGCAGTTTTGAGTAGTCCAAGGGAGCTTCTATCGAGTTCTTTGCCTTCCCAAATGATGGTGGTATTGCTTTCGGCATTCTTTTCTAAGTAACTACTAAGCGCGGCAAATTCTTCCTTCTTTTTTTTGCGAGCGAAGAACTGTTCGATGAAAATTGTTTTAGTTTCAGCAAAGAGTCCTCCGCCTTCCAAAAGTTGGGCTAAGTCAGTCAGACTGACTTTTTCTCCATCCACAATTTGAGCATCCGGCTCTTTGTCGCGAGCTTCAGTAAAATATTTTCGTGACGCAGCAATATCGTCACCATGAATTATTGTTAGCATGTTAATTGAGACTGGTTAGTAATTTTTCAATCAAGGTAATTTCACTTTGTAATGCTTCCTTAAGGGTTGGGTTATCAATCGTTGTGAGCGTTTTTGTTTCAATAGTGTGTGCCTTTTGCAAATCAATCCGAGCAGCAGTCTTATTGCCGATACCCATATAATAAATCCCTCGTTGTGTATATGCAGACGATGTTTCAGGTTCAAGCCTAATTGCTGTATTATAGTCAGTTAATGCTTTATCAAATTTTTTCTGTTGAAAAAAAATGTTTCCTCGGGTTGTATAGGCAGGGGCATACGTGGGACTTTTTTGAATAGCAAGATTAAGGATTGCCAATGCCTTATCGATTTTTTTATGGATGTAGTATATCCCGGCTATCGAATTGTACATACTAGCATCACTTGGAGTTGCCTTTAATACCTCATCAAAGTCGGCAAAAGCTTTATCAAGTTGCTGTTGTTCCAGATAGAGCATTCCTCGTAAATAATATGCATCTGCTTTAAGGCGACTAGGAGGATTATGCTTGAGTGCTTCAGTGAAGGTATCTATAGCAAGTTGTGGTTTATCAAGTTCTCGGTAAACAATAGCAAGGCCGGTATAATTATTAGGTCGCTCAGGATTCAGTTGGATAGCTTTCTTATAACTATTAAGTGCTTCGGTTAAGTTGCCAAGTTTTCGATAATCCCCCCCGCGGTTATAATAAGCGAGATCATCGTTAGGATTTATTTTCAGCACCTCATCAAAATCCTTTATTGCAAGCTCATGCTGTCTTTGGTCACTAAAAACGACTCCACGATTAAGATATGCGTCTCTATATTTGGGGTTTTGTTTGATTACGTCGGTATAATCCTTTTTGGCAAGTTCAAGTTCATTGTTGCCGTAATAAGAGGCACCTCTATTATATTGGTTAACAATATCGTTAGGTTTGACTCTGAGAGCTTGGGTAAAGTAATCAATTGCTTGTTTATATTTCTGTTGCTTGTAATTGGTTTGGCCGAGATATGAGTAGGGCGTACTTTGTTCAATGAAAGCATCAGCGCTTGGAATTTCTTTGAGAGCGAGCTGAAACTCTTTCTCGGCTCCGACAAAATCATTTTTTTGATATTTTGCAAGACCAATGACAATTAGACTCACATAGGCAGCATTTTTTCCTAAATCTGTTTGTAAGACAAAGTCTTTTCTCTCAGCCAAAGATCTACTCAATAATTCTCCTTTTGCTTCAGGCAAGAGGAGAGCAGCAGCACTCGCGTTATGGAAAAGAGTAATATGAATAAGTGCTTGTTCCCTGCTATCTCTTTGATGAACATATCTGCCCCAGAGGAGCATATCCACTCTATTCTTCTTCCCTTCTCGTATTGCATCCTCATCGGTTTTCACTGGCTGCTCGATTGGAGTAATAGCTATCTCATCAGGATATTGTTGTAGCTTGTCACTAATATTTTCTCTGGTAAGCGAGTCGCTATCTGGGGAATCTAGTTGGGCTATTCCTACGACAAATTTACTATTGGGTTGACTGCGTTGAGAAATATTGTATATTACCAAACTTCCAAGGAGTATCCCAATGATGAGACTCGCAAGTACAGCGACTGTGCGATAGTGGTTCTTTTTTACAAAGAAGAGAGTCATAAAATTGCCAACTAAGAGGCAAATTATCCCAATAATGATGGCGTGTGCAATTAACGTGTCTACGTATTGCTCAAGAATACCGATGATTTTTAAATATGAGAATCCAATTCCTGCAATAATAGCTCCCAGTATGATTTCATAAAGCTTATCACCTGTTTTAGAAAGGAAATGTTGGGCTAGTATTTTATTTTTTGTAGGCATACAAGTTAGTAACGTATCTTTTGTTTATATTCTTTAAAGAGTTGATTTGCAAGGGTATGGAGATTTCTGCTTTTTGTTTTGTGGGGAAGCAGTGCCCCTGAAAAATTCTTCGGAATATGGAGCAGTTCGTGAATTAGCACTTTTTTCTGTTTATCGCTATTTAGACGGTCATAATGTTCTGCCAAGACCTCTATTACATATGATGGCTCGATGTTAAGTGCTTTCTGAAAAATTTTTGGGAATGCCCATGTGCGTGCATATGCTCTGACTTTGGAACCGGTAGTTCGATAGCAATGAATACGGTTCATATCAATGTGTGGTAACTCGATTGTGTGTAGCACATGAAGAAGATCCTCTTTTACATCTGTTGCTTCCTGCCATTCCATACGCTTTAGATTACCACACCTCCTTTGCCCATGCAAAGAAATTTTTGACGGTTAACAAGAATCCAATCTTTCTTTCTGGCATATCCTCTTTGTCTTGAGCTTTTGTTGGGGCAGATCCTTTTTCTGTTTCAGCAGCGAGAACCTTTTTGATAGGCAACAAAGGGAAGCCTTTGGTTTTTGGCAATTGTGCAAGGGCGTCATATTGTTTGGTTACCCCTTCTGGATGTATAAACGAAAACTTTTGGAATGGTCCCATGTTTGCTCCCAATACAAAGGGAGTCACAGCAACGATATTTGCATCATTCCAAATTGTGTCGAATGTCTCATGATAATACTGCATGATTTGATCCTCGGATACAGCATGATTGTCCCAGCCTGTTTCGGTGATAAATACAGGCAAGTCTTTTCCACTCAGACTTTTGGCAAGTTCCCGCTCATAACGAAAACTGCCAACGCCTGTCAGACTTGTCGCGTTAGGGGGTTGAGAAAAGCCTGGATTGGGGTATGAGTGACTACTAATGCCATCGATTTGGTTAAAGATACCGGGTATTGCTCCTTGCATGGCTCGCATGAAATCATATTGGTTCATAAATTCTGTGCCTTTATTGGGCGCAGCATTATCAAGTCCAGCACTAATGATGAAATAATCCGGGCTTTTGGATTTAAAGACAGTTACCGCAGCATTAAGTACTTCTGCGTACTCTGAGGGGTTTATCGTGCCTCCCCACTCATCTGCGCGATTTACTTCATTGGAGATAATAACGTATCTATTTTTCGTGGGCCAAGCAAGTGTATTGAGGAAGTTAGCAAAATAGACAATATCATCAGGTGTGGTTTTACGCCACACAGTTTTATTAGCAGGATCTGAGCTTGTTGCTAGTCTTACCAACGGGATAATGTGGTATCTTTTGCATTGATCCATGAAGTGTTGCCATTTACTGGTGTCGCGATCGGTTGCTTGAATAGGGATGGTGACATATCCCCAATCTCCGCCATTGGAATTAACGAGCTTTGCTGCTTGTTCTAGCTCGGTAGCTGCAAGGATATGAATGCCTATTTTGTTGTTTGGACGTGCCAGAGGATTCTCAATTGCCTGAGCTTGCCCCGGCATAAAAAATAGAAAGAGTGCTGTCGCAAAGAGGAATTTTTTGACCATGATTTAATTATAACATCAATGAGACTTGATATCTCTTTGATTCTTATGAAGAAATAATTATAATAAAGTTCATGAGAAAAACCAAATTATACTGTTATGTCGATGAAACAGGGCAAGATGGTTTACACAATTTCTTTTTAGTTTCAGTAGTCATCACAGATCAAGTTAAAAGAGAGGGATTAGAAAATCAACTAAAGGGAATCGAAGTTAGTACAGGAAAGAAAAAGTCGAAATGGACAAAAACCAAAAGTGAGATTCGTCAAAAGTTTATCAAGGAAATTATTAATGTAAAAGATCTGAAAAAATCAATATTTTATTCTCTGTATCCTGACGGAAAAGCATATACACATCTTACTTCACTTTCAGTAGCAAAAGCAGTATTGGCAAAAGAAGAGAATAATTATTCTGTGACAGTAATTATTGATGGATTAACGAAAAAGGATACAGAAAAAGTAAGAACAGATTTAAAACAACTGAGAGTAAAATATGACAATATTCGTGGAATGAAGGACGAACAAAGTGTATTCTTGCGTTTAGCTGATTGTTTTGCTGGTTTTATCCGTGACTATATTGAAAAACAATCATATGCACAAGAATTATTCGAAAAGCTAAAAGAGAAAGAAATTGTTGTTGAGGCCTAGATATAAAAAACCAACTTGTATAGAGTTGGCAACCCAGAGCAAGTCTGGCTAATCCTAGTTTCTTGCGAAAGCACACTCCATACGGTAGGTTTTCAGATCTCCCTTAGTATATCTCCTTATATCTTACTTGTCAATTGGGTGTACTGCATGTGCTTTAGCCATAGAACCACTTGACAACATCACATATGATTGGCTCATATGTCAGAGATACCATCACCCCGAGAACCAGCTCGTGAAGCCTCAGTCATCACCCGTTGTCTTTTTAGCCCCATCCTTATCACAAAAAAACTCAACAGCTTTCAGTTTTGGTGAGCGGGCGATGGGAGTCGGACCCACTACATTCTCCTTGGGAAGGAGACATTCTACCGGTGAACTACGCCCGCAACGAAATCCAGCATCATGATAGCAAATTATTGAAGAAATTGCATGCGGTGAATTAGGAGGGTGTGTCATCCCGAATTTATTTCGGGATCTTCTTGGGGTTAAGATTAAGATGCTGAACTAAATTCAGCATGAAAAAAGAGATCGTCAAGAGACATCTGCAAAAATTACTTACCCGGGAGCGTGAGTACATTACCCACGTGAATAATGCTCGGGTTAACCAGCTTATTTGCTTCAGCGATCTTTGTCCATGCATCAGCATCACCATATGCTCGCTTTGCAATGGTTGACAGACTATCTCCAGGTTGCACTTTGTACGTTTCTCCAGTTATTTTTCCATCATGATCTGTTTGTTGCATAGGCTTTATTGCAGTTGTTGGTGCTGCTTGTCGGCTTTCTGTCTGATTAACTTCAACCGTTGGCAGGACGAGTTTATTCCCTGCATGAATCTGGCTTGGATGGCTCAGATGATTTGCTCGTGCAATTGCCACCCATTTGTCTCCATCGTTGTAGGTTTTTTCTGCAATTGTCCAGAGACTGTCTCCTGCAGCAACGGTGTATGTTTTGCCTGTGATAGTTGTTGTTTCTGGGGCACTTGTTGGGGTTGGTGCTTGTGAAACAACCTCTGTTGGTTGTGGTGTATTGGTTGATCGAACTGTGGATACTGCGGTTAAGATTTGTGAATCAGTTGGTGTAACTTTACCTGGAGTTAACGGTACTTCGTCAGTGACATGAATGGTTTCTGGTGTTTGTTGATCAAGCTTTGTTGTTTGTCTGTTATGCACAAAGGAAAGCAGCAGTACGGTTGCTATAATTACAGCAATAATCCCAAGAATAAGACTTGTGTATGATTCGCCAAAACGAAAAAATTCTGCCACACGAGGCTTTTGCTCAACGGGTTCAATTATTTTTTTCTGTGCTGCTTTTTTTGTAGCCATGATTTTACTTTAGTTCTGGGCAGCGAACAGACCTCTAGTATATCTTTTTTACACAAAAAATGCAACCTGCCTAAGCATAAAGCTTTGGCAAGGCGATGGCGGGATGAACGGGACTCGAACCCGCGACCTCTTCCGTGACAGGGAAGCGCTCTAACCAACTGAGCTACCACCCCATTCTCTAAAGAACGGAGAACTAAGAACGGAGAACTGAGAACTTCATTTAAGTTCTTCAGATCGGGCTCAGAGTCAACTTGTATAGTACCAAAATCTTGCAGATCAGTCAATCCTTTGGTACACTTTTGAGGTGACAAATTTAGACGTCAGTAAGCTTCTACGCAATGTTGCCGCGGCATATCGGATTAAAGACGAGCAAAAGTATCGTTTTCAGATCATTGCGTACGATAAAGCAGCCGATACTCTTGAAAATTCTCCTACAGAATTACGTGAGTTATTCAAAGAACAAAAACTTGGAGATCTTCCGGGTGTTGGCCCTTCAATTCGTGCTCATCTTGAAGAGCTCCTTACGACAGGCAAAGTAAAACATTTTGAAGAGGTGTTTTCCTCAATTCCCGAAGCAGTGTTTACGCTTCTTGACGTCCCAGGCTTTGGTCCCAAGAAAGCATATCGATTGGTAACTGAGTTCAAATTGAAGAACCCCAAGTCTGTTGTTGCCGATATTCGTGCACTTGCGGAGCAGGGGAAAATAGATCCATTAGACGGTTTCGGGAAAAAATCACAAGATGATATCCTTACCCGCATTGAAGAATATGGCAGGGGAAAGACAAAAACAGCCCGTATGGCGTTGCCTTATGCAGGAGAACTTGCGAAGAAAATGCTTGCTTATCTGAAAGAATGTCCTGCTGTTGAACAAGTTTCTCCTTTGGGAAGTCTGAGGCGCAGAAAGGAAACCGTGGGGGATATCGATATTGCCGTAGCCAGTAGCGAGCCAGCCAAAGTTTTGCAGCATTTTGTTGACTATCCACATAAAGAGCGAATCATTGAAAAAGGTGACCACACGTCATCTATTTTAGTTTCATCAGGTAAGCAAATTGATTTGATGGTGCAGCCTCCTGAGGCATTTGGTTCGCTTCTCCAGCACTTTACAGGCAGCAAAGACCACAATGTTCATCTGCGTGAATACGCACTCTCTAAAGGCTTATCGTTGTCAGAGTATGGGATCAAAAAGAGAGGAGACGAGTCAGGAAAGCTGACTCATTACTCCACGGAAGAAAAATTTTATGCAGCGCTTGGTTTGCAATGGATTCCTCCAGAAATGAGAGAGAATACCGGCGAGATTGAGCTTGCCAAAAAGAATGAATTGCCCACGTTACTTGAATTAAAAGATATGAAAGGGGACTTTCACTTGCATTCCAGCTATCCAATTGAACCAAGTCACGACATGGGAAATAACACAATGGAAGAAATGATTGCCAAAGCAAAGTCCCTTGGGTATTCCTATCTAGGGTTTTCTGAGCATAATCCAAGTATTTCAAAACACACATCGCTGCAAACAAAGGCAATACTCGAGAAAAGGAAGGAATTTATTGAACAATTAAATAAAAAGCATAACAAAAGTATACGGGTATTTTCATTGCTCGAAACCGACATCTTACCCAATGGAAACTTAGCCATTGATGATGATGCTATCTCTCTCTTGGATGCCACCATTGTTTCCGTGCACAGCTCATTTGGTATGAACAGGGATGAGATGACAAAGCGAGTGCTCAAAGGCTTATCACATCCAAAAGCAAAAATTCTGGCTCATCCTACCGGAAGGCTCATTAATCAGCGCCCCCCTTACGAATTGGATTGGGCGAAAGTGTTTGCTTTTTGCAAAGAGCATCATAAAGCACTTGAGATTAATGCTTGGCCATTGAGACTGGATCTGAATGATGTGCTTGTTCGTGAGGCAGTCAAACAAGGTGTAAAGCTTATGATTGATACAGACAGTCATTCTTTGGAAGAAATGGATCTGATGGAGTACGGTGTGTCTGTTGCTCGTCGGGGGTGGGCCAAGCCAAGTGACATTCTCAATGCAATGCCGTATAATGATCTAGCTAAGTGGTTTAGCATGTAAGGAGGTGACACGATATGGATATCATTTGGATTATAATAATTGCAGCAGCAGTAATTCTTCTTTACGCCTGGTTTGTTTATAACAGCTTGGTAACTTCCAAGATGCGTATCTCAGAGGCGCTTTCACACATTGATGTGCAGTTGAAGCGAAGAACTGACTTGATCCCCAATTTGGTTGAAACCGTTAAAGGATATACCAAACACGAAAAAGAAGTTCTTGAGAATATCACCAAAGCACGAAGTAGTTTGATGCATGCAGAATCAGCCCAAGAAAAAGCAACAGCAGACAATATGTTGACCGATACGTTGAAATCCTTGTTTGCCGTTTCTGAAAACTATCCTGATTTGAAAGCAAATCAAAATTTCTTACAATTACAACAAGAGCTTACTGACACTGAAAACAAAGTCGCATACTCACGCCAGTTTTACAACAACAATGTGCTTGATTACAACACTAAGTTGACGACATTCCCTAGTAACTTTGTTGGTAAATCTTTCAACTTTAAGGAAGCAGACTTCTTTGAAGCAGAAGAGGCCGACAAAAAGCCAGTAAAGGTAAGCTTCTAGTATGAACATTTATTCAGCAATTTCAGCTAACATTTGGAAAAGTTATCTGATTATGGCTCTGTTTATCGTTTTTACGGGAACGGTAGGCTATGTATTAGGTGAAGCAAGTGGATATGGCTCTTCTATTGGCGTGTGGGTCTTTATCGCTTCTATTGCATACAGCTTTATCAGCTATTTTTATTCAGATAAGATGGTTCTTGCAGCCTCTGGCGCACGAGAAATTAAAAAATCAGACGATCCAGAACTCTACCGTATCGTGGAGAATCTTTCTATTGGTGATGGTGTTCCAATGCCTCGTGTCTATATTATACGAGATGCCTCTCCTAATGCCTTTGCGACAGGACGAGATCCAAAGCATGCGGCGGTTGCTGTGACTACTGGTATTTTGGAGCGATTAAACAAAGCTGAACTTGAAGGAGTCCTCGCGCATGAATTGTCGCACGTGAAGAATTTTGATACCCGACTTCTTGCTATCACGGCGGTTATGATAGGGTTTATTTCACTTATCACTGATCTCTTCCTTCGCAATCTTATCTTTGGTGGTTTCCGAGGCAATGACGATGATCGAGATAGTCGACTTCAGATGATCTTTCTTATTATGGGTGTTGTTCTTGCGATTCTTGCGCCAATTATCGCAAGTCTTATTCAACTGGCGATATCACGAAAGCGAGAACTTTTGGCTGATGCCTCGGGTGTGCTTCTCACACGCTATCCTGAAGGCCTTGCCAGTGCACTTGAGAAGATCTCAAAAGATCCAAAGCCACTGGATAGCGCTACTACCGCAACGGCTCACTTATACATTGTTAATCCGTTTAAGCAAGGGAGTTTCAAAAACATGCTTGCTAATTTATTTAGTACACATCCTCCAATTGCCGAGCGCATAAAGATATTACGATCAATGTGATAAAAAAGTATCACGAGTATCAACGGTACCACGGGTACCAAGAACAACAATTGTATGGTTACAACAATTCTCATTCTCTTTGGCAAGATGCTTTCATCAATGGTACAAGGCCTCAATTTGGGTAACGGATCTACTTGGCCGGGGCACATTGCGCTCAAAACCAATAAGCATATTATTAGAGACCTTCTTGCAAAGACAAAGATGCAGGTTATTCTGATTGCAGGAACTAATGGCAAGACAACGACTGCTACTTTGTTGAAGAGTGCGTTGGAGTTACAGCATAAGCGTGTTTTACAAAATGAATCAGGGGCTAATTTACTAAATGGTATCGCCTCAACATTACTTTTACATGCTTCCACTTCAGGAAGAATTAATTATGATGTTGCGATTTTTGAAGTCGATGAGAACGCATTGCCTCTCGTGGTCAAAGAAATAACACCATCATACGTAGTCTTATTGAATCTCTTTCGTGATC
>JAHFKF010000053.1 GCA_023245475.1 Candidatus Levyibacteriota bacterium
TGATGCTGAGTCATGATATTCATACCGCACGTGAGTTGTACGATCTGGGAGCAAATTATGTGATTCTCCCCCACTACCTTAGTGCCAAACATACAGCTCATATGATTGAAAAACTTGGGTTCGATGTCCATGAATTTGACGTGGAGAGGCAACGTCATCTAAACTATATGGCAGAGAGGGATTTATGATTACTGTTATTTTAATACTCCTGATTCTTTTGTGGCTTTTGGGATTTGTGCATATCCCGTTATTGCATATTAGCCTTTTCCAACGAATTACTCTGTATGACATCTTCATGCTTGTACTGATCTTATTTGTGATTAACTTACTTCCTGGAATACTTCGAACAATTGCAATTATTCTTTTAGTATTGTGGATTTTGTCAGTCGTGGGAATCTTTTCTCTTGCTGGACTTGCTCCATTGCTCATAGTCATTTTGATCATCGCCATATTCTTTTCGTTTTTCTAGGAGAGTGTTATAATAAATATCTTATTATGAAAATCACATCAATTCATGCTCGACAAATTCTTGATTCACGCGGCAACCCTACTGTTGAAGCCGATGTCATCCTTGCCGATGGCACAATGGGAAGGGCTGCTGTCCCGTCTGGGGCTTCAACTGGCACCAACGAAGCAGTAGAACTTCGAGATGGAGATAAATCCCTCTATCTTGGAAAAGGCGTTCTCAAAGCCGTGCATAACGTCAATACTGAAATTGCAAAGGCAATTGTTGGGATGGACGCGAAGAAGCAAGAAGAGATTGATGAAAAGATGATTGCACTCGATGGCACGCAAAACAAAGGCAGACTTGGTGCCAATGCGATTCTTGCCGTTTCTCTTGCTGTTGCTAAGGCAAGTGCCAATCAAGAAAAACTGCAATTGTTTGAGTATGTTAACATCATTGCGAGAAACGAAGTGACGAGAAATCCCAACGGGATATCTCACTCCGTTCGAGATGACAAAAAAAAGTTCTCCGTTCTCCGCTCCCCGCTCCCCGCTCATCGATTTGTCCTCCCCCTCCCCATGATGAATATTATCAATGGTGGACGGCATGCAGACTTTGCAACAGACATTCAAGAATTTATGATTCTCCCCGTTGGTGCTAAATCATTTGCGGAGGCGCTTCGGATGGGAGCTGAAGTCTTCCATCATTTGGCAAAGGTGCTTAAATCCAAAGGGTATGACACAACTGTTGGCGATGAAGGCGGATTTGCCCCACGGGTAACCCGCGGCAATGCTGAGGCACTGGATCTTATCATTCAAGCCGTGATGAATGCCAGCTATACTCCTGGTGTTGATATTATGTTTGGACTTGATGTTGCTTCTTCAGAACTTCTTCATGATGGTGAGTATGTCCTCAAGGCTGAAAAGCAAACGTTCTCAAGTCTGCAAATGGCAGACTGGCTTGCTCAACTCGCCACGAATTATCCGATCGTATCCATTGAAGATGGATTAGGAGAAAGTGATTGGATTGGTTGGAAGCATCTTACTCGCTCAATTGGTGACAAAACGCAATTGGTTGGTGATGATTTGCTCGTGACCAATATTACCTTCTTGGAAAAAGCCATCAAAGACAAAGCTGGCAATGCGATTCTTATCAAGCCAAACCAAATTGGCACACTTACGGAGACGATCAAAGCGGTTCAAATGGCGCAGGAGGCAGGGTGGAATACTGTTATGTCCCATCGGTCAGGAGAAACAGAAGACACAACTATTGCTCATCTTGCGGTTGGTCTTGCAACGGGGCAAATCAAAACAGGTTCATTATCTCGAACGGACAGAGTTGCCAAATACAATGAGCTACTGAGAATTGAAGAATTTCTTGGGGACAAGGCAACCTTTAACAATGTGGTAACAGTTTAAGAGTTCTTAACTATTTTTCTCTACGAATCGTTTAATTCTTTTAACTGCTTCGACCAAAGTTACTGTAGGTTTGGTAAAACTAAGTCTGAAGTAATTAGGATATAAGAATGCTTCTCCTGGGACAACAGCTACTTTTTCTTCTTTCAAAAGCGCTTCACACCATTCAGGAGCAGTCTTGTATTTACGGCCTAAGACCTTCTCAAGTGATACAAAGAAATAAAATGCGCCTTCGGGTGCAACAAACGATAACTGTGGGATATCTGCAAGTGCATCAAGCAGGAATGTTCGGCGCTTAATGTATGAATTGTTCATTGCCTCTCGGGTACCTTTGCCACTTTTCAAAGAGCCAAGTGCTGCCATCTGAGCAATTGAGTTAGCGTTGGAAGTCATTTGGCTTTGTAATGTTGTCATTGCGCGAATAACGTTTTTAGGTCCACCTGCATATCCGATTCTCCATCCTGTCATAGCAAAAGCCTTTGAGACGCCATTAACAGTAAGTGTCTTCTCTTTGACTAATTTATTAATAGCTGCGATGGAGATATGTTTGCCGGTATAAATAATCTTTTCGTAAATTTCATCAGAGATTACCCAGAGATCATGTTTGATGACCAGCTTTGCGATTTTCTGGAGTTCTGCTTTTTCGATAATAGCACCTGTTGGACTTGCGGGAGTATTTAAGAGCAAAATCTTGGTCTTTGGTGTAATAGCTCTCTCAACGTCGGCCGCGGTAAGTTTAAACGGTGACTTTAGCTTAATACAGACAGGTTTACCTTCAGCAAGTTTAATTTGTTCAATATAACTGCTATAGACAGGGGTTGGCACAAGTACTTCATCGTTCTTGTCACAGAGGACTTGAAACGCACTGTAAAGAATTTGCTTACTTCCAGCACCTACGATGATTTGAGAAGGATCATAGGAGATATTGTTATCTTTTTTGAATTTGTGAGCTATTGCTTCTCGAAGTTCAAAAATTCCTTCAGGTTGGGTATAGTGAGTAAAGCCGGCTTCAATTGCATGAATAGCTGCTTCTTTGATAGATGTAGGAGTGTCATAGTCCGGTTCTCCCGCACTTAAATTAATAATCTCAATGCCCTGACGACGAAGCTCCTTTGCACGTTGATCGAGCATCATAGTTGGCGAGGGCAAGAGTCCAATGATCCGTTTCGCAAACATACTGGAGTGATTATACCACTCTGCCCTATTTTTGCCAATCATGCTATAATCCAAAGGAAATTATGACCATAAAACGTCTTTTGACCTTTTTCATTTTTCTTGAGGTTGTAAGCGCAATAAGCATTGCTCAAAATGTGTTTGTGGATAATCAAGCCAATCAACTTATTGTTATTCCCGCGGTTGCCAATGAAATGCCTCCTCTTATATCTCCAACGGTAACTCCTGCTCCGACTGCTATTACACCAGTTCCCGGTGAGTTTTGTCTGGATGTGCCAATTCTCTTATACCATTATATAAAGCCACTTCCACTTGCAGAGAAGCTTGGGCATGCGGCTCTTACTGTTGATAGTGCGTATTTTGATGAGCAAATGAAATACTTGAATGAGCATGGCTACCGTACTGCGTCTTCTGAAGAATTGGTGCAAGCATTACTAACACATACACAGCTTCCTCCCAAAACAGTACTCATCACAATAGATGATGGCTACGATGATGTGTATGATTACGCGTTTCCTATTGCCAAGAAATACAATATCGTTCTCAACTTGATGATTCCAACAGGTCTTCTTGGCAAACCCAATTATATGACGTGGGATGAACTGAAAGAGTTGTCTCAGAGTGAGTTGGTACATATCTATAATCATACTAATTCGCATGCCGAGCTTACGCAGTTAAATCGTGAAGAGAAAACGCATGAAGTCCACACCGCAAAAGAACAATTATCAAATCAACTAGGCAATAATACTGTGGTGTTTAGCTATCCCTACGGTTCTATTGATGATGAATCGATTGATGTGGTAAAACAGCAAGGGTACGTTGCCGGGTTTTCAACGAAGGGTGGCACAGAGCAATGCACATCATTTATTATGACGCTCCATAGAACCCACATCGGCAATAGCAATTTGGATGGATATGGTTTTTAATGAGGCTGTTTTTTATCTTTCTTTACTCCACCAGATGCCACAACTACAATAATAAGTGCAAATAATAATAATGCCGTAAATAAAAATCCTAAATAAATATTGATATCCATAGTCATTCACCTCCCCATTTAGCCAATAAGATACTCACAAACCATACTCCTAATATTGCTATAAATCCCTGTATAAGAATAGCAAGGTTAATCGATGTAGGAGTAATCGTAAAAGTAGGTCCTAAGATAGCTGTTCCTAACCCGACTTGCCCTGCTCCATCAAAAATATTGGATAATCTATCAAATTGACCTTTTGTAAAGATAGCTTGTCTGGGGAACGTAAAACTTTTTATTTGCATACAATAATCGTAGCAAAGAAATTTAATAGAGTCAATGATATTTAATTTAGCTTAATTATGAGGGTTTATCTTCATCTGAACCCTTGTTGAGCCCCATATATCTTTGCCATAGTTCACCTTTTTTTTGTGCTGCTGTTTGAGGCGGTAGTTTCCCTGCTTCCTTCAATTCTTTTTCTAGAAATTTAATAATATCACCAGCTTCTTGTGAATCAACAGTCGGTATCCCCAAAGCTTCTTCAAGAGGACGAGCGATATTTTCACGATCTCTCAAATCCAATGCTTCATTAAGAAGTTGCTCAGATGATTTACCTCTATATTGTCCAACCATATGTGAGCCGTCTTCTGTATTGTTAACATGTCTTTCAAGGCGGTAACTTCCTCCATCGTCAGTAATAACAGAATAACTTACACGAGTTGTGTATGTAAGATTATCATCACGGTGTTCATGTTGACTAAAGGCAGCACTTCCAACACCACCTCTATTTCGGCCAATCATATGAATGAGGGAATATGACTGCTCTACTCGTTGGCTATCAGGTTCTGGTTGAGGAAAGTGTTCAGCTATGCTTGGAGGGACTGCGGCAACTGCATCACTGAAGCTATTCCTGTCACCAAAATTATAACCTCTAACCTCCGCTAATTTACCGATTGCTTTGAGAACTTGCCATGCTTGCTCCTGCGTAGATGGTTCAGCCGGCCTACTAGGTTCTGGATGTGATGGTCCTTCTCGTGCTTCTGACATAGACAAACTATCTCATCTATCATTTCTTTTGTCAATATTGTTTGCCACTTCTTAAGTGGTTTGCGTGCAGTAAAAGTGCTAGTATCCCTCTTGTCTTTCGCATACTTTTTACTTATACTTAAAGGGTGCAGCGTATCATTCTTCATATTGATTTTGATTCTTTTTATGCCAGTGTAGAGCAGCAAGATCATCCGTCCCTTGCCCATAAGCCTATTGGTGTTACCTCAACCAACGGTCGTACCTGTATCATTGCGGCAAGTCGTGAAGCAAAGCAATTAGGGATTGGCTCCCCTTCTCGTACCCATGATGCGCTTAAAATTTGTCCCACCATGCAATTTGTTGCGGCGAACTTCGTCCGTTATTGGGAAGTAAGTCAGCAGTTCCTTGAGATCTGCAAAAAATTCTCACCCACCATTGAAATCTTTTCCATAGATGAGGTTTTTATAGACGTCACATATTCTTCCCGTCTTTTTGGCACTACAGAACAGCTAATCGCTAATCTTAAAAAGCGTCTCAAAGATGAACTTGGCGAACACATCACCGCATCTGTTGGTGTTGCACACAATAAACTCCTTGCTAAACTTGCATCTGGTATGAAGAAACCAAATGGCATAATGCGTATTTCTCCAAGCAATGTCTGGCAGGTATATCAGGCTGCAAAGCTTACTGATATTTGTGGCATTGGTCGAGGTTTTAGTAAGAGATTATCTGCAATGGGTATTAAAACGCCATGGCAATTACACTTTGTTCCTCTTCACTCTTTGACTGCGGAATTTGGTGACGTCCAGGGACGATTTCTTTATGATGTTGGGCAAGCACGAGACATGAGACCTGTGATTTCGTATGAATATTGGGAACCAATCAAATCAGTGGGAAGACAATATTGTTTGCCACACAATGAATATGATGAGCGTAAAATTTTACAAACGATCTATGAGTTGTGTGAGGAAGTAACAAGTAAGTTACGAAGGCTTGGAAAAAAAGCAAAAACTGTTGGTATTTATCTTGGTGGCAGTACACGAGTGCATACGAGATATACGTTAGGACGACATATTGATACGGGGAAAGAATTATTTGATTTATTACTTTCGCTCACACCAAAGCTTCCTGAATATGTACGGCAAATTTCGATTTGGACAGGAGGTCTTGAAGACGCAAGTCATTTATCTCGCTCATTATTTCTCTCTGACCAAAAACAAGAACGACTAACTGCAACTGTTGATGCCATCAATACCAAATTTGGTAATCATACCATCCGTAACGGTTTCCTTTTATATGCTGATAAGTTGACAACAGTACCCAATGGTTATCGCTCAAGTCTCCCACGGTGATACCCTCCCCCGGTTCCTGCTCCCGAAAGGAGGGTATGTCTCTTAAATACTTCTGTGTGTGAGCATACGGTAGAGCCACAAGAGCACTACTGATCCAAGTAAAGCGACAAAGAAACTGTAGAAATTAAATCCGGTGACACCAGTCTGTCCGAGCATATTCATTAAAAATCCTCCGATAGCAGCGCCAATAATACCGACTATAATATTCATCAGGGTTCCTTGTTGTGCATCAGTTCCCATAACCATTGATGCGATCCAACCGATAAATGCACCAAAGACGATCCATAAAATTATTTCCATTGATGTTCACCTCCCTTCATAGGTACAGTGTAGTAGCAAGGCGTAAGAACTGGATGAGCTATGTGTAAGAACTTTATGAGGAAAGGAAAGCAATTTCAGCGAGAAGTGCATCTCGTTCATCTTTCGTCAGTGGTAGCACTGTCAGGAGTGTATTATCTTTCTGGATCTGCTTGCATAAGACGATATGATTATTGAGCAAGGTCATTTTATTGGACTGAGAAAGAGAGGTTAGCATGGTGATTGGATAGAGTCGTGTTTCTTCAATCATTTCTCGAAGTCCTTGTCGTTCCGGGAAATCCCAACTGATTACTTTCATGCCGATACATTGTGCATACGTATTGGCATCTACAGTTGATTTTGTATTAGTCACAAGCCATACTTCATCAATCTTGTTGCGTACCTGTACATCTTCAAAGCGTGCCTGTGTGTAGAGCGCTACATGGACATCTGAGCGGGTTCCAGGGCTATTGTGGAACTTTGCTTCAATGATGGCGGTTTTATTGTCTTTCTCGGCTACAACATCAATTTCATGGGTAACACATCGGCCGTTTAAGATTTGTCTCACTCGAGTCTTATATCCCATTTCCTCAAGTAGCTTTCCCACATAGTCTTCAAAGGGATAGCCGCTTGGCCCAAGGGTCATAATTGCTTCTTTAAGGCTATAACGGGATTTATTATATTGATGGGGTGTTTTATCAAGAAATTCTAAAATGTGGTGGTAAATTTCCTGAGTGGTGATTCCCTCATAGAGTTTTGTCTTTACATGGTTCAGTGCGTCTGCTTGGACAGTTTCTGGGATGCGAGCACGTTTGATAGAGGCAATAACTTTTTCTTCACTAAAGGGTTCTGTCTTTTTATCTGCTTTGATAACCGTGAACATGACACATTCTATAATACACAGTCTTTGTTTATTTGACAATGGTTCAGCTCCGTAGAAAAGAGATTACTTTTTAAACTGAGGATTTTTGATAAAGTAGGAATTTTTTATAATATTCTCTTGTACGATACTTTGAAAGCTTTGTCCTGAATTTAGTCCAAAATCAGCACCCTCGATATCTTCATTAAAGAGAATAATTGCTTTTATCTTAGGGAATATCTCTAAAGACTGTAACATATCATGAAACCACATTTTTTTATCTCCGCCTGTACTTACTGAAGATGTTTCCGTGATCATAATTGGTTTGTTGATTTTATCTAATTCTTTATAGGTGTTTGCAATCATTTCTGTAAAATTTGTCCATCTTGTATTATCGCTTGCTCCCCAGTTAAATGCACTAATACCAATCCAATCAACATATTCATTTCCAGGATAATAAGAAAGAATAGAGTCATAATTTCCCAATTCATCAGTGTTATTAGGAGACCAAACCCAGATAACATTTGTTGCACCTTCTTCTACAAAGATAGTGTGAACGTGTTGCCACATTGCTCGATAAACAGTCGGGTCAGTATCTCCCCATGGATACCAGTTGCCATTCATTTCGTGAGCAAAACGAAGGAAAAATGGTTTTTTGTAAGCGGCTGCATCATGTGCCCATTCATGGATAAAAGCATCATACTTCCCATCAATAATCGCTTCTGGGGTAATACTCTCTTCTTGTGCTTCGGCAACATTCTTTTTCTTGGCATCCCAGGGTTCCCATGTAATAACAGGTATATAGTTTCGTAATGAGAGTTCGTTTAAAAAGGCTTTATCAAATTTTTTGTTATTTGTCCAATCTTGATAAAACATAGTAAGTGATGCTTTTTCTCCTTCGACTAGTTCTACTTGAGGATCTTCAGGACGGTTGTTAAGAGCAGAATTATAATATCCATAGTAAGCGCCATGAGATGGAACTAGTAATTCTTGATTTTGTGTTGATGGAGTAATTTCTTGTGTACTGTTTCTATTTGCCAGTGCATTGATAGCAGGTGTGTAATAAGCGATAGTCAACACCGTAAGAATAAAAATAATTCCATAGAAACTTTTTCGTGGGATTAGAACCCGACTTATTGATTTAATAATAGCTAGGGACGCTTGTGGGAAGAACAGTATGCCTTTTTCAATAACATTGGTGTTGTAATTCTCTCGGACGATTAAATAGAATCCAAGACTTAAAATAGTTACATCAAATATTGCCCAAAAGTAATTTAAGAAAATACCTGGATTTGTTAGTGGTCTTTGAAGACCAACAGATATTCCAAGAAGTAATAAGAGAGTTACAAAAATTTGTAATTTGTAGACAGCAAATGGATTTTCTTTTTCATATTTTTTGATCGTTACAATAAATGTTAGTTCCTTTTTAAGAACACTTGAAAAGAAAGCAGCGACAAACACAGGGAAAGATGCGATATCTAATACCAAACTTTTAATAGGGTGTCGGAAAAGAACCGTGTACAAAATAAAGTTATAGACAAACAATGGTCCATATACGAATGCTAAATATTGCCATGTATTTGCAGTAATTAATGAAACACCCCAAAAGAGATATGGCAATGGAGCAAGCATTAAGATTAAATCTCGAACCCCAATAAGATAGTAACTTGCAGATAAAAGATAATGAAATTTTTGTCGTAGTG
>JAHFKF010000054.1 GCA_023245475.1 Candidatus Levyibacteriota bacterium
GGGAGAGAAACTTGCTGTTGATTATTTAGAGAAGCAAGGATTTCAGATTTTAGAGCGTAACTTTCATATTCGCGGGGGAGAGGTGGATATTATTGCTATCGACCCTTCAGATACCTCAGGGCAAGCTACTCTTGCCTTCATTGAAGTAAAGACAAGGCGTTCATGGGAATTTGGCACACCGCTTGAAGCAATTACTCCTTGGAAGCTTCGAGCACTTATCAAGACTGCCCAGTTTTATAAACAGACACATCGGAATCTTCCCGAGCTCATGCGGATTGACGCAGTGGCAATTGTCTTGGGGCGGGATAATGAGATAATTTCTTTAGAGCTTGTTAAAAATATCAGTTGAGAGTATACTTTCTATTATGAAAGTAAAACCAGTAAAAATCGTTGCAACTGTTGGTCCAGCCACACATACCACAGAAATGATTCTTGAACTTGCAAAAGTTGGAGTTGATGTGTTTCGTATCAACTATTCTCATGCCACACAGGAAGAAGCTATTGAGCGAACGAAATGGATTCGTGAAGCAGAAAAAGCACTCGATAGACCCCTGACGATCATGGGGGATTTGCCAGGTCCTAAGATTCGTATTAGTGATATGGAGCACAATACGAATCTTGAAAAAGGACAAACGTTTGTTGTTAGTAAGCATATTACCATAGGCAATAAAGAGGGCTGCGGATTAAATCATCCTTCAATTATTGATATTCTAGAGGTGGGAGCTGAAGTCTTTATCGATGACGGGACGATTAAGTTGGTTATTACCCATAAAGACAAAGATACTGCCACGGCTGAAGTGCTTGTCGGAGGACATCTTAAACCAAAGAAAGGGTTTTCAGCAGAAGGAATAAGTCTAAGTACTGCTGGTGTATCGGAAAAAGACAAAGCATGGATTCAAGCAACAATTGAAAACAAAGCTGATGCCTTAGCTATTTCATTTGTTCAAGACGCATCTGATGTGTTAGAAGTGAAAAAGCTCTTTCCCAAAGACAGTAAGGTGATGCTTATTGCCAAGATTGAGACTGCAAATGGTGTTGCCAATGCCGAGTCTATTCTTGACGTAGCAGATGGGTTGATGGTTGCTCGGGGAGATCTCGGTCTTGCAGTGCCGATTGCCAAAGTACCACATATCCAAAAGCAGCTCATTGATTTGTGTGTTAAACGTGCCAAGCCGGTTATTACCGCGACTCAAATGCTTGAATCAATGATCAGTAAACCAATTCCAACTCGTGCAGAGGTGACTGATGTATCCAACGCGATTCTTGACAGGACAGATGCTGTAATGCTTTCTGCTGAGACTGCTGAAGGGAAATTCCCTGTAGAGACAGTGCAAATGATGGTCAAGATCATTGATGAAGCGGTGAAACATCTTCCTCCGTATGATTATCAAGAAGAAGGAACAATCCCCAATGCTATTAGTGATAGCGTTGGAAAAATTGCTTCGCGAATTGATGCGAAGCTGGTCATTGCGTTTACTCAGAGTGGCATCACTGCACGAAGAATCTCACGTCATCGTCATCATCAACCCGTGATTGCTCTTTCTCCTGATGCCAACATCATCCGCAATCTTAACTTTGTCTGGGGAGTACATCCGTACCTTATCCCTTACACCAAAGATTTTGATCACATGCTTGATGCTGCCAAGGAAATGGCAAAGTCAAACCGAATTCTGTGTCTTGAGAAAGATGATAATTATGTGATTTCAGCAGGAATGCCGTTTGGTCAAAGTGGTACCACCAATATGATCCTCGTTGAGAAAGTGTAGTGTTATTGTAACGCACTTTTACTTCTTAGTGTTCTGTGATAGGTAATTGCAAATCGGTGAGCTTCATCCCTGATGCGAGTGATCAGTTTAATTGCAGGCCGATCTTTGGGAAGAAGGACTTCAGTAAAGCTTCGTTCCTGTTTATTTGTCATTGCGAGCGAACGAAGAGAGCGTGGCAATCTTTTTTTTGGGATTGCTTCGTCGTTCCTCCTCGCAATGACATTGCTTGTTGGTATCACAATGGTCTCTTCGCGTTTGGCAAGACCAATCAGTGGGACAGTAACTCCTCTGGCTTCAAGTGCTTCCATTGCCGCTGAGACTTGGCCTTTGCCACCATCAACGATAACCAAATCTGGAAAGTCCCATTCAACGTGCGTGAAGCGGCGCTTGAGTACTTCTTTCATCATGGCAAAGTCATTTGGCAATTCGTTTTTTGGGTCTTTTTGCCATTCTCTTTTAACTTTAAATCTACGATATTGGGATTTATCAATTTCGCCATGGGTTAGTACTACCATCGAAGAGGTAGCATTGGTACCTTGGATATTTGAATTGTCATAACATTCGATACGATCAAGCTTTGTTATAAAATCCCCCTTACCCCCTTTGATAAAGGGGGACTGAGGGAATGCGTTATTTAATACTTCCTTCAAATCATCAAGCTCTTGCTGTCGTAGATCAATGCGAAGGTTTGGATTTACGTCATATTCAACTGGTTTATGAAAGGGTGTTGTTACGATGCTTAGGGCATTGATCTTTCGTTGCAAACTGAGAGCTTCTTCATAGTCTTCGGCTTTACTTGCTTTGCCTCGAGCTTTGGTGAGTTCTTTCATGATCTTTTGCGATTCGCCTTCAAGCATACGGATAATGCCCCCGATATTTTTACGATAGGTTTTTCTTAACTCTGGTGAATCAAACATGGGAGGGCAAGGGCAAAGCCCCAAATGGTTGTAGAGACAGATGCGTTTGGGATGGTTAAGGACTGATTGATAGGGGAAGATCTTACGGATTGTTTTAAGAACCAGCCTGACTGCGTTGGACTGGGGATAGGGGCCAAAGTAAACAGAATTCTTGTCATCTTCTTTTCGGGCAAGAAGTACTTTCGGATAGGTATCTTTAATTGTAATCCGAATCCGCACATACATCTTGTTATCCTTGAGCATGATGTTATATTTGGGTTTGTATTGTTTAATATAAAAAGCTTCAAGTAGAAGAGCTTCAAGTTCTGATTCGACGATAGTTATTTGGATCGTTTCGATTTGCGAGACAAGCACTTTGGTCTTTCCGAGAAGCACTTGGGGATTTGCAAAGTACGACGACACACGGGATTTGAGATCCTTTGCTTTGCCGACGTAAAGAATCGTTTTATGTTTGTCATAAAATCGATACACGCCAGATTTGGTGGGTAACTTCAGATAATCTGTTCGTTTGAATTCCATGTAGTGGTATTGTACGAGTTTATTGTTGCTCTTTCAAGAAGACTGCTGTTGCCGAATCCTTTCGAAATTTGGCTTTTCGATAAGGAACTCGTTCTTGGTCAGTACCTCTAGTATGTGGTTTTGTAAAATTATAACCTTCTGGTAGTCCATCAAATCGCACGTTAATACTCTCGTAGTACTCCCTTGCTTCATGTTCTGCTTGTGGGCGAGCTTTTGTTCCTTCAGGAAGCCTTTTTATATAACCTCTTACTGGAGATTGAGGAGCTGACCACCCTCTCGGTTCACGATTACGTTCATTGACATTTGCGGTTCTTAGTGCTTTTGCTCGTTGTAATAATAGATCAGTAATTTGTTTGTGGGAGGGATCGTTAGGGTTGTTATCAAAGTTACTTGCTACACTTCCTCGTACGTGTTGTCCTGAGATGACTTCGGTAGGGACAAGAGCATCAAAAGCTAGTGCAATAAATAATCCTCGAAGTTGCGCGAATGCATGAGGAGCAAAATAATCATTAAATGCATCTTCAGTTAAATCACTGGGAATATTATGATACATATGTCCATGTGAAATTTGTCCATTGTCATGTAATCTAAATCTCATTTCAGATGGCTGCCCTCCTATTGAGATATTTGTTACCTTAGGATCTTCACTCCTTCTCGTTTCAAATAGGGTATTAGCTCTCTCAGGGTTCGGTTTTAAGAACATAAAATCTGCAACTGCACCAGAAGCATAATTGTCCAGAGAAACATTATCCCCAGTCATTAAAGGTTCAATAGGGGGAACTACTGCAATATCCCAAGGTAAACCAATCTTATTACCATCAACCTCAAAAGAAGAAATACCATAAGCTTTTAAGAGATGCAGTCTTTCAATGGTATCTGCAGCTGCATTGTTGAGTTTATTCAGTTCTTTTGGGTGTAATGGCTTATTATATTTAGTTTCTTGCTTGATATTTTGGGGTGTCATTAATTCTCCTGCTTCAATAAGATTTCCTATTTCAAATCTATTAGCTAATACTGGTCCAGCAAGAGCTGTCCATTCTGAGAACTCTGTATCAAAGACCTTTTGATATTCTTTTGAAAGATTAAATTCTGTAAAATCTCTAAGAGAAAGGGTATGGAATTTATAGATAAGGTGTTGTACAGATGCTATTGACAGTTGGTTTATGCGTTTTCCAAGAGCTGGGGAAGCAGGCTGGTCTATAATCCAGTTTCCTATAGTTCTATAACCTTCTCGTAATCCACACAAAAGATCAACCATA
The DNA here is from genome assembly GCA_023245475.1 of Candidatus Levyibacteriota bacterium. GTDB lineage: Bacteria > Patescibacteriota > Microgenomatia > Levybacterales > UBA12049 > JAHFKF01. The sequence goes on from JAHFKF010000054.1 coordinate 4,462, forward strand.
TCTGGTTGTTTTGTGTCTTGCATGATTGTTGTTGCCAAGCGCTGGGCTTCCGTCTGCCAATGAAATGGGTCATCTGAGTTCTGCAAAGAGAGAGCTTTAGGTATAGGTTCTTGTCTCAGTCTCTCACTGTTTGTTGCAATAGTCAGTGGATTCTCCATCAATTTTTGATTTGCTCCTGTTGGTAATACTTCCGCAGTATTAAACTGTTTTAAAAAATAGATTTTATTACGGTATTCTTTCGGAGTGCGTGTTTGTTCGGGTTGATAGCTGCTGTTTTCTTTTGACATAATACTCAACTATATCATATAGTATCAATTTTGCCAATCTAGATGAATTAAAAGATGTAAAGGATGAGTTTGGCAAAGGTATGTTTAACGTGTTACAATTAATTCTTATCCGGACAGAGCTAGCCAATCTAGACTAGAGCTAAGTATTGACTAGTTATACTTAGTTGTGGTATATAACAATTACTCTAAGACTTTAAATTAAACCTTGGGGAAATGAGCAATTGCAGATTATAGGACTGTGCGAGGAGTCAAAAAATGGAGAATAAACCAACAAACAAAAAAAATTATATCAAACTTGCGTCATATCTCCTTTTCTTTATTTTTGCTATTGAATTAGTAATTGTAGGAGTTATTGCTATTCGTTCAAATCCTCAGATAAAAAATACGATTACGCTTGCTACAACAGTTAAGCCTGAGACGTTTACCGAGCTCTACTTTGAAGATCATACAAAGTTACCCCATACTCTTACAGTTTCCGAACAGTACTCTTTCAGATTTACCATCCACAACCTGGAGAATAGAGATATGAATTATCCTTATGAGTTTTATGTAGATTTGGGGAAAGATAAATTAATGTTAGATAAAGGAAATGTTTTTATAAAGAAAGATGGCTATAAAACGATTAGCAGGACTTTTGTGGTAAATGATGTACTTAAGAGAAGTCGCTTTGTAGTGAATTTAATTAATAAAGATCAACACATCAGCTTTTGGGCGGAGGCAACGAAATGAATATAGCGAATAAACTTACTATTTTAATTCCATGTTATAACGAAGAGAAGGGTATTGGTAAAGTAATTGATGCTGTTCCTACAGCATTTCTGTCTCAGTTGGGTTACCTGACCGAAATTATTGTTATTGATAATAACTCTACTGACAAGACGGCTTACGTTGCTCGGAAGCGAAAGGTCACTGTTATCAGAGAAAAGAAGAAAGGGAAAGGAAATGCCTTAAAAACTGGTTTTAGAGCGGTTAGTCGAAATACTGATATAGTTGTTATGCTTGATGGCGATGATACCTACAAAGCTCATGAAATCCCACGACTTATTGAGCCATTAATTAGTAATTTTTGTGACGTAGTCATTGGTTCTCGTTTGGGTGGTAAGGTAAAAGGCAATTCGTTAAAGTTGCAAAATAGAATCGCAAACTGGGGATATACATTCCTTGTAAGACAATTCTATGGGGCAAACACAACTGACCTTCTAAGTGGATTTGTCGCTTGGAAGAAAGAAGTGGTTGATCAATTACATCCACATCTCGAGTCAGAAGGCTTTGCTATTGAGATGGAAATGATTACCAAAATGAGTAAAATTGGATTTGAGATGTACTCTGTGCCAATTACATATGATGAACGAGTAGGGCAATCAAAGATAGAAGCTTTTAGTGATGGTTTTAAAATTCTTTATACATTAATCAAAAATCTTACGTGGAAACCTGAGAAACAAATTCCAACCAAATTTCCGTTTAAAACATTTTCAGAATCCTTCTAATAATTACCTCTTATGAAACAACAACTTCAATCAGTTAAGCAGTTGCATATAGCCTTCGTATCAGATGCCATTTATCCGTACAATAAAGGTGGGAAGGAAAAACGAATCTATGAACTTACGACACAGCTTGCCCGTCGTGGTCATGAGGTTACCATCTACTGTATGAAATGGTGGAAAGGGGACAATGATACCCTTTTGGAAAACGGTGTTGTTCTAAAGGCAATCAGCCCCTTATACCCACTCTATTCAGGTGACAGGAGATCAATAAGTCAAGCGTTCTTCTTTGCGTTGTCATGTTTTAAGCTAGTTAATGAAAAATTTGATGTGCTTGATGTTGATCATATGCCACACTTGGTATTATTTCCCACAAGACTTATTACCTGGTTTAAGCGAAAGCAGATGATTGTTACCTGGCACGAAGTATGGGGAAGGAAATACTGGGTGTCGTACTTAGGATTATTGGGTAATCTTGCATTCTTGGTTGAATGGGTAAGTGCTCGCTTGCCAGATAAAATTGTTGCTGTATCAGAGCATACCAAAAGAAAACTACAGAGAGAATTACAAGTAAAAAAGCCAATGATCGTCGTACCTAATGGGATTGATTACTCACACATCGTTTCAATAAAACCAGCAAAAGAACTGTCCGATATTATTTTTGCGGGAAGACTGCTTGCGAATAAACATGTGGATCAATTGATTAGCTCAGTGCCACGCCTTACAAAAGATTTCCCAACGATAAAAGTAATCATTATTGGTGAAGGTCCAGAAAAGCAAAGCCTTAGACATTTAATTAAGGAATTAAAACTTGAAGAAAATATTCGGCTGTATGACTTTTTCTCCACACATGACCAGCTCTATGCGTTGTTTAAATCATCAAAGGTATTCGTCTCTCCGTCCACCAGAGAGGGATTTGGCATCGTCGCTCTTGAAGCAAATAGTTGTGGTCTTCCTGTTATTACAACACTTCATAGTGATAATGCTACGAAAGATTTGATAAAAGAAGGTCAGAATGGTTATTTCTTTGCGAAGAATGAGTTGGCAAAAACAATCAAGGAAGTTCTAAAGAAAAAGCATAATAGAACAGAGATTGCAGAGTCCGTTAAACAGTATGACTGGAAATCCATTACACTAAAAGCAGAGGAGGTTTATTTATCATGAAATTACTTGTTGTTACTCCTTATTTTTATCCCAAACTTGGAGGGTTGGAAAATTATGCTTACCATATAAGTCAGGGGCTGCACAAAAAATATAAATGGGAAATTGTAGTTGTAACTTCAAATCATGAAGAAAAGAAGTACAAAGAAGAGATGCTCAATGGATTTAAAATATATAGACTTCCGTATTGGTTTAAATTATCTAATACTCCGGTAAATCCATTGTGGTACTTTGCCATAGCAACGATTATCAAATCAGAAATGCCTGATTGTATTAACGCTCATACTCCTGTGCCCTTCATTTCGGATGTTACAGCTCGTGCTTCAACAAAAGCAAAGATTCCGTTCGTATTAACGTATCATAATGATGTAGTAAAAAGTAGTTTACTTGTTAGTCTCTGTATAAAAATCTACTATCAATTATTTGGTTTTGCAACAGGAAAGCTTGCCACCACGATTATCGCGACCTCTGACTTTTATGCCAAGAGATCGCTCTTCCTTAAAAAGTTTGCTGCGAAAGTCCAGCTTGTTCCTCCTGGGGTTGATGTGCCGTTTTATGATTCGATCAATCCCAAACCGGATCTTATTCAAGAGTATAAAGATAAGAAGGTTGTGATGTTTGTTGGACAACTTGATAAAACGCATTTACATAAAGGGCTCAATTACCTCATTGAAGCGATAGCAACTGTTAAGAAAGATATCCCAAATATTTTATTATTGATTATTGGTCGAGGAGATATGATTTCTGAGTATAAAGACATGGCGCAAAAGATGGGGATTGAAGATAATATTGTATTTAAAACATCCGTTGAAGATCCTGATCTAGTTGCGTATTATAAATTATCTGATGTAGTGGTCTTGCCAACAGTCAGTAATGCAGAAGGCTTTGGTATGGTACTTATTGAAGCCGGTGCTGCCAAGAAGCCTGTGATTGGGACAAATGTTGGAGGTGTGCCCTTTGTTATTATAGAGAATGAAACGGGCTATCTAATTCCTCCAAAGGATGTAACGTCGTTAGCTAAAAAGATATTAGAAGTTGTCAGTGATAAAAAATTACAAAATCGTTTAGGTAATAACGGTTATAGTCAGGCAGTTGAAAAATATTCTTGGGAAAAACAAATAAACAAAACAGATAGTATTTTGAAAAACATATGATTTCTATAATTATTATTGTAAAGAATGATCCGAGGATTGAAGCATTACTTGCTAAATTAGCAACAATCAAATCTCCTGAACAAAAGGAGATTATTGTTGTGGATGCATCAAAAGGCTCTTTAGATGAAATACGACTAAAATATCCATATGTTACTTGGTTAGATTTCCCCCCACTACTTCATAAAAAAACCTATGCAGAACAAAGAAACATGGGAATTAAATCCGCCAAGGGAGATATTATTGTGTTTATCGATGCAGATTGTATTCCTGATACTGATTGGTTGGCGCACCTGATTAGTCCGATACAGAAAAAAGGAGAATTAATTGTTTCAGGTGCGTGCCGTCCGTTTGGCAAAAGCTTTATTCATAAAGAGGAGCAATATGGTAAGTATCGAGAAGAATGTGAAACGATGAATATCGCAATTGCAAAAGAAGTTTTTGAAAAAGTAGGATACTTTGATGAACATTTAGAGGGTTGTGAGGATTCTGATTTTTGCATAAGAGCTCGTAGAAAAGGATACAAGATTCGCCATACAAAAGATGCAATTATCTATCATGATTGGGGCGGTATTATGAAAAATGTTACCCGCTCTTACTATGGAGGACGAGATCGTATCCGACTGTATACAAAGCATATTAACCATTTAGGTGTTCTTAATTCTAATAATATCTATACAGCATATTATGTTCTATAT
>JAHFKF010000055.1 GCA_023245475.1 Candidatus Levyibacteriota bacterium
GTCTTTTGGATCTCCCCATGAGGTAACACCCATATCTTTGGCAAGAGCAACCATCGTGGGAATACCAATAGCATCAAGTGTTTTAATAGCCGGGATATTAAGGGAATTCGCAAGTGCGTCTCGGAGTGGAATTCGCCCGCGATAATTGCCGTCATAATTTACTGGAGAATAGACTTGCCCATCAGTTAGCGGATACGATACTGGCGTATCATCAAGCATGGTTGCTGGTGTCATGCCGTGTTGCAAGGCGGCACTGTAGGTTACTACTTTAATTGATGATCCAGGTTGCCTACGACTCGTTGCAATATTTACGTTGCCACTTTCAGGATCATTGAAGTCATGACTGCCCACCATTGCCAAGATGTCTCCTTTCCTTGGATCAGTAATAAGTGCTGCTCCATTGGATACACTAAGATACCGTGATCGTTCTACTTCATCCCTGACAATTTTTTCGGCCATTTCCTCTGTTGGCAGATCAAGGGTGGTTATGATTTGTAAGCCACCTTTTTCAACGGCTGTAATGCCATATGTTTGAATGAGTTGTTGCTTTACATACTCAACAAAGTGCGGTGCATGGAGTGACTGTTGTTGTTCTCTGAAGAAGAGTGGTTCTTTGGCTGCCGCATCGGCTTGCTTTTGAGAGATGTATTTCAGTTTAACCATATTGTGCAGTACTTCTCGTTGTCGTGTTTTCCAAGCAGTTGGGGTCAAGCCATAAGGAGAATACACACTTGGTGCTGCTGTGAGGCCGGCGAGAAAACTACTTTCAGCAAGTGTTAATTGTCTAACTGATTTATTAAAGTACGTTTCTGCTGCTGCTTCAACGCCATAAGCGGTTCCTCCATAGGGAACTTGGTTAAAATACATCTCTAGGATTTGTTCTTTTGTATAGATTCTCTCAGCCCAAAATGCGAGGACGACTTCTTTTACCTTTCGTGTAATACTCCGCTCTGGTGTAAGCAGAGATGATTTGATCAGTTGCTGGGTGATTGTGGATCCTCCTTGGGGATTATTATTGATGATTGTTTCTTTAAGTGCTCGGATGAGAGAGATGAAATCAACGCCAGGATGCTCATAAAAATGCTTATCTTCAATGGCAAGTGTTGCTTCTTGCAAAGATTTAGGTACATCAGCAAGCGGTATCATTGTTCTATTTTGTTGTGTGTAAATCTCCGCGAGTAGGATGTTGTGGCGATCATATATTTTGGTTGTTTGTGGAATCTGTCTGAATACTAATTGCTCGGGAGTAGGTAAATCTTGAAGAAAGACAACGAAGACAAGCGGTAAGAATAGGAAAAAGAAAGACACGAAAATGCCGAGAAGGATATACCATACTTTTGCTCGTGAGAATTTAACAGAGAGCGGCATTCGTCCTCGCCTTCGTTTTGGTTTTTTAAAGAATAGCACTATTTTTGCAAGACCCTTCTTGAGCATGTTTTCAATAAAAACAAGCACAACAAAGCAGCAAAAAATAAAACGCAACAAGATACGCATAATAATTTGAGAGTCTACGACCGGGGCTTAGGGATGATTATACTAAAGGGATTTGTCATTGGGAAGAAGGCAAAAAATTTGCTCATAAGAGGTATTTCTGGTAGTATATTATGGAAGCGAAGCCTGACTAGGCGGGCTTTGGCAAGGAGGCACCTTCGTTCTGCAAAGCAGAACTTCGGCGACCCAAAGAAGGAGGTGACTATGGAAGAGACAGCAAACACAGAAGAAAAAAAGTCATTTAATCCTTTACTCGGCATTGTCGTTGTTATCATTCTTGCTGTTGTTGGTTGGGCAATTTGGTCAGGGACACAACAAGCTCAAAACTCTGGGCAAATAGCAGTAACTCCAACAACAAGCACAGCAACACAGCCAACCTCGATGCAAGAACCATCAACAACATCCGCGTCAGGATCTGTTAATGGACAGACAGTTGCCGTTGCAGTTGAAGGAGGCAATTACTACTTCAAGCCCAATACAATTACCGTCAAGAAAGGCGAAAAGGTAAAGCTTACCTTTACGGATGCACAAGGTATGCATGATTTCAATATCGATGAACTAGGTGTCAAAACTGATGTTATTAAAGATGGGGAAACTGCAACCGTAGAATTCACACCAAGCAAAGTTGGTACATTTGAATTCTATTGCAGCGTTGGTGAGCATCGTCAAATGGGGATGAAAGGCACATTAGTTGTTGAATAGTTCATTCAACTAACCATAGTCGATTGCATTTCTCATGGTTCGTAATTGATTCGTTCGATGGTCAATCTTCGTACGGAAGTGTCTCATACTTGCTTTTTTCTTTAGTTGCGTAAGGCTATATGTTCGACATGAGTCAATAAGCACAAACCGATGCGATCCATCTGTACTTTTTGTGATACACAAGTTATTCTTTCCAGCAAAATCGACGGTTTCTCCGGATTCGTCAAGAAGTCGAAATGTCGTATTGGTAATTGCTCTAAAGTCATTTTGTAATTGACGATCTTCTTTAAGTAAGGACGTAACTTCTTTATAAGTAAAATCATCAAAAACGCCTCTACAGTTTGCAATATATGGTTGTACTATTCCCAATGCAGGCTCGTCCCTATAGGGTAAGTTTCCAATAAAGAATTGACTCGGTACAACAAAACCATCTACCTCTTTGTACCATTCGGTAATTTTTGTATGCATTGTTTTAAGTCGTTGTCCTTGTGCTAATTGTTCACTTACCGATTCACCAATAGAAAACATATGCATTTTGATTACAACGGGTGAGCCACTCTCTGGAGTAATAAGAAAAGCACAATTTTCTCTTCCAGCACCAATCAAGTGGGGAGTAATGCCTTTTTCAAAAGGCATCTGTGTTTTATTATAGAGAAAGTGGTACATTGCGGCTTCACTCTCACTTTGTAATATCTTATCTATAGCGGTAGTTGTTACATGAACAGCTGCGACAAATCTATCACGTTTTGTTTCTCCTTTCCCCACAAGTGTTTTAACATGTTCTTTTACTGGCTGTTTTGGGTCAAGATGTGCGGTAAAAAGTGCTTGTTTTAGTTGTTCTCTAGTTCTGCCAAAGTGTTCTTTGCTCATAGATGATGCCTGATTATACTATTAGTCTAGAGCATGCGCAAGCTGGTCTTGATTTATCATGGGCATTAATCGTATAGTAAGGGTATGACAAAGCAAATTCACGAAGATTATCTTCGAAGTATTATTTTTGGTTTTCAAGATGCGCTTGTTTCAACGACAGGTGTTATTGTCGGTGTTGCTGCCGGATCGAGTGATAAGCCGCTTATTATCTTGGCAGGAGTGGTGACAATTACGGTTGAAGCCCTTTCCATGGGAGTTGGACAGTACATGAGTGAGAAATCAGTTCATCAGATGGACACGACGGGCAAGCATACCGATAATTTGTTCGTTGGTGGAGGGCTTATGTTTCTTTCCTATTTTTTGGGTGGGCTTGTGCCGCTAACACCAATCATTCTTTTTTCATTACCTCTTTCAACAACGCTTAGCATCATATTTTCATTAGCTGGTTTATTTCTTCTTGGATATCTTAAAGCAAAATGGGTAAAGGTTAATCCCTGGCATAGTGCCTTAGAAATGCTTCTTCTTGGTGGAGCGACTACGGCGATTGGAATACTTGTCGGGAAGTTGTTTAAGATTTAGCGTCGATTTTAGCTTCGTAATTTTTGCCACAAAAAATCCTTCAAATGATTCAGTCGGAAAGATTCTTCTTGTTTTACTCACCTCTGGATTGAAGTCTTTATTCCAGAACGTTATTCCTTGTTGCATGACAAGACCGGGTATTTCGATTGGTTCGATACGAATTGCATCTCCCTCCTTTTTCAAAAGCCAATTAATTACTCCTTCATTTTCTTCTGGAGAAAGCGTACAGGTAGAGTAGACGATAGTACCTCCAACTTTGGTGGCAGAGACAGCTGATCTGAGAAGATATTGCTGCCTAATTGCTAAGTCTCTGATTTTTTTGACAGACCAATCTTTATATGTTTTAGGCTCTGCTGGTCTGATCCTTCCCTCCATGGTGCATGGAGCATCAACAATTGTTTTATCAAACTGCTCAGGATATTTTTCCCACAATGTTTGTCCTGGGATGTTTGCGACAATCGTATTGGTCACCCCATACATTTTTAAATTTGCATGCAACTTGTACAATCGGGGTCTGCTGATATCATTTGCTACAATCTTACCTGTATTGTTCATAAGCGTTGCAATTTGGGTCGTTTTACTTCCCGGAGCAGCGGTGAGATCAAGTACCATTTCGTCTGGTTTGGGGTCAAGAACGAGAGCTGGAATCATACTGGAAAGATTTTGAATGTAGAGAAGTCCCTGCGCGTAGCTTTGTGTTTCGGTAAGTTCCCTGAGTGATTTATTGGTAAGCACAAAGGCATCGGTGTACCACGGAATAGATTCCATCGTAAATCCTTCTTGCTCAAGTTGTTTCTGCAATGCATCAGCCATGATCCTCAATGTGTTTGCTCGAAACGTTGTTTGTGGTAGATGAGACATAGCACGAATTACTTGCGCAAATTCAGCAGGAGTGTACATCTGTTGTAGCCGCTTGATAAATTGTTCAGGAAGCTCTTTATTCACTTCCCTGATTCTAAAGTCATTCTTTTCTCTTGTCAAAGAGCAATGTGTTCTTCTATAGTAAAGGAAGGATGCAAAATCTTCCCGCCTATCGGCTCTCATCAGAACAGCTCTTTCGTGATTTACAAACCAGCGAGCATGGTTTATCAGAGAAAGAAGCAACTCATCGGCTCCAGCAGTATGGACTAAATCAACTGACTGCAAAAAAGAAAGTCTCACCACTTGCGCTTTATTTGGAGCAGTTTAAGAATACGTTAACGCTTATCTTAATTGGTTCAGCGCTTGTTATTGTCTTTATTTACTACTTTGGCGGCAAAGATCCCTCAGACCTCATTGAAGCAGGACTTATTCTTGCTATTGTTCTTATGATTACGGTTCTTGGATTCTTCCAAGAATTTAAAGCAGAACGTGCAATTGAATCCTTAAAGAAACTTCTTGCCTACAATGCAAAGATACGTCGAGATGGAAAAGAAGCAACAGTTCCTGTGAGTAGTTTAGTTCCAGGGGACATCATCCTTTTGGAAGAGGGCGTCAAAGTACCCGCAGATATTCGCTTGCTTGAAGTGATTTCATTACAAGTGAACGAATCTTCACTTACGGGTGAGTCCACCTCGGTTAATAAACAAGTAGAAGCCTTAAGCGATACGAAACAGCTTGCTGATCAAAAAAACATGCTGTTTGCAGGAACAGCTATTACTAGTGGACGAGGTACAGGCATGGTTATTACCACTGGTGACGCAACAGAAATCGGTAAAATCGCCAAAGATGTTGCCAATACTCAGGATGAACCAACGCCAATTCAGAAACGGCTTGATCAAATCGGCAAGTCGATTGGTTATATCATTTTGGGTGTTTGTGCTGTGGTATTTGTCTTTATTATGTTTTTTGCCAAAGACTTTACTCATTTGCCTCTCCTGCAGCGAATTATCCAATCATTTATTGCCTCAGTTGCTCTGGCCGTTGCTGCTATTCCTGAGGGGCTTCCCGCGGTTGTTACGATCTCTCTTGCTCTTGGAACACAGCGGATGCTGAAGAAAAATGCATTGGTGCGTAAGTTAAATTCAGTTGAAACGCTTGGTTCAACTGATGTTATTTGTTCTGACAAGACAGGGACGCTTACCAAGGGCGAGATGACTGTCAGAAAGATCTTTATGGATAATCAAATCTATGAAGTCACAGGCGTAGGTTATGAAACAACAGGAGAGTTCCACAACGATTCCAAAAAAATTGAAGGAGCAACATTTACCAGACTGCTTGCAGTAGGTCTTGCTTGTAACAATGCCTCAGTCAGTAATGATGGCAAAGTCAAAGGCGATCCCACGGAAGCAGCACTTATTGTTAGCGCGAAGAAAGCTCGCCTTGCTGATGTTGTGGGCAAACGAATGCTTGAGATTCCGTTTAGTAGTGAACGAAAGCGAATGACGGTTGTTGTTAAACAAAAAGAGGGATATGTTGTCTATTCCAAAGGAGCTCCTGAGGTACTTCTTGCGTATTGTGGAGTTTCTGATAAAGAAAAGAAACAAATAATGGCAGCAACACACGACTTCTCAACACAAGCACTTCGAACGTTAGGATTTGCCACCAAACTAATTTCAGAGAAAGAATTTCTTGCACAAAAAGGAAAAGTTGAAAAACTAGAATCAGGGCTTACGTTTGTGGGGATTCAAGGGATGATTGATCCACCACGACTTGAAGTAAAGCCATTAATCATTGCCTGTCAGGAGTCAGGTATTCAAGTCAATATGATTACCGGCGACCATATCGATACAGCCAGAGCTGTTGCTCATGAGATTGGAATTATGGGAGACGCACTCACTGGTGACGAACTTGATAGAATGAGTGATGCTGCATTTGCTCAGGCAGTCACCACTGTTCGTATCTATGCACGGGTAAATCCCAATACCAAAATGCGGATTGTTGAAGCTTTGCAGAAAAAGGGACATATTGTGGCAATGACAGGAGACGGAGTGAACGATGCACCAGCGCTGAAAAAAGCTGATATTGGTATTGCCATGGGAATAACAGGAACTGATGTTGCCAAAGAAGCTTCAGACATGGTGCTTCTTGATGATAAGTTCTCAACCATTATCGCAGCAATTGAAGAAGGGCGTGGTATCTTTCATAATATTCGTAAATTCGTGGTGTATCTATTGTCCTGCAATATTGCGGAAGTACTTGTTGTCTTTTTTGGGGTTGTTGTCCTGCAAGATTTGGTACTTACTGCAACGATTCTTTTGTGGATCAATGTCGTTACTGATGGATTGCCGGCAATTGCCCTTGGGCTTGATCGCGCGGAGAAGGGCATTCTCAAATATAATCCACGAGTATTTCAATCCGCACTTATTAATAGACGATTATGGATAGAGATGTTTATTTCTGGAGTGCTGCTTGCCGCTATGGTTCTCCTCGTATATTTATTGACAAAGAGTGCGGGGATAGCCGTTGCTCAAGGGGCAGCCTTTACCTCGATTGTGGTCTTTGAATTTGTCAATTTGTACATTATCCGCTCAAACTACGCCATTCCGTTCTTCTCCAATAAGTGGCTTCTTATCTCAATTATCGTAACCTTAGCTTTGCAAGTGCTTATTGTCTATCAACCACTTCTTGCTGGGATCTTTGCGATACAGGTCTTTACGCCGGTTATCTGGATATTTATTGTTGTTGCTTCTGTGTGGCTGTTTATCTCATACCGATTAGTCGGCAAAGCACTTACCCGTCTTGAATAAAGTTTTTAAATCCGTTACTGTAAAGATATGCCCATGTTGCAACCCACTGGTTTTCTCGAAGAAATAATCTCAGCCAACTCCTATCTTCTTGTAGGCTTTGCAAGTTTCGCGCTTCTTATTCTGACGCTTGTTTCTCTTAAAACCAAAAAGCTCACAGCAGTCGGGAAAAAGATTCTCTTTTCGTCAATTGTGTTGGTTGTCTTGTTGCCAACGGTGTATATGGCATACTCCACCATCTATCTTAATGTGATCTCGCAAAGCGGAGGACCTGTTCATTGGCATGCAGATATTGAGATTTGGAATTGTGGTAGTGAGCTTGAATTGAAAGACCCAACAGGTCTTTCCAACAAGATAGGAACACCAACCTTCCATGAACATAATGATAAAAGGTTGCATGTCGAAGGTGTGATCGTCAATGAGGGAGATGTCAGTCTTGGTCGATTCTTTACGGTCATTGGTGGTCAATTAACCAGTACAAGTCTTACTGTCCCAACCAATACAGGGGCAGTGACTCTTGCTAATGGTAATGCTTGTCCCAATGGACAGGCGGGAGAAGTACAAGCATTTGTGTACAAGACAGATACCGACGGATACTATCATCAGGAGAAATTGATAAGTCCTGAGAAGTATCAATTATCTCCCCAAGCACAAGTCCCAGCAGGAGATTGTATTATTGTTGACTATGGTCCGTCCATGGCACGTACTGATAAACTGTGTCGAAGTTATAAAGTGGCAGAACAAATAGGAAAGCTGAAAGGAGAGAGGAACTGAGAACGGAGATCCGACCTGCCTGCCGGCCCGCTTCGACTCGTCCGAATCGAGGCGAGCAAGGCAGGGAACGGAGAACTGCGAATTCCATAATATGCAAATAGATGTACCTACATTATCAGTTGTCATTGGCTCAGCAGCCATTGATTCTATCAATCCCTGCGCGATTGGTGTGCTTATTCTTATGGTTTCAGTCGTGCTTGGTGGCAAAGGCTCGATGAGAAAGCTCCTGTTTCTTGGAGGACTGTACATCTTTGCCATTTTTGTGACATATCTACTTGCCGGTTTGGGTCTTATTTACTTCTTGGCAAGTGTGCCGCTTTTTGTTGCGGAATACTTGGCACTTATCGTAGGCGGTTTTGTCATCCTTGCGGGGCTTTTGGAGATTAAAGATTTCTATTGGTATGGACAAGGATTTTCTCTTCAGATTCCGCCGTACTTTGCAGAGAAGATACATCAGTATTCCAAAAATGTGACTGTGCCAGGGGTGATTTTGCTTGGTATGTTTATTGCAGGTGTTGAGTTGCCATGTACAGGGGCGCCCTACTTGGCTATTATTACACTGCTTTCTCTGAACTTTGATGCCTATGCGTTCTTGCTTCTTGTTATCTACAACATTATTTTTGTTTTGCCGCTTGTAGCAATTTTGGTGCTAGTTGCAACGGGGATGAAAGTGGAGAAGATCAAAAGTTGGAAGCAAGCAAACAAAAGCTACATGCGGTTTGCGATTGGGCTTATGCTCGTTGCGCTTGGATGGCTGCTTATCCTCATTGCCAACGGGACGATTAATTTTGGATAAAGATTAGTTACATCTTTCTCTCAATGGATTGTTTTTCTTCTTCAACTCCGTGCAGAGCTTGGTGAGATTTTCTTTGGCAAGAGAGTATTTCGGATCTTGTTTTATCGCTTTTTGAAAAGAAACCAACGCCTTATCATAC
>JAHFKF010000056.1 GCA_023245475.1 Candidatus Levyibacteriota bacterium
AGAGACTTCCCCAAGGCATTGATAGTGAAGTTGGAGAGCGAGGTGTCCGTCTTTCTGGTGGACAGAAACAGCGGATTCAAATCGCCCGAGCAATTTTGAAGAATGCACCAATTCTCATTCTTGATGAGGCAACATCATCTCTTGATGCCAAATCAGAGAGAGAGGTACAAGAGGCGCTTGAGAAACTGATGAAAGGACGACTAACGCTTATTATTGCTCACCGTTTCTCAACCATTCAAAATGTCGATAAAATCATTGTGATTGATAAGGGCATGATTGTCGATATGGGAAGCCCAAGGACACTTTCTCAGAAACCAGGAATCTATAAGGACTTGTTAACATACCAAATAGAGGGGAATAAGAAGCTGCTTGCTTCATTTGATCTTCACTAATTCAACTTCAAAAACAGGTGTCGCAAAACCAGGAATCACTAGATCAACGCCGTATTTGCCATACCCTAACTGGTGAGGAATTGTTAGTTTGCGCTTGCTACCAACCTTCATGCCAACAACACCCAAATCCCAGCCTTTGATGACATAACCAACACCAATTGGTGTCTCAAACGCTTCATCACGGTCATGGGAAGAATCAAACTTTGTGCCATCAGTTAACCAACCTGTGTAATGCATAACAACGGTGTCGCCTTCTTTAACGGCAGCACCTTTGCCAACTTTGAGATCTTCAATAACGAGCTCTTCTTGCTTATCCATAAAGATATTATAACACCAAAAAGAGAATAGACATATACCTATTTTCTTGCAGAGTTCTTATACTCAATTTAATGCATTTATGATACTATTGCGTAGATGAGATTATTACTCTTCTGTATTACGTTTGTGGTGTTACTGTTGTTGCCAGGATCTCTGTTGGGGCAAGTGCATGCTCAAAATTTTCGTAATGGCTCATTCGTCGGTCAGCAAGTCTCGCCTACCGCCTCCCCTAGTGCAACACCTAGCCCGACACCAAAAAAAGATATTACCAAACCTGAAACCAATGACGATCATATGTTTGATAACAGACGTGCTGATCATTTGAATATCACCAATGCCATTGCTTATGGTGTGCAATACGCGGTCAAGTCAGGAGTTCCTGCAAACACGATCATGCTCATTCTCTTGCTGCCATTTTTGGCAACACTTGTCGTCTTCTTCCGTTACATCATTGGTTTGCAGAGTCTTGGGTTACTCGTGCCAATTGCACTGAGTATTACCTTTCTTTCAACAGGGATTCTTGCCGGGCTTATTTTGCTTGCAACAATTTTCCTTGCTTCATTTATCGCCCGCATTATCTTGAAACGCATTCGCATCATGCAACTTCCAAAGCTTGCTCTCTCCATGTGGCTTGTTGCCGTAGCAATTGTGACGGTGCTAACCCTTTGTGCAGCAGGAGGGATTCTGACTGTCAAAGAAATCTCTATCTTTCCAATCTTGCTTCTCGTATTGTTATCTGATCGAGTTGTTGCGATCTTCCTTGAAAGAAGCCTCAAAGAAGTGAGCAGTATAGCAACTGTCACCTTGCTCTTAGGTATTTTGGGATTCTTCTTATTATCATGGACAGCTCTCAGAGATTTTGTCATCCTCTATCCTGAAATTGTCCTCTTGTGTGTACCAATTAATATCATCATGGGAAGATACTTTGGTTTGAGAATGACCGAGTACGTTAGGTTTAAACCGATCCGAGATTATGAGCGTCACTAAATCTATCTTGGGCATGAACGCCCGCAACTTTCTCTACATTAGACGGTACAATGGTGTATCCGCAAAGCGTCGTGCAGATGACAAACTTGCAACCAAAGAACTACTAATCAAACATAATTTGCCAACACCTGAACTTTTGGCAGCTTTCCATCACACGGATGATATAAAACACTTTGATTGGAAACTTCCCAAACGAGGCTTTGCCATCAAACCCTCTCGCGGTTATGGTGGAGGCGGGATCTTGGCAATTAAATCATGGGATGGCAATCAGGCAATAACCGTCTCCGGAGAAATGTACACAAAGGAACAACTACAATCTCACCTGTATGATATTTTTGATGGCGCGTATTCATTGCAATTTCTACCAGATACAGCATATATTGAAGGACTGGTGACTCCAGCAGCATTTTTTAAAAAGCTTAATGCTGTCGGTGTCCCTGATCTTCGTATTGTCGTCTTTCATAGGATTCCTGTGATGGCAATGCTCAGACTTCCTACGACACAATCTCATAGTAAAGCAAATCTTCACCTCGGAGCACTGGGTGTTGGTATTGATATGCGAACAGGTATCACCACCTATGGATTGCTCAAAGGCCAAATGATTACCTATCTTCCTGATACCAAAATCAAAATTGCAGGGATAAAGATTCCTAACTGGCAAGACTTACTGATGCTTGCCTCAAAGACAGCGCATGCAAGTAAGCTTGGTTATGCAGGAGTTGATGTGGTTTTAGATGAAACAAAGGGACCTCTCGTGCTAGAAATCAATGCTCGTCCCGGACTTGCCATTCAAAATGCCAACCTTGCTTCGCTTCGTACTCGTCTTGAACGAGTTGAAGATATGAAAATTGAAACTCCCGAACGAGCTGTCGAGGTAGCTCAGTCGCTTTTTGCAGAACACTTCTCTGACAAAGTACACACAGCCCCAAAGATACTCAAAGTAATTCAACCAGTTATGCTTCATGGCAATGTCAAAGAAAAAACATTTGATCGTGTGAGTAGAAAGGAAGTGTTGGCAAAACTTGATACAGGAGCTTTCCGTACGGCTATTGATAAGAAGCTTGCAATAGAACTACGACTGCCATTTACTGAAAAGAAAGTGTTTGTACAATCAGCAAGTGGGAAAGCATTTCGTCCCACAGTCTCGCTTACGTTTGAACTTGCTGGCAAAACAATTAAAACAGTCGCGTCCGTGGTTGAACGAAGTCATCTTAAATTCCCTATCATTGTCGGCAGACGAGATCTCAAGGGATTTCTTATTGAACCTGATTATGGTAAGTATCCTGAAGAAGATGAATGACCGCTGCTACTTTTTCTCCCACAAACTTCCAATCAAAAGCAGAAACATTGGGAATTAAATCACGCTCTGTGTGCTGAATAAGGATGTGTTCCATTTGTTCGGCAAGCAGAAGTGGATTGTTGGCAGTAGAGATAAGATTATTGCAGTGATCCGTAATAAGTGTCGAGATACCCATGACATTGGTTGTAATAACAGGAGTACCACAAGCAATTGCTTCAAGGGCGCTTAATCCAAAAGATTCATAGTGCGATGGCATCACAATCACATCAGCAGCATTGTAGTAAAACGGTAGTCGTTCTTGTGGTTGTTGAGGAACAAACGTAACTTCATTGTGTAGATTTAAAATATGGATCAGTTGATTGAGCTTCTCTACTTCTGCTTTTCGATCTGCATTTTGTCCAACCAACCACAGGCAGACCTTAACATCAGGATTCTTTTGGATCATAATTTTCATTGCATAGAGCAAAACATCTAAGCCTTTGACTGGTTCAATTCTGCCGACAAACATAATCAGCTTATGATCCTTGTTTGCACCAACGACTTCTCGTGCCTTTTGTTGTGACATCATATGAAACAATGTGGTATCTACACCAGGAGAAATTGTATGAATCTTTTGTGGGTCGGCTTCGTAGAGCGATTCAAGATAACGGCTTTCGTTTTCGCTGGGAGAGATAATTGCTTGTACTTGTTTTACAATCATTTGTTCTGCTTCAATGCGTTTCTTTTCAGATGGGCTGATGCCTGTTCTGGTGATAAGCCCCTTCATGAGAGCCAGTGTATGAAAGGTCATAATTACAGGAATGTTTGGCTGAGCTTTCTGCAATTCTAACCCTGCAAGTCCAGAAAGATAATAATGACAATCAAACACATCATAGCTCGTCTTCTCTTTTTCCTGAAACGATTTGATTTCAGAGACAAACTCGGGTAACGAATCAAGCAGTTGCTGTTTATCTTTGTCCGTATTGGGCAAGATATATGTTTCAGGTCCTGCCACCACATGAATTAATCGTAAGTTGGGTGCAATCTGAACAATATGAGGTTGTTCTTTATCTTGAGACCGGGTGAAGATATCAATGTGATGATCTCTTGCTAAAGCCTTTGCCAGATTAAGCACATAGACATTCATGCCGCCTGTTTCTTTCCCTTCCTGAGAAGCGAGCGGACAAGTGTGGTAAGAAATCAAAGCAATTCGTTTGGCCATATGGTGTATTATAGCAGTAAATGACGACTTCAATAATATGATATAATCGCACGATGTCAAAAAGTGAAAGACCAATCGGTGGTCTAAGCATCGCTCGATTTACCATTGATCCCAGGCCAATACAAGTACCACGACTTTCCTCCGGAGAGAAAATACATGTATGCTCTCTAGGAGAAGGTATTGTGTATTACCCTAATATAACTGAAAAAATAAAGGAAAAGAACGGTTCATTTCCTGCCGGTGATAGGTTGTTGTGTGCAGCAGTATTATACGAAACAGGAAAGTTTTTGATTACAACTCCTGAAGATGTTGTTAAAGTACCATCATTACCAAGTGAGTTTGACGAGGGAAGGGTTGATATTAGCAACAATGAGACTATCGTTTATACTTTAGGGAAACACCAGATGATGCGTTCTACACACTGCTAAAAGCTCATAGTCGGGCAATATCTATCTATAATTAAACACAAACGATGGCAAATTTTGTATACTATACAGTACTATGGCTGATTTGTATCATTATCGTCATGCCGTTATCGGTGGGACGTTTGACCATTTACATAGTGGCCACGAAGCCCTGATTGATACCGCACTTAGCAAAGCCGATCACGTAACAATTGGGATTAGTACCTCTCCACTCTATGCTCACAAAGAGTTTGCAAAGACAATCGAATCGTATGCAATCCGAGAAAAGAATCTCACCACGTATCTGAAAAAAAATCATTTTTTGTCTCGCACGACGATTGTTTCCATTACAGATATCTATGGCCCAACACTTACTGATGCAAGCATTGATGTGATTGTTGTCACTCGAGATAATATGACCGCTGTTACGCAAATCAATCAAAAACGAAAAGAAAAAGATTTGCCGCCGCTTGCCGTTACGGTCATTCCCAACATCATTGCAACAGATGGAAAGATAGTTAGCTCAGTACGAATCAGGCAAGGAGAAGTTGATCGGCAAGGAAATGCATATCTGCAACTCTTTAAGCGGAAGAAACCGTTACTACTGCCTGACACACTTCGAGAAACGCTTGGCGAACCGCTTGGGGAAGTTGTTGCCAATCTTGAAGAGCTACACAAACTCATAGGCGATGCTCATCCTCTTATTGCAGTTGGAGATGTTATTTCAGAATCGCTGGTAGCAGCCGGTCATCCAGCAGGAGTAAGTATTATTGATTTTAAAACCAGAAGACATCCCACACAGACGTTATTGCCTTTGCATATCAAACGATACAAAAATAAACACGGCACAATTGCACATCGATCCGTTGTTGCTTATCAGGATGCAATTACCAGATATTTATCGGACAATATACCACAGACAGTTGTCATTGATGGAGAAGAAGATCTGCTTGCATTGCCGGCAATCCTTCTTGCTCCTTTGGGAGCAGTCGTTGTCTACGGGCAGTACGATCTTGGGATCGTTGTTAATAAAGTAAGTGAATCACTCAAAGAACGCGTATATACTTTGGTGCAAGAATTCCAGTAAGCTAGTCTCCCTGCCGGGCTTGCACAATGATGTAACTTGTATTACAATACCACAACCTATGGGAAGAGTTATTGAAAAAAGTCCTGCACTATTTCCTGAGAAATATCCAGGGGGGCAAATCACGATGTCTGTGCCAATAGAACAAGCACGAGACTATCTCCCTGAACTACGATCTGTCAAAAATCCTAAGGATCACGTTGTTGTGCATACTCTTTATTTGGGAGCACCAGATGAATCAGGTAATCACCCAGTATGGTACGATGATGCCTATCCATATAAGCAGCAATGGGGTGATGCCGCAACACGAGATGATTATGAAGCAACCCTTCAAGCAAATGGCGTTCCTCTTCCAGCTGAGAACTACCAAACAGAGCAAGAATTTTGGGTAGCAAGCAGAAGGCTTCACGTAGAAGTATTTACATCTACTGAATCAGGAAGAGAAGAAGAAAAAAAACTTCTCTTAACAAGACGCCGTGGAAAACATAAAAGAATGTCTACAGTCCAAAGCGGTGAAGAAATGGTCTCAACCCTTGTTGAAAACCATGGTTTTGATTGGTATGATGTCAAATCGTTAGTGCTTCCAGGAAACACAAAACCGGGATTTAGTGTGACGGAAAGTCTTCAAGCAACGGGTAGTGATGTATCTGAACGATTGATTCGCGTTCCAGAAGGCTATCCTCGTAAAATTATCCGTGGTGTGGTTTTCAACCCAACACGTAAGTAATCTCACTTAGCATCCTTGATTATTTCCCAAAAAGTCCTATAATGCAAATGCCATGACGGAAGCACCTAGACGGCATCCTGCAATTGAGAGTGTTTATAGAGTTGTACAATCAGTTGATCCAGGAGCAACACAAGCTTTGAACCAAGCCAAAGACTTTTTTCAGTTATTGGCTAAAGACTCTCAACTTTCTCCAGAAAATCGTCCTCAAAGAGAGGTACCCGAAGTATTTGATACTATACCTCTATTTCAACACCCTCTTAAAGAGCTTGGTAGTGAATATGTTTTGAAGAGACTTCGTGCAGCCGTTGAAACAGCACATGAAGATGAATCAAGAAAGGCTGAACTATTACGAGAAGCAGAAAAAAAAGAAGGTAAAAAGAGAAAACCAGTTGATGCACAAGTTGTCTTTATGGTACATAATCCAACTCCTCCACCAGAAGAAACAAGAGAAGCAGAGACAGGTATTGATATATTTATAGATGAAGTCCGTGAAGAGAGTATTGTGGAGCTTGTACTAGAAGAACCCAAACCTCCTGCAAAAAAAACTACTTCTACAAGAACGCCTAAACAATCTGGACAACGCTCACCAAGAGAACCATTCGTCCCACCAGATGGCTACATACGAAGTGCTAATTTGAAGGAACGCTTTCCTGATCTCTCAGGAATCGAGATAGTTAGATTAAAAAAAAGTTCTTCTATGTTAAATAAAGGGAGAGGTGGAGGTTATTACTTAGAAGCTGACATGTTAAAACAGGTAGCTGTTATCCGTAAAGAAAAAGAACATAAAAAACAAGAAGCTGAAGTTGCCAAAGCCGCTCGAGCCGAACGCAAACCGGAAGCTTTTACTCGCCCAGAAGGATATATCTCAAGAGCAGAAGCATTGAAAGAAGAACAACAACGATTGGCTGAACAACGAGAAAAAGTACGAGCTGAGATAATACTCGCCAGAAAAGAAGCTATTAGAGAAAAACGTGAACAAGCTGCCAGAGAGAACGCTGCAAAAAAGAACGAAGCAATACAAAGCATAGCAACAATAAAGGGTCTTGCTGCTCAGTATGGTTTAAGCAGGTCTATCATTAGAGAAATCTTAAGAACAGAACCATTCACCAATAGAAGAAATCAAAGAATATACAGTAGAGCCGACGCAGAGCACAAAATAGAAAAGTATGTAGGTGAAGGGACACGCTGGGTACGGCTAGGATATTTTACGAGAATCTACGGTATAAGTTATATAAAACTACACAGAGCATTGGCAGATGTCTCAACAATGAAGGGCATACACAATGAGACGTTGTACGACCGAGAGAAAGCTGAAGAGCTTCTTGCCCCATATATTAAAACTGCCACGATAGATAAAGACACAGGTTTCTATACTGACCAGAACAATCAAGCTTGGGGATCTGAAAGTACGATTGCAACAGTACTAGGCCTTACTGTTGATGAATTAAAGAGATTTCTGAATCCTGATAATACCCTTCCTATCCGAAGACCCAATAAAAAAGTCTTAGTTGGCTATAATCTTATAGAAACAAGGTTAGCTGCACAAGAGTATCTGTCGCTACCAACCGAACAAGAGTATCTGGACGCCCACCCTGACGAGAGCCTCATAGAAGCGGCAGCACTCTCAGAAGAGTACGATTGTTCTAGCAAGTCAGTCCATGGAGCCCTTAAGAGTATGCTTTTGGAGCTGCGCGGTACAGGAACACATAAGCAATATCCAGAAACAAGAGCAAGAGAAACTCTTGATGCAATCATCGTTCACCCTGAAATAGATGCTGATGCAAGCACCTATACAGATGAACAAGGAGTAGTGTATGAGTCTCGCTACACAATTCAAGAACGTCTACGAATGAATAGAACCACAATAAACAAAATTCTTAAGCAAGGACTTGTTGGAACGACAGTCGTGCGAAAAGGATTAACAACATACACATTCGTACATGTAGGAGATCTTGAAGAACACAAGAAAAAATTCAACCTGAAGCAGAAATCATGACAGAAGCACCTAAACGACATCCTGCGATCGAGAATGTTTATAAAGTTGTGCAAGCAGTTGATCCAGAAGCAACACAAGCTTTGACAGAAGTCGAGGCTTTTTTCAGGACGTTGGCAAAAGATTCTGAACTTCCACGAGATGAACGTCCCCAGAGAGATGAACCTGACGTATTAGATACACCTATATTTCTACGCCCACTTAGAGAACTTGATGGCAAAAATCCTTTGATGAGACTCCGTGCAGCAATTGAAGAAGCACGTGAAGATGAATCAAGAAAAGCTGAATTATTACGAGAAGCAGAAGAAAAACAAAGGGGAAAGAAAAAAACACCTGCAGTTATCTTCGTAGCGATACATCATCCAGCTCCTCCACCAAGAGAAAAAATCAAAGAACCAAAGAAATTGGTTGATCTCTTTGTAGAAGAAAAAGTTCCAAGCAGCCCACCAAATACATATATACGAACTGCAAGTTTGACTGAACGCTTCCCGGATCTTTCAAAAAGTGAGCTCAATCAAATAAAAGAAACGCACGTTC
>JAHFKF010000057.1 GCA_023245475.1 Candidatus Levyibacteriota bacterium
TTTCCATTATGAAATTCTTAATTCTCAATTCCCAACTCTCGGCTCTCCGTTCTCGGTTCCCTGCCTTGCTCGCCTCGATTCGGACGAGTCGAAGCGGGCCGGCAGGCAGGTCAGTTCTCAGTTCTGCGATCTCCGCTCCCTCTCGGGGTTTTACTCTCATTGAACTACTCATTGCAATTGCAATTGTGGGGATTATGGGAACTGTTTTTGTAACAATTATTAATCCTAGCGTACAGTTCAAAAGAGCAAATGATACTGAACGTAAATCAGAACTTAGACAAATACAAGCAGGACTTGAGCTTTATCGTGCTGATCAAAGCGCCTATCCGGCAACGCTTCCTAACTGTGGATCTGCACTTGCTCTTGGTGGAACAACCTATTTGCAGAAAGTGCCGTGTGATCCAAAGAATACGGGTCAATATATCTATCGTTATATTCTTAATGGTACACAGTATACAATTATTGCTTGCTTAGAAAATACCAATGATCCTCAAAAGGATACCGCTAATAATATTACCTATTGTACGGGTGGTACTACAAACTGGTCATACACGCTGACGAACCCATAAGGGATCCCAGACCTGAGATCCGAGATCTGAGAACGGGATACTAACTTGAAAACGCAGAAGTGAGAACTGAGAAGGGAGAACGTCAAGTTGTTGATTTTAATAAAAATGATAATAAGTATGCTAAAAAAATTGTCTAAATTAAATCTTTTGTTCTCAATTCTCAGATCTCCGCTCTCGGTTCTCCGCTCTCGGTTCTTCGCTCCGTCGGGTTTTACATTAATTGAAGTAATTCTCGTCTTTGCCGTACTTGGCATAGTCTCTGCTGCGAGTTTTGCTTCATTTAGTTCATATACGAAGTCACAGTCAGTGCAATCTACCGCATCAGCCTTTGTCGGCACCTTGCAAACAGCCAAATCAAAATCATTGACCCAATCAAAACCAGCTCAGTGTGGTGCTGCCCCGCTAAGAGGGTATCGTGTGACTGTCAGTATTCCATCAACATACCGTTTGGAAGTCTCTTGCGGTAACAACTTTTTTACCTTAGATACCCGGACACTATCATCAGGTGTTATCTTTGCCAGTGGTTCGGCGGGGCAGATCTTTTTTGAAGTAGCAACAGGAATTGTAAATGTTCCTGGTACGATAATCATCACTGGTGGCGGGAAAACCAAAACAATTACCATTAGCAAAACAGGCAACATTACGGGGAATTAACGTTTTATGTCATTGCGAGCGAAGCGTGGCAATCTTTTTATTCAGATTGCTTTGTCGTTTCACTCCTCGCAATGACGATATCTATATGATAAAGAATATAAAAAGGGATCATCAAAAAGGTAGTACTCTCGTTGAAGTGTTATTGGGTTTGGCAATTGCAACAATTGCTCTTTCAGGAGTGACTGTTGTTGCTATCTCGTCACTGAGCAATGCCCAGCAAGGTCGTAATCAAATCCAAGCAACCAAATACAGTCAGGAAGGAATTGAAATTGTACGACGTATTCGCAATAGTGATTATGCAGCGTTTGCTAACTATAATGGTACCTATTGTTTGGGAACCAATCAGACGACATTGGGAGTTGCTGCAACGTGTACCACACCAAACGTTGGGCAATTTATCAGGTCGGTACAGATTGAACAAAACGCCGGGTGTGGCGCAAGCCTGGCTCGTGCAACTGTTCGTGTCGCATGGACAGATGCCAAATGCAGTGCTGGTGTATATTGCCATAGTAGTCAGTTGCAATCGTGTTTCTCAACAGTAAATCCAGTACAAGGACCATAACGGAGCTGAGAGCTGAGAACTGGATGTTGAATGGAACGGAGAGCCCAGAACGGAGAACTATGGAAAGAAAAGCTTGGAAAATCCAATTACGTGAGAGGTTACTCAAGTTTTCAATAAGTGTTATTACATTAGCTAATCAGTTACCCAAATCTGCCGCGGGATTTGCGATTGCTAATCAAGTTATTCGTTCAGGAACTTCTATTGGTGCCAATAATGAAGAGGCTCAGGATGCATCTTCTCTAAAAGATTTTATTCAAAAGTTAAGTATCTCTTTAAGAGAGGCAAGAGAAACGTTATACTGGTTAGAGGTTACTAAGGGATCTCATTTAATTGAAGGTTCACAAATTGATTCATGCATGGATGAATGTAATGAGCTTATAAGCATATTCGTTCGTAGTATAAAATCATCTAAAGATAAAGTAATATGAAAAAAAAGTTCTCCTCTTTTAGTTCTCGGTTCCCTGCCTTGCTCGCCTCGATTCGGACGAGTCGAAGCGGGCCGGCAGGCAGGTCGGTTCTCAGCTCTCGGTTCTCCCGAGGCTTTAGCCTCATCGAACTAGTTGTCTCAATGGGGATCTTTGCCATTATCTCAGGGGTTGCTTTGTCGATTTTGTTTACGTCTCTTCGCGTCAGCCGCAAGTCAGAAGGGATGGTCGTTCTCAAAGAGCAGGGCGATGCTGTGCTTTCTCAGATGGTACGACAGATTCGGTTTGCCAAGTCATTGGATACTCCGGCTTCTTGTACCCCAAGTACTGCGACGACATCCTTGACCGTTACTTCGCTTTCAGATAATGGACAGACTACTTTTGCTTGCACAACAGGAGCTTCCTCGTCTATCACCTCAAACAGCGCGTCTCTTATTGATACCAATGCTGTTACTGTCACGGCTTGCTCCTTTGTCTGTTCTCAGCCCACAATTGATGATCCCCCGACAATCAGACTCCAATTTACTCTCTCTACCAAAAACGCAACAAGTTTTGCTGAAACGACGGGTTCCCTCCCCTTTCAAACCTCAGTAACCCTGCGGAATTATAGTAGGTGAGGTTTATCTATCTAATGCTTTAGGTTGACGACAATGATGGTGAGGTTGTTAGTTTTCTAATCTGCTTTTAAAGTAACGGGCGATATCTGTTGTTTCAGAAGTATTGATTGAGTACGTTCCATGTGGAGCTGAATTGTATTCTATAACGATTTCACTTATCTTTTCCGATTCATCAAATAGTATTCTTGGACCCAAATCAACCTTTTCTCCAACTGTGAGCCTATTCAATTCAAAGGCCTTTTGAGTTATGTCTTTGCCTACAAAGCTTCCGTCAGAATTTATTTGGAGCTTAAGAACTCCAAATACAGTATCTGAAGTTTTCTTTAGACTATCGGTGATAGTGCCATCTTTTTCTAAAAGAATAATATTTCCAGAAGTAGTTCTAATATAGATTTGTTTAATAGTCTTGTTTGTTGATGACAAAAAGTCGTTTAAAGGAATAAATTCATTGTCTTTTTCAAATATTTTTCCTGCTTCTAGTCTCCATTTAACAAAATCTGGTTCATTCTCAGGATAGGGAACAGGAACGTTATACATGATGCGAATGGGTCTCCCTCCTATAAGTTGCTGCTCTTTTTGCATATCTGCGTCTGATTTAGGTACCATATGTTGCTGTTCGACTGGTAAGCCGAGAGGCCTACTAGTTGGTTCTGCTTGCGGCACAGCTGCTTGTCCTTTGGCAGTTGGAAAAGTAACGATTGGTATTTCTTCTGGTGGTGTTCCCGAACGGTATGCATCTGTGGAACCAAGTTTCTTCTGTGCATCAGGAGAGAGGTGAGCTGTTTCTATTTGTTTTTCTTGGGCTTGATCTGGTTCCGCCGTGGGTGCTGGATCAAGTTCTTGTTCGACTGCTTGTGGTGCAGGTGATTTCTTCTCAGTCTCAGAAGGAGACGTGATGATTAGTGTTTCGGGGGGATGCTGACGGTACTCATCTGATACTGATCCGACGGTTGCTTCCTCAGGGAGAGCATCTGCTTTTGTTTGTTTTTCAGCCGGTTCTGGTTTCGTTGAGTGCTGCGTTTCGTGTGGTGTGAGATGTTGGTGTAATCGTTTGAAACCTTCTTTACGTGCTGAGTCAACTTCTAGCGCAACTGCTTGACCTGCTCGGTCTGCTATAGCCTCTTTATATTCCTCTTTTTGTGTTAGTAATGCGTAGGACATCGCATAATCTGCGACTAGCTTATCTACCGCAAAGTCTGTGCCAAATGAAGCAAGAAGTGGGTAAAGCTCACTGAGTCCATCGGTAAGAAGATCCAACTTCACCTCTCCATTCTCGCGACACCCCTCAGCGATGTCAGCAACAAATTGGTGGATATTACTTTTATCCGTGAAGTATTTCTTTCGTATCGTTTCTACTACAGGAAAGACAGTTATTTCTTCGGTTCGTTTTGTCTGCGTTCCATTCACATTCTCCATATACGCTATCTTTTTTCGTTGGGAGGTTAGCAAGCCATCATTGTCAGTTTTAAATCCCAGCCAGAGTACCCCGTAGTTGCTCTTTCCTCTATTTATCCATTCAGCAATAGATGCATTCCACGATTCAACCTGTTGTCCAACGGTCATGGGTCCTGTTTCTGCCTGTCGTTTTTCCCAATAACTTGTTCTGCTTTCAACTGAAACCTTCTCTAGGGCATCCGCATCCAGGTCTTTCTCTGTTTTGGTTACCAATGCATGCTTATCCTGATCCGTTACTGATTGCTTCTGTGGGCTGAGAAACTTTGCGTCAACCGTGCCCATCAGAAATCGTCCCGAAGTACGGGTAACATGGTTTGCTCTTATTTCCGTTTCTAGCTCTTTTGGGAGTGGCAAACGTCCGATTCGTGGTTCTCTCTTAAATTCAAAGAACCCATCTTCGTCCATTCTCGGTTTGCTTTGTAGTCGTTCTGTCATAGGTTTAATTATAGCATAGCAAGGTAAAAAGAGGAAGTTTTTATAAACTTATAATAAGAAATATTGAGCTCATCTTTAATAAATAATTGTCTTATAAGATTTATTTTGCTATAATCCCCTCTATGGCAAAAGCAGAATTTGAAGGGAAAGAACTTATCGGTGGTTATACTGTCGGGAGACAGTTGGGTGAAGGTGCATTCGGCTCTGTGCATCATGCTTTCACAAGAGAGGGGAAAGATGTTGCAATAAAGGTCTTTGCACCTATTATTGGGAAAGATGGAGAAAAAGATTTCAACAACTTTACTCACGAAGCTGAAATTTTATACAGATTTGATCATAGAAATATCATACCTTTTTTATATTCGGGTTCGTTTAGTTCGACTTCGGGTAAGGGTTCTCATCCCTTTATCGTCATGCAATACGCGAATCAAGGATCGTTGGAAGGATTTATTAGAAGACATAAGAAATATTTGATCCCCCTTCACGAAGCAATGAGCTGTGTCGTACAAGCATCAGAAGGAGTACAGTATTCACACGATTTTAAAACTCCCACCCAAAATGATCCCAACAAGCCTACTGGTATCATCCATCAGGATCTTAAACCAGATAATCTTCTTCTCCATCAGAATAAGCCAACAGATAAACTTGCCGTGCTTGTAGCAGACTTTGGCGTTTCAGTAACCGCATACAGAAGCAATGCTCAAGGAGGGGGAACCTATCCCTATATTGCTCCTGAAAAGTTCAAAGGAGTAGTTGAAAAAGCAGGAGATCAGTATTCTCTTGGGGTTATCGCATATGAGCTCTTTACGGGAAAGAAGCCAATAAACCTCGACCATATTGATGTCCCTAAAATGGTAGCTCTTACTGTGCAGCGCCATGGGATATCTGTTAGCGAAGCAGAAGAATTGATCTGGGGACGCGCGCATGCATTAACGGTGCCAGATTCATTTGAAGAAGCACTGGCGAAGCAGAGAGAACCAATGAATAAGATTCTGGAAGAGCTGGAGCCTGTTGTGGCAAAAGCAATTGAGAAGGAGCCTGGTAATCGATATGGCAGTGTGGAAGATTTTGGTGAAGCAGTGAGCAAAGTCTATCGGGAGTCTGAGAAAAAACAAGCGAAGAACACAACGGTCATAGATACTGGTAAACAAAAAGTTTCTCCAGAGGATATTACACCTGATCCCGTTTTGCCGCCAGGACCAAGAATTGCACCTTTGTCATTTGTCCCTGCACCGATTGTCCCACTATTCGTAGAGGTAGACGAAGTAGATTCAGAATCCCCTGCAATACCAGCAGAATCAGTATCAAGTATTCCAGATGCTGCTGCAACTCCAGCCGCGTCTGTCTCACCAGCAACATCTGTACCACCAGAGCTCAGTTCAGAAATACCAGATGTCGTCCCTCCGTTGCCTGATGCTTTACCTGTTTCAGTTACTTCAGTTGATCAAGACTCAACAGCGCAACCAGCGGAATCTTTATCATCATCAGCCGCAGCTCCAGTATTGTTGAGAGAAGAGAATCCAGCTTCACACCCTACGGGTGAGATTAGGTTCGCACCTCCTGCCCCCATGAATCTATCGGATGCTTCGTCGGAACCCTCAGCCGTGTTCTCCTCAACAGCAAATCCTTCAGTCCCGTCGGTAGAAACAGTAGAAAAACCAACACCACCTACTCCGAAGCCTGCCGACTCTGCTCCCGTACCACGTCCACATCCAGCGCGACCTGCCCCAGAAGCATCTGCCGCAGCGCCAGCAAGACAAGTTCCACCAGCTCAACCAAAACCTAGAAAAAAAGAATTGGGACCAATGCCAGGGTCTGATATTTTTGATTTTATAGAATCAGATTTACCGACAAGTCAGCTCGCTCCGCAGACTCCCGATGTGAATCCGTTATCTCCGGCAACTCCGCTGCAATCAGCAGCTTCACACCCTACGGGTGAGATTAGGTTCGCACCTCCAGTTCGTCAGCAACCTGAAAATCCTCCAGCTTCAGTAAATCCATTGCCCCAAGCTCGGCAGCAAGATGTGCAACCCGTCCCAGCACAGCCTGTGCTACCAACTCTACCTCGACCAAGCAGAGAGCATGATAAGAAACGCCTTACCCGTAGAAATTTTCTGAAAGGCGCTGGAGTTATCGCCGCAGGTAGTATTGTGGTTGCTAGCGGTGGCGTATTGGTAGATCGGATGTTGGGTTCCAAAGAAGAACCTAGTGCTCGTTCTCAAAAGGAAAAACCGTTGCCGCCAGTTTCTATTGAGAGTATTGTCTCTACAGAAAGGCAAGCATGGGCTACAGAGAAAGTTCCTCAACCACCTGAAGGATTGGTAAATACATTAAATTCTTTGAGAGAAAAAGGTTACCAGAGTATGGAAGCACATTATCTCCCTGAACAGACCGTTACGATCCCTCTCAGAGATCCTCGAGAGCAGCTTGCAACAGCATCAGATTTAGCAACTCTCAATAAAGAAACCGGAGGGTATTGGTTACTGATAGACGGGATTGAATCACAGCAGACTGTTAGTGGTGGTGCTTGGCATCCTGCTCATGCATATAAAAATGATCGTTTAGAAGATATGATGTCGCGTCTTCGTAGCAAGGGTCTTATCGATTCTCCAAAACTTAAAGGAGCACGATTTGGGGCAACAATTAATGAAGTTCAAAATATTATTTTCCCTGAGTTTAAAAAAGAATTTGGAATTGATCAGGGAGTAGTTCGGTTACCGACACCTGCAGAATTTATTGCGTTAGGGAAGAAGTTGCATCCTAAATGGGATAATAGTGAGAATGCTGATGGGCTTCCTGCTAATAACATTGATCCAGCACTTTATGATTGGTTAGATGGATCATTATTTGGCTTCCCTTCAGCAACTTGTGGGAACCCTTCTCTCGTGAAAGTACTGACTGGAGATTTCGATGGAGGGTTTATTTCCTCCAATGGGATTTCGATACACAAAAACAACTTTGGCTATCGTCCTGTAATTGTATTCTCATAATATAATCCTCTCCCCTCTCGTTGACACATAAGGCGCTGCTTGGTAGGATGAGAATATATGAAGAAATATGAGGAAGGTCAGATCCTGCTTATTGTCGTACTTGTGATGACCATAGCCTTGACCATTGGACTTTCTGTTGCTACTCGTACTATCACCAATATCCGTACTGCGACCGAACAAGAAAATTCTGAAAGAGCTTTCTCGGCTGCTGAAGCTGGTATTGAGCAAGCCTTACAAAGCAATAATGTCACCAGTGGTTCTTTTTCTAATAATGCTCAGTATCAGACAACCATTAGTACCGTCGTTGGTCAATCTTTCCTACTTCGTAACGGAGCCGTTATCCCGAAAGATGATCCAGTAGATGTATGGTTCTCTACATATCCCACCTATGCCAATCCATGGACGGGCACTGTCACAATCTATTGGGGATCAAGTAGTGATGTCTGTAACTCTGTTGAAGCAACCAACACAATGCCAGCTCTTGAGATTGTGCTTATATCTGGGACGAAAGCTGCTCCCAAGTCTACCCATTATCCAGTCGATCCTTGTAATACTCGCGTCGCTAATAATCACTTTGAACAAATCGGCAATGCCGGCGGAACAGTTGGTGGACAGAACTTTGCCTATCGCAAAAACATTGCCGTGACCTCAGGACTTCTTATGAGAATTATCCCGTTATATGCATCAACAAAAATGGCTATTACTGGTTGTGATCCAGCTGGCAATAATTGTACTAACTTACCTGCACAAGGAACGGTTATTACTGCGGTGGGTACCTCAGATACTACTCAGCGTAAAATTGTTGGCGTTCGAGAAAACCCTAAACTTCCCGTCCAGCTATTTCCCTTTGTTATTTTTTCACCTAAGTAAAGTATGAAAAGCACAACGTTTGGACTTGATATTGGTACTACTGCTATTCGAGCTGTGTGGTTAAGTAAGGATAACAATCGTTATTCGTACGAAGCTTCGGCTGTCGCTCCCACACCGACTCCTGGGATTCAATCAGAGTCTCCTTTGGATCATCAAGAGCTGGCAAAGTATATCAATAAGCTCATTACAGATGCCAAGATTGGCACTCGAGAGGTTTCGATAGCTCTTCCGGAGCGACAAGTCTTTACCAAGGTAATTGATATGCCAGTTATCTCTGAGAAAGAGCTTTCAAGTGCTATTTATTGGGAAGCCGAGCAGTACATCCCCGCGCCA
>JAHFKF010000002.1 GCA_023245475.1 Candidatus Levyibacteriota bacterium
ATAGAAGGCTTTACGATATAATCGTAAACGTTAATTATGTTCAAAATAGAAAAATTAGATTTCCTTATTTCTTTTTATATTGTCTGCGTTACGTTATCAGAAGTAATGGGTGCAAAAACCTTTCCTATCGCGACGTTCGGAACATTTACATTGAATGCAACCGTTGCTATTTTTGTGCTGCCAATTCTCTACTCTATTAACGACATCATTATTGAAGTCTATGGCAAAGAAAAAGCCAAAAGTATTGTACGATCAAGTCTTCTCATAATCTTTTTCATTTTCCTCTTTTCACTCCTTGCAACAAGCTTGCCAGCAAGTAAGCGATTTCTCTCAACTGAAGGAGCATATGACACGATCTTCGGTCTTTCAGCAAGATTTTCTGCAGCAAGTTTGATTGCATTTATTGTCAGTGAATTTGCTGATATTGCAATCTTTAGTAAGCTGCGAGAAAAGCTGGGTAAAACAAAACTCTGGCTTCGAACTAATGCTTCTAATTTCATCTCAGAGTTTCTTGATGTTGCGGTATTTATGATCCTCGCATTTTATGCATTTGACCAAAGTCTTGCAAGTAACTTAAGTTTTATTGCAAGTATTGCACTTCCGTATTATCTCCTTAGATGCGTCATGTCGATTCTTGAGACACCACTTGTTTACTTAGGTGTAAAATGGTTGAAAAAAAGTAAATGAAAATTATTCTCCTCGATGTCTCATCGCTTGATGGCAAACTAACAAAATGGAAAGGCAGCAATATTTACGAATGGTCCTCAGCTGAAGATTTCGCCCATTTTCAAAAAGTCAAAAAAGAAAATAACCTTCTTGTTATGGGTAGTGGTACGTTTGAAAAGGTAAAAGATCTTGAAAAAGCAGGACTCAAAGCAGAGAAGGAACGACTAAGAATCGTCCTGACGAAAAATCCAAAGGAATATCAACAATATGTTGTCCCCGGACAATTAGAATTTTCTGATGAACAACCAAAGGAACTGGTAATACGTCTCAAAAAGCAAGGCTTTAGACAAATGCTTCTTGTTTCAGGTGGTAAAGTCGCAACATCATTCTTTAAAGCAAGTCTTATTAACGAGCTATGGTTAACGCTGGAACCAAGAATTTTTGGCATTGGGGAACCATTAGTCCAAGAAGAAGAATTTGATACACAGTTACAATTACTCAGTAGCGAAATACTGAACAAACAAGGAACGATTTTGCTAAAATATAAAGTACTATGATCGTCACACCTTACAAAACACATAAGATCTCTCCCAATGAAGATCTCTTTGCAATCCTTGATCGGTATCTCCCTCCACTACAAGAAAAAAGTATTGTCGCGATTGCATCAAAAGTGGTTGGTATTTGTGAAGGTCGAGTTGTTAAAATTGATGACAACTTGATTAATCAAAAAGAAGATTTAGTTAAGCAAGAAGCAGATTACTATCTGCCACGTGAATCAAATCAGTATAACTTTATGCTCACGATTAATCAGCAACTTCTTGTCGCATCAGCCGGCATTGATGAGTCAAACAGTAATGGCTATTACAGCATGTGGCCCAAAGATCCGCAAAAAAGTGTCAATGCAATAAGAGAACATCTTAGTAAAAAGCATGGTATCAAAGAAGTGGGAATTATTATGACAGATAGTAAACTATCTCCATTGCGTTACGGCGTAACTGGCTATGCAATTGCACACAGCGGATTTGAAGGAACATATAGTTATGTAGGCAAGCCTGATATCTTTGGTAAAATCATGCGAGTTGAAAAAACAAATTTGCCTGATTCTCTTGCAACCACGGCAACACTTGTCATGGGGGAGGGAGATGAACAACAACCCCTAGCTATCATTACTGATGCTCCTTTTATTACATTTCAACAAAGGAATCCTACTAATGAAGAGTTGGAAGCAGTAAGATTTCCACTAGAGGATGATGTCTATGGTGATTTATTAACATCTGTCACCTGGCAGAAAGGAAAAAAGAATGAATAAACCATTTCTTATCCGCGATTTAGAAGCAAATACATACAGAGAAAATTTCTTCGTTGCAGCTATCGTCACCATTTTTATTATTAGAATATTTTTACAATTAACTGACTATCCGCAACTTGGTCTAGGAGATTTACATATTGCTCATATTCTCTGGGGAGGACTGTTTATGCTGACAGCAATTATTATCCTGTTGTCATTCTTGAATAAATCCGCGGCCAGTATTGCAGCCGTCCTTGGGGGTATTGGCTTTGGAACGTTTATTGATGAACTGGGCAAAGTAATTACGAAAGAGAATGACTATTTCTTCCAACCAACGATTGCCTATATTTATATTACTTTTGTCCTACTATATTTGATTTCTCGTCTTATTCCACGATATCGGCCAATCTCTCAAAAAGAATATCTCGTCAACGCAATTGAGTTAGTAAAAGAATCAGCAATTAATGATTTCGATCAGGAGGAAGAAAAACGTGCACGAGACTATCTCAAAAATTGTCCACCAAATGATCCTCATGTCAAAGCAGTTAAAACACTCCTTGCAAACATTGATGCTCTTCCTGTTGCAAAACCAAATGCTCTTGTCCTAATGAGAATGCTACTTAGCAAATGGTATCATGACGTTGCCTATTCTGACCTCATCTTCAAAGTAGTTATTATCGTTCTAGGGTTTCAAATCATAAGAACAATCGCACAAACCATTTCAATACTTCGAATCAGACCTGAATTGTCATTTGGAGAGTGGGGACAATTTAGTGCATCACTTCTTGCTGCATGTTTTCTGTTAATGGGATTTTTAACATTCAGACTCTCCAGAGTTGGTGCATACCGATTCTTCCGCGTGGCAGTACTTATTTCTCTTTTCCTCACTGATTTTTTTGCTTTTATGGATCCTTCCTGGTTTGATATTGTCAGTATTATTGGCAATGTCTTTATTCTACAAGTTATTAACTATGCTCAAACTGAAGAGAAACGAAAGAAAAAGAGATAATGATTGAAAAACTCTAGTATTTATGTTTTAATTGCTATATAAGCATCAAGAGTATCCTCCGATTATCGGAGGGTCAGCAACCCTAGAAGTGTGGGTGCTATCTCTGAAATATGAGAGATGCGTTTCATAAGTATGAAAAAATTTCTTTTTACCTCTGAATCTGTTTGTGCTGGACACCCAGACAAAATCTGCGACCAAATTAGTGATGCAATTGTTGATGCTGCGCTTGCACAAGATCCCACATCTCATACAGGAATTGAAACAGTCGCTGGTGCTGACAAGATTTGTTTGTTTGGAGAAGTGAAAACAAAAGCCAAAATAAACTATGAGAAAATCGTCCGAGACACAGTAAAGAGATTGGGATATACCGTACCAGCATGGGGCTTTAGCCAAAAATCTCTCTTCCAAAACTATGTCCATGAACAATCCCCTGAAATTAATATGGGAGTTGCTCAAGATGGTGAAGTGGGTGCAGGCGATCAAGGGATGATGTTCGGCTATGCATGCGATGAAACCCCAGAACTTATGCCATTACCTATTCAACTTGCTCACGCCCTCACAAGACGCATTGATGATACTCGAGAAAAAGGTAAACTTACATGGCTTCGTCCTGATGGCAAAACACAAGTAACCGTTAGGTATGAAAAGGGGAAACCTGTTTCAATAGCAAAACTGGTTGCAGCAGTTGCTCATGATGAGCAAACCAACGCTGAACAAGTACGAAGCGACATCATTAAATATATTTTCAAACCAATTCTTAAACAATATAACTTTGCTATGCCAAGTGATGCAGATATTATTGTGAATGGAACCGGTCTCTGGCATATCCCAGGTCCTCAATCTGACGCTGGACTTACAGGCAGGAAAATTATCGTTGATACTTATGGCGGTTATGCCCGTGTTGGCGGTGGTGCCTTTAGTGGCAAAGACCCAAGTAAAGTTGATCGAAGTGGTGCTTATGCCGCCCGTTACATTGCCAAAAATATCGTCGCAGCCGGACTTGCGACCAAATGCGAAGTAGGGCTTGCGTATGTCATAGGACAACCTCAGCCACTTATGCAGACAATTGATACCTTTGGCACAGCAACTGTTTCTGAGAAAGCACTCTACAACTTTAAAGATAAGCTGATTGATACCTCTGTAAAATCAATTATTGAAACGCTTGATCTTGCTCGACCAATTTATAGCCCAACAGGTGCCTATGGTCACTTTGGCCGAAAAGGTTTCCCTTGGGAAAAAGTCGTTTCTATCTGAGCTGCCACCTCTTGCCAAGTTAGAAAAATTGTGCAATAATGACCCTACTTCAGGCTATGTATCTATTTTTTTCATCAATACTGTTACTTCTTCTTTTCTCGCTTGCCGCAGTTCCGTTTACCTTTGCTAAAACAGAAACGCATATTGAGGTATCAAATAATGGTGAGGGGGCAAACTCTGAAGTAAATGTTGAAAACAGTACTGGAGAAAGCACCGTATGTGTCAACGGCAAATGTACTACATCATCAGGAAACTCTGAAAATAACTCAACCGTCTGTATCAATGGGGAATGCACTACTTCAAATGGAGATGTAAATATACACTCTGAAGATGAAAATGCCAAAGTAACTATTAATAACAATACTACCAGTGAAACAACAGTCACTAATGAACTAAAAGAAAAAAACATTATCGATAAAGAGAAAAAGTGGAGTGATAAAAAGGCAAGTATTGAAGCGAAAAGAAAAGAAGTAAGACAAAAGAAAAAAGAAAAAGAAGAAACGTTTCTTGAACGATTAAAGCAATTTTTTACCTTTCAATTCTTCTTCAAAAAAGATAAAGAAACCCCAGGAAGCGAATAAGCCAGATTCTGTTTCCCGCTTCGACTCGATCGAATCGAGGCGAGACGATCGCAATTTCTCTATGCCTGCAAACTTCGATGCTTCGGTAGCACGTATAGCCCGCCTAGACTTGCGTCTACGCGAGACTGGCGCATCATTCGGCAGTTGCAACAGGTAGGATTGCCCGTTTCATATTCACTCGTCTCTGTTGCTCTCAAATACCGTCAATTCAGTATCTGCTCCAACTCTCGTTTAGTGAAATAAAGAGTTGAATACTAGCGATTACTCGTCAGAGCTTACACTCCGTCCCCTGCTACTGTTGTCTGGACTTTCCTCAGGATACCAGAAGGCACCCTGTAGCGATCCTGCTTCCTGGGCTGATAGTATAGCGAATTTTGTCCAAAGAAGCAAAAAAGAGGAATTAGAGAAGCTCTTTTTGAAGGATTTTTTTCAATTCAGTAACTGCTTTTACCCGGTGGTTATACTGTTTCTGTTCTTCAGCAGTTAGTTCTGTCTCAAAATAATATTTGTTGAGTTCCGGCAAAAAGAAAAACGATCGATACGGAAAGCCTTTTACTTCATTGAGACTTGGCTCTTTAGCAATAATGCCATTTACTTTACCACCAACACTCCATACGCTACCATCTGGAAGAGCCAAAGAAAGTACTGCTTTAAATGAAGCATGACGATTATCCTCAGGAAGTTCCTTAGCAACTTTCTTCATGTGCTGGATCAAATCGTTTTCTGTTGTTCCTTCTCCCAACCAACGCTTTGAATGAATTCCTGGTTTATTCCCCAATGCTGCAATTTCTAAACCTCCATCATCTGAAACCGCTGGCAAGTTACTTTTTTTCGCGTAAAAAAGTGCCTTCTTCTGAGAATTCTCTTCGTAGGTCGTCCCGTCTTCTTCGACATCTTCGTCGATACCAATATCGGTAAGCGAAACAAGTTCTACAGGAAGATCAGAAAGAAGATTACTCAATTCATGAAGTTTGGCAGGATTATGCGTGGCAATCAATAATTTTTGCATATGTTTATTTTCTTGTAATTAATTTTTTATATCTCTTTTGAAAAATGGATGCCTCAGGATTCTCAGTCATATAGAGATTCTTTTCTAACCATCGCATTGTATCAGGATTTCCTAATACTGAAAAGACTACCAATATATCTCGATCCATCTCCCTTGCTACTTTCTCCAAGACCTGTTCAAACGCCTGAACTGAGGGAGTACCATGACCTGGCTGTGCACGCTTATGAATATTATTTAAGATGATAAGATTCCTATCATCAATTATGTCAAACGCATAATGTGCTAGCTTATCTCCAAGAGGAACATAGTCAAGAGTTACAGCAGGTAACGGATGCATACTATAAATCTCCCATTCACCACTGTGTTCACGAACTTTTTCTCCGCTGAAAACACGTTGTAATAAAGCTGTAGTCATATTATAGTCAGGTTTTTCTCTTTCAGCACTCATGACTAAATATTCTTAAATCTATCTTTAATAAATTGCTTTTCCAAAGAAAGAATTAGCCATGCAGCTTTGGGGCCATGATCTTTGCCTATGAGAACTGTATAAATTGCCCCAAAGGTTTGCTTTCCTGTCAGTCCCATTTCTTTCCCTAATTCATAAATTTGTGTTTGAAACTCTTCAGCATCCCACTTCTTATCAAGTTCTGTAGCAATTTTTTGCAAGAGCTTTTTTTGTTCATTGGTTAATGCCTTTGCAGCTTCAGGAAGTTCTTTTTGAATTAAAAACTTTTCTGAATCAGATGCATATTTCTCGATGTATACTCTCGCATACGTTGCCCACTGCTCAAGTCCCTCTTCTGCAATTTTCTCCTGCATATTTGGCATTTGCACCCATTGGGCAAGAACAGAAAAGCGAACTGGAGGAACGTTCTTTATTTCTAGAATCTGTGATAACTCAAAGGCACGAGCTAAATCTGCATCACCTTTTTCAAAGTACGCTTCTGCGGCTTTTTGATATTCATCATACAACTTAGGAATAATATCAGTTCCTTTTGGATTAAATTCAACAGCTCGATTTGGATCTGTCTTAATCATCAGAAAGCGAGCAACTTCTGGAGGTAATACTTCTAAAAGTTCTGCCCCTGTTAAACCAAGCCCTTTTGAAGAAGACATCTTTTTACCATTCCATAAGAAAAATTCATATGCACGTGCCGCTGGTGGTTTTTGATCAAAGACAGCTTGGAGAATATTGGCAGCAACTTCAAAAGAACTTCCTTTGGACATATGGTCTTTGCCTGACCATTCAATAGTCACTTTAAATGTATACCACTTTACTGACCATTCAGGTTTCCACGGCATTTTTGCATTCCCATCAAACGGAGAAATCTTTCCGGTTGTGCCACAACCCTGTGCCCATTTGACAAGATCTGGCAAACAGGTAAATGTTACTTCTTGTCCATCCCAATCAGTTACTTTAGTCGTTCCTAATTTACCACACGTTGGACAAATTACTTGCAGAGGAAACCAATCATCTTTCAAGGAGTTTTTATACATGTCTTCATAGACCTTGCGGACTTTTGTAACATTATCAAGCATCATTTTGATGCCTGTATTATAGATACCATTTTTGTAATTCTCTGATGCAAGATAAATCTTGGCGTTAATACCGAGAACCGCAAACATATCTCGCATTTTGGCACCGTAAAAGTCAGCAAACGTTCCATTGCCATCAGGAGATGGTGCCATAAACGTTGGCACACCCATATATTGTTTATGCGAGACTTCAATAGAGGCAGGCAGGCCATCGATTGGATCAAAGTCATCAAAACCAAACGTATAGGTGACGTCTTTTTGTTGCTCTTTAAGAACACGAAAAAGCACATCATGAATAACAGGACCTTTAAGACCACCCATATGAGTAATGCCAGACGGAGTCCACGCATCGTTGATCCACTCTTTTCCTCTTCTGTTTTTTAAAAATTCATCTGCCCAGAACATAGTTGTATTATAACACTAACGAACAACCTCAACCTCTAACTCTAACTGAAACCCAAATTCTTCTTGACACTTCTCTTGCACCTTATCAATAAGCTGTAACACATCGTTTGATGTGGCATGTCCGAGATTCACAATAAATAACGCATGCTTTTCTGAAATTTGAGCATCTCCGATTCTATGCCCCTTAAGCCCCCACCGATCAATCAAGGCAGCAACAGCAACTTTGCCATACCATTTTTTTTCTACATCTTCTTTAAAATCAGGATACACTGAAAGTACTTTTGCAATTTGCAAAGGCTCTCGCAAATTTTTAAAGACTGAACCACAATTAGGATACTCAAGCGGATGATTTCTTTGTCTGGACAAAATATGTTGTTCGTAGGTATTCTTTGCCTCTTGCAACTCTTGATCTGTCGCTTTTTTCAAAGCAAAACGTGCCGAAACAACAAGCATCTGCTTATGTGTTTTAATTATGCTTCCTCTATAGACAAACTGTAGATCTTGATTAGAAAATTTCTGTACTGTAGGAATGTCTGTTGAATAATCTAAAATTAGAGCATCCAGTAAATTATCCTTTAATTCACCACCATATGCGCCAACGTTCCCCCGAACGCCTGCCCCAACAGTCCCAGGAAGACCACCTGCCCATTCCAATCCAATAAGTCCCTGCTCAAGACTTTCCTTAACCAGATCCCCCAAGACTTCTCCGCCGAATGCTTCAATTATTCCTTCCCCATCAAGTGTTATTGTACTTGTATCAGGTTTTACCAATTGAATCACCGCACCATCGAAATAGAGGTCAGTGAAAATAAGATTTGTACCTTGTCCACATACGAATAACTTTTTGATATGCTTTTCCTTGATAAACGCAATCGCTTGGACAATATCTTGTTTACTTTGGCACACAAGAAGATATTTTGTTTTGCCTCCAATATGGTACCAAAGTATGTTTGACAGAAGAGCATCTGCTTTGATTTGCATAGACGGGTTAATTGTATCATGTTTCTATGCTAGAATAAAAAGTACTGCCTATGAAAAAAGCATTTATTATTATAATCTCTTCGTTATTACTCTCAATTGCTTTCTTTATCGTTTTTCGACTCCTGATTGAGGCTCGTACTCAAAAAGGAGCACTGCAAGTAACAGCCTCCCCTGAGAGTAAAGTTTATCTTAATGGAGACTTTATCGGCAAAACTCCGTTATGCAAATGTGATGAAACCAATATGATGCAAAGTGGTGAGTATACCATTCGACTTGTTCCAACAGATCATACGTTAATGGAATTTCAAGAAAAGATTACTATCTCAGAAGGCGTGCTTACGGTTGTTGACCGAAAATTTGCCAAAGATTCACTATCTGAAGGCTATGTCATCTCGTTAAGTAAACTTCCTGATGCAGAAAAGAATGAATTAGTGGTCGTTTCATTTCCTGAACATGCAAATGTACAATTAGATTCTGCAGATATTGGAACAACCCCACGTTCTTTAAAAGATCCAACAGAATCCGACCACATTCTAAAAGTTGCAAAAAATGGTTATAAAGATAAAACAATCCGTATTAGAACACCATTAGGATATAAATTAACCGTGGCAGTATATTTAA
Source organism: Candidatus Levyibacteriota bacterium (assembly GCA_023245475.1). Lineage (GTDB taxonomy): Bacteria > Patescibacteriota > Microgenomatia > Levybacterales > UBA12049 > JAHFKF01. Next base: position 9,351 of record JAHFKF010000002.1, read on the forward strand.
GTACCGTAAGTAACCTTGCTGCACCCATACAAGAAACCTCTGAGGATTCTGGCCCCACGGTTATGATTCTTGATACCCCAACTGGTTTCCTCCGAGTGAGACAAACAATTGGTGGTATTGAGGTTGGTCAAGTACAACCAGGTGAAACATATCCTCTCATTGATGAACAAGCAGGATGGTATTCAATTAAATTAAAGGATGGAGCAACGGGATGGATAAGTAGTGATTATGCTAAAAAGGAAGAATAAAAAATTACTGAATAAAGTAAATAATCGTAACAACAAGCACAGTATAAATAACAACTGTTAACAATAATGGACGATCAGATAAGAGTACTCGTTCAGGACTTTCTCCTTCATGGTTCTCATAAATTCGCTGCAAGTATCGCATTAAACCATAAACGACAGGTAAAATAGTTAACATAAGCCATTTTCTGTCTCCTAAGAAATCATTAAAAATCATCATATCAAAACCCGTTGGCATACCTTTGGGATTGGCAACAAAGGTAAAAAGAGAATATGAAATAAATGTCGAGGTAGCAAAAAGGGATAAATAGACATCAAGTAATTTTTCACTATAATGAGACAATGTTTTTCTGGTCGAAATAACTTGTCCTTTTGCAAGATGACCAAAAAGGGTTAATTCAGAACGTCTTTTACCAATAGCTAAAAACAACGATAACGAAATAACTGTTAAAAAGAGCCAAGCTGATAAATGAAATCCAGTAACGACTTCTCCTGCAAAAACTCGTAACATATATCCACCAGCTAGTGTAAGAATATCGACAATTTCGATATGTTTCAAATAGGCTGAATAGGCAACATGCAAAATAAAATAAATAATCGTAATTGCAAAAAAGCTAGGGTTAATAAAATAACTTCCAATGAAAGAAGTCGCTGTTAAGATAATCACAATTGCTACAGCAACACCTCTCGATACATCACCACTTGCAAGTGGACGAAAGCGTTTGAAAGGATGCAGACGATCTTTCTTCGTATCAAATAAATCATTGATTACGTAGATTGCACTTGAAACTGCACAAAAAATTAAGAATCCATAGGAAGCATCAAGGAAGGACCAAAGATTAAAGAGTTCTCCACTAAAAAGAAGGGAAGCATAAATAGCAAAGTTTTTTATCCACTGACGTGGACGAAGCAGACGAAAAATATCACGAAATACTTTTTTCATTCGTTTTCTTTGTAACCGCATGGAGGAAAAATAATCCTCCCCCCGTAATCACTCCAACCATAATAATTGCGAATACTTTACTTTTACTCTCAAGGGAGAGAGCCAGTACCCCTAATATAGCAGAGATGCCCCAATAAAACAATGCAATTTGTCTTTGACTCCAACCCAATTGTAACAATAAATGATGTAAATGTTTTTTATCACCTTTAAATGGTGATTTTTTCTGAATAACTCTTCTCAAAATCGTAAAAACAAAATCTACTAATGGAACTCCCATGACAAGAAGTGCAGTTGCTAACTTGGCACTGGAAAGCATTGATGTCACTCCAAGGAGTAAATAGAGAGCTGTGGCACCATACCCAGGAAATAGTTTTGCAGGATGAAAGTTGAAGAGTAAAAATCCTAAAGCACTTCCTGCAATGATAAATGCTAACTTTGCATCAATAAATTCTCCTGTCCCACGAAGGCTAAGAATGCCAATAACAATTGCTGAGATAGCAACAATTCCAGGCATTTGCCCGTCTACTCCTTTACTCCAATTGAGCATATTCATAATCCAGATGAGCCAAACTACAGAAATAATAAAGGAAATAATCACCGGAATATGCAAAATTCCTCCAAATGGGTTGGTAATAAATTGAATACTTACACCATTTGCAACCACAATAATTGCAACAACAATGTTAAGAAAAAAACGAAGATAAGGAGAAACGTCTTTTGACTTTGCATTTAACCGATCATCAACTAAACCGACAATAAGCGCTAGCAGTGCTGCGGCAAAAACAGCAATTGTGGTTTGATTGATAGGAAGGAAAAAGATACCGACAAGAAAAACACTTAACAGCAATGGCAATCCTCCCCCACGAGGAATTGGACGAGTATGCAATAAAGCAGGATGTTTATGTCGTTTAGGATCATCTATCAATCCTATTTTTTTACTAAGGACAATACATCCCGGCGTTATAAGAGCAGTCACCAAAAATGTTAAAATAAATGGTATGATAACGAAATCGTTTGGAAATTGTATCATCAAAGTATGATATGCACCGTTTGCACTACAAAAATAAAAGAGAGTGCTACAATAAGCACCGTTGTCACACTCAGCAAGCGAGAAACTAATGGCGCTCTATCATAGACTTTATTCAAGAAAAAAAGATTTGCCAAAGAAAATATGCACGCAATCATCACTGGCAAAAAGATTTCTAGACGCGTTCCAAGCCGGGCATCTCCCCAGGGTAGTTGGTTAAATAATGGTAAAAACGGGGGCAATGAAAGATACACAATGCCCAAGTAAACAAGCTGTGTTACAAAAAGTATAACAGCACTTGTCATCCCCAATTTTATGATTTTATCTGATTTTACGTACTTAAAAAGTTCTCTCATAAATTGTTGCTCTTTCTAACGAAAATGTTTTCAAATATGAATCAAGTGAAAATGGAAAGCTCGGTGCTTCAGCAAGGATGATAACATATTTGGGTCGTAATGTGTTAAGGGATTGTTGTGTTTCCCTAATTGCTTGATTACTTCCACGGATATGATAGGCAACTGTATATTTATTTGGCGGTAAGGTACCAGACAACGAGTAAATCTGCGCATTATCTCCCCACACAAAGACAACATCATTTTTATTGGTATGGAGTTTTATAAACGAAGCAACTTCGTAGTCACGAGGTGTTTTACCATCAAAAAAAGCTTGATATGAGGTAATATCTTTCTTCTCCGTTACAAAAAGAATAGCATTTTGATAATATAACACTTTTTTCATATAACCAGACAAGTGGAAACCTGCTACTAAGGTCGCAGTACTGATAAGAAAAAGGACTATTAGTAATAACTTTTCTCGTACTTGTTTCGTTATCAAAATTAAACCAACTAATAAACACCAACTAGGCACCATTACCAACAAATAGTGTGTATAAGGGCGTTGCGAAAAGAAAGCATTAAAGACTGAAAATCCGAACCATACTAAAATAAATAACGCAGGACGCGAAAGCGAATTACGTTTTAAGAAGAGTATAATCATAGAGATAAGAAGCAAAAGTATTTTGAGTATCAAAAAACCTTGAGGAATAATCAATTTATTGCCATACCCAACATAGCCAATATTGCCAAATAGTACTGCTTGTATAAACGAGTCAAATGTATTGGTTGCGAAAAAATAAAGACAGGTAACAATAACCGGAAGAAGAAATCCAGCAGTGAGAAAAAGAAACTGATGCAGCAATGGCCTTATCCAAACAAGTTGGGTATGAATACCTTTTGAGAAATGTTTTGGTAAACCAACTAATACCAAAAAGAAAAGCATAGTCGCAAAATCAAAAATCGCGACAATCTTAAATAAGAAGGCAACCCCGAGCAAGACACCTGCTATAAGAAGCGCCCAACGAGGAGTGAGTACTGTAAATTGTTTTTGTTTATCAACCAATCGATAAATCAGAAATCCAGCGGCAATAACAGGAAGTAAAATAAAATTTTCGGCATTGGCAATATTGCCCTCAATAAGTGGTGTAGCAAAGAGTAACGTAAATAACAAAGAAGTAAGGACAGCAACGGGTGCGTTTTTCAACAATCGCTTGGACAAAAAAAAGAAGATAATCAAGGATAAAAGTCCTACAATTAAAGAGGCACTTCGTACCCAAAACTGATCACCATCAAAAAGAGCATACGTTATGTAAAGAAATGGTGGCTTATTATCCCAAGCCTCACTATATAACATTCGGCCACTGTGCATTGCTTGTCCCAGTACTTGATATATACCTTCATCACCATACCAATTCGGCTCAATAAGGGAAGGCAAACGGAGAAAAAAGAACAGTACAATAATTCCTAAAAGAAACCAACATGTTTTACTTTTTTCAAGTTTGGTTAAGAGATTCATACTGAGCTAAACCTTTTCTGTCACTTTATATTCTAACCGTTTCCCAAACATTAATTGTGTATGAGAAATGAGAGCAGGCAAAGCAGATAAGAAAAAGCCAATAATTGGCATCAGAAGAAATTCAAAAGGGAAAAGTAATTTTCTATAGAAAGGGAGATGTTGATTTGCTGGGCGATTTTTGTAATCAAGATAGAGCATTGCAAGGAGTGCCAATAAACAAAGGTTAAGAATAAATCCAGCAAGCTGTGGCAAGCTATACCCAAGAGCAGTACGTGAATAAACAGGATTAATCACCGCCATGATGTTTGCTGCAACAGTAATCACAAACCAACTGACAGGCCACAAAATGTGACTTAATAAAACATGAAAAACTAAATTTGTCTTACGCCAGAATGGCACGCAAGGAACAGTAAGCCACCACTTAATAAATAACGGATTATCAGAAACACCCCAGGACCAGCGTCTTTCCTGCGTATATTTATTTTTCAAACTACTTACATACCCTGGGGATTGAGCAGCATCCATTGAGGTTTTGAGAAAAATTGGCTCGACCCATAATTGCCCCTTCTTTTTAAAGAATGTCTTAAAAAAGATTCGATAATCCTCAGGAATAACATCAACATCCCAGAAATCTACCTCTTTTAACAGTCTCATTGAAAGTGTGTAGGTAGATTGCGTGATTAATCGATCACGCTGTACGAGAAGTGAAATCTGATACAAACTACCAAAGAATGAAACCACGCGGGTTGCAGCAGGGACTTGCCAATTATTATTGTGGAAGACAATTGCTGATTGCCAGAATTTATTGTAACGTTTTGGATCTTTCAGAAAGAGATATGTAAGATATGCAAAGTATTCTGTATGAAAAATCGAATCAGCATCAACTGAGGAAATTGTCGCAAAATTTGCATCATACTTACCACTCTCAAAAAGAAGTCTATATGCTTGACGGCCACCATACGCTTCATTTGATGACTTACCTTTTACTTCTCCTTCAACATCAGGATGATATGTCGCAAAAATGCTCCCGAAGGTATCTTTGAATTCATTAATCAAAATTTTTGCCCGATCTTTGGCTTCTTCTTCACGCTCTTCCATAGCAAGAACTATGTGAAGATTTTTACGAGGGAATGACTGTTTACTCAAAGCATCAAGGGTAACTCGAATCTTCTCCGCTTTCTCTTTATAATTGGGGATAATTAATACATGTTGCACTTTATCGCAATCAACAAACGCTTGCGCTTTATCATACCAATCGATCTTCTCTGCTTTTTCAATGAGCTTACTGGATTTAAAAGCATTGACAACAAGATTTGATGACTTATAAAACCAATACAAATCAAAAAAGAGGATAAAATAGGCAAGCACTGTAGGAATAAAAAAAGAGCCCCACAATGGGAACAGAATGACAGTCCAAGCAATAAATCCTGGTAAGATCTCCAAGGCACGCCGTGTCTTATTTGGATACCTCGTAAATAATCTGTCGAAGAAACTTGTCATAGGTTAAATATAGTATAGACATTTTTGTCAGTCTGTTCCACTATCTCTTCAAAGGAGACGTTTTTTATGCGGGCAATAAAACGTGCCGTAAGTATAGCAGATGCAGGCGTATTTCGCTTACCGCGATCAGGCATAGGCGTTAAATAAGGACTGTCTGTTTCAATAACCAAACGTTCAAGCGGTGTTTTCTCAATCAAATCAGTCAGAGGCAATGGCTCTCCAGGAGGCGTGCCTGCATAGGTTGTATTGCCATCAAAGCCTACTGAAAATCCAAGATCAAGTGCTTGGTAAAGACTTTCAAGACTCCCAGCCATACAATGAAACATACCCGGTACATCAAGGAGCAAATGTTTGTGTGCTTTCAGAATTGCTAAGGTAACTTTTCGAGCTTCATCGGTACGTGTATGAATCTGTAACGGCAATTTCTGCGAGTGAGCAAGCTCAAGTTGCTGGATAAAAATCGCTTCTTGTATAGCAGGGTTAACAATACCGTTTGATTGATACGAATAGTAATCAATGCCGCATTCGCCAATACCAATCACTTTGGGATGCTTTGCTAATTTTTCTAGTTCAGCAATCCAGCCTTGCTCCTCAGGATGCATTGTGGTCACTTTGTCTGCGTGATGTGGATGGACGCCAATAACCGCATAAAGTCGTTCATACTTTTCAGCCAAATCAACAGCCCACTTGCTTGAAGATACTTGGGTACCCGTATTGATGATCGTATGCACACCAGCTTTTTTTGCTTCTGCAATTACTGCGTCGTAATCTTCTTCAAATGAATGGAAATTGAGATGACAATGTGCGTCTATCATAGACTATGATAATCTGGGAAATAATGAAGAGCTACTAACAATGGTAGGACCTGCAAATTGCTTGGCAATCTTTTCAGCAGTGTCAGGAAGAAATGGCCTGAGAAGAATTGCAACTTCCTGAATTTCATCAACACAGTGTGCTAGTACACTTTTGAGACGATCAGTATCTGTTTTTGCTAATTTCCAAGGCTCTTCTTCATTAATATATTTATCCAACTGTGCAATTTTTTGCCATACAAAACTTAATGCATCAGGAAATTTAAATGCTTCTAATGCTGCTACATAATCAGCATCATCCATAATGTGCCCGGCTTCCCCTCCTTCAGAACTCATATGTGTGTAGTTACTATTTTCACAAAGCTTTGCGACACGAGCAACGACGTTTCCTAATCCATTGGCAAGGTCGGCATTGTACGAAAGCTTTAATTTGTCTTCTGAGAAGTCTCCATCAGCAAATGGGGAAATATAACGAAGACAATAATATCGTAGAGGATCAATACCATACGCCTTAATCATCTCAATTGGATCAATCACATTTCCCAAGGTCTTTGACATTTTTTGTCCGTTAACCGTAATATACTCATGCACAAACAATTGTTTGGGCAGGGCTAACCCCGCAGAAAGAAGAAATGCTGGCCAGTAAACTGCGTGAAAGCGAATAATACCCTTACCAATTACCTGAATATCTGCAGGCCACCATTTCTTATAATTCTTTTCATCCCATCCAAAACCGATACCACTCTGATAGATGTTAAGGGCATCAAACCATACGTACATTCGTTGCGTTGGGTCACCTGGGACAGGAATTCCCCAATTCTTGGCGCGAGTATTGCTTCGAGAGATACTAATGTCTTGTAAGCCACGTTTTACGAAAGCAACCACCTCATTTTTACGAAACTCAGGTGTAATACGAAGCGTATTTTTCTCAAGAATATCTAAAATTTGCTCTTGGTATTTTGATAATTTAAAAAAGTAATTTTCTTCTTCTACTTCATCAAGTTTTTTCCCTGGATGTTCAAAGCATTCACCATTTGCATCAAGCTCTTCTTTGTCATAAAACATCTCACAACCAACACAATATAGACCGGTATATTTCTTTTTATAAATATCACCATTCTTTGAGCATAGTTCCCACAATTTCTGTGAAGCCGGATAGTGATGGAGTTTATCACTTCCTTTTTGCCAGATGTCATAGGTTGTCTGTAGTTGATTAACCAAATCCACAAACAAATTATTATTGGTATCAATAAACTCTTGAATTGGCTTGCCTGCTTTTTCCGCTGCTTGCACATTTTTAAGAGCATTTTCATCTCCACCACAAAGCTTGGTTACGTCTTCTCCCTTTAACCGGTGATATCTGGCAATAACATCGGTTTGAATGAATTCCAGTGCGTGACCAATATGCGGTTTTGCATTAACATAAGGAATTGCAGTGGTGATATAAAACTTGGTCATAATAGCTTCGATTGTATCATCTCTTTCGATAAAAAAGCAATCCAAGCATGAGGAAAAGTGCCAAAAGAAGAATCAGAAAAAATGGATGCGTAAGATTATTTAAACGAAAAATAAGAATGGTGACAATGCAACTTCCCAAAAGGGCGCCATATTTTTTCTCTCGAAAAAAAACTGTTCCCAAAAAGAAACAGAAGAAAAAAAGAAGAAAGAAAAAAATTGGGATAAAATATGAAGATGGTGGAACAATAACAATAAGCGCCGCACTTGCGACAACGCATAAGATACTCGCAACAATAAAAATAAGTGGAGATTTTCTTCTACGCATATTACTAGCGCACACAACAGAGTGTGCCTGCTGCACAGTCCTTTTGCCCCTGAGCTACTCCTCCCGTACCTCTACACGCCTGTCCGTTACTACAGGCACCTCCGAGATCAGCACATGTCGCAGCCGTAGCTGGATTGGTCTTGCCTGCCGGAGTTGCCCCCGGAATTCGCAAGATATCTACACCAATTAATTCGAGAAGAACAAACGAGAAGACAATAAACAACAGTCCGATGACAACTGCAACGAATTCTTCTCTCCCCTGCTGCAGAGCTTCAGGTTTTCCTTGTGAGGTCATCATTCGATATCCTGCTCGCATGAAGAGTAATAAGCCTATCCCTCCAACCATTGCAAACAAAACCCCAAACGTTGTTGTAATAAATCCTGCGGGATCTGTCTTTATATCCCCAAATGCAGTAGCCACAGATGAGCATCCTCCACTAGCATACGCTACACATGGTGGAGAGGGGGGAAGAGGAAGAGGTTTAGGTGTCACGGCTCCCTTTTTTCGAGCAGTATCTAACGCATCTTTTGCAACACAGCTTGGAGCGGCTGCTGGATTGGTAAATCGATTGATATCACAAACAAGCCCCTGAGCACTACAACAACTTCCAGCCTGTCCAGGATTCTCAGAACTACAGGTTTCTCCTTTGCCAAGACATGTTGACGTGCATTTTTTGGTTTTACTATCACAGGTAAGATTTTGTCCTTGGCAACAGTCAGTATTACTACTGCATGTTTCATTCGATTTTTTACAAGCAACTGAAGTACATGTCCCGGCTGCACCTCCTGGCGCGGTACTACATTTTAAGTTCTCATTACTACAACAACTAGTATTGCCACCACATACTCCATCAACGTGACTACAAGGAACTTCAGCACATTTGTTATTGATACATTTAAGATTCTTATTTTGATCACAATTACTATCTTGCGTACATACCGAACCTTTTTGACCTGTGTTAGAGGCAAGGATACAGGTATTTTGTGTCTGACTTCCTGGTGTGGAATCACAAATAAGGGTTTGAGTTGCATCTCCATCAGGCCTTCTACAACACTCATCGCCAGGACCTGCAATACACCTATCACCAACTGCCCCACCTCTTCCGGGCTGCGGCTGTCCTCCGTCATTGCAAACACTCGCCGCATACGCTGATTGTGATGAGAAAAAAATAAACAGGAAAAAGATAGCTATAGCAGGAAAGAAAAACCGTCTCATTGTTTCAGAATGACATGTTAAGAAAAAAAATGCAATCAACAAGAATTATTACTGGGGCACACAACAAAGAGTACCTGCCGCACAATCCTTCTGCCCCTGTGCTACTCCTCCAGTACCTCTACATGCCTGCCCGTTACTACAAGCACCTCCTGCATCTGCACATGTTGCTGCCGTAGCTGGATTGGTCTTGCCTGCCGGAGTTGCCCCCGGAATTCGCAAGATATCTACACCAATCACTTCGAGAAGCACAGAGGAAAAGATTATAAACAGTAAACCTACTATTACTGCAATGACTTCTTCTCTCCCTTGTTGCAAGGCCTCTGGTTTCCCTTGTGAGGTCATAATTCGATAACTTGCCCGCATGAAGAGTAATAAGCCAATCCCTCCAACCAGTGCAAATAAAACTCCGAACGTTGTGGTAATAAAACCAACGGAATCTGTCTTTAGATCTCCAAATGCAGTAGCAACAGAAGTGCATCCTCCATTAACAAAAGAGACACACGGTGGAGACGGGGGAAGAGGAATAGCTTTCTTATCATCTACTGCTCTACAGGAAACTCCCTGAGCAAGTTTACCATCAAAAACGTCATCACGACTAAAGGTAGCAGCCGCATCGTTGTAACAGGATTGATTATCTTCTTTACATGCAGCATTTACTGGATTTTCCCCAGGGATAGTACAATGATAGCCATTCTTCCCTTTGCCTTTTACACCAGGAGTCGTACAGGTACAACTAATTGTAGGTTCACACGTACAGGGAAGTTTGCTCATTCCACAAACTTGCTTACCAGCAAGACAATTAAATCCACCTGGACAGACAGCGCCATTTGTTTTGCAAGTAGTAGGAACGCAAACATTATTTTTGCAGGTCAGATCTGTCCCACAGTTGCCACTAGCAGGACAGGCATCACCACTTTTGGCAACACCATTGTCTTGTCTGCTACAAACACCACCATCTGAACATGTTCCTCTTCCTCCAGAACAAGGAGATGTTGTCACTTTACAAACAAACCCACCTGGACAATCTCTATGCCCTGTAAGATTTTTATCACATGTCTTTGGCACACAGACTGAATCAGCACCACACTTTAGCCCAGAATCACAACCCCCAGGATCAGCATTCGGTGAGGGACACGCTTGACCTGCAGCAATACCGGCCTTTACACACGTGCCAGGACAGAGACCTCTGGCACATCTAGCAGTCTCAATACTACACGTAAGGCCACTGTCGCAGTTGCCTTGGCCGCCTGTCGTCGGGGCGGTACAGTTTGCACCATCGCCAACGGCAAAAGACGGATTAAGAGGAGCAGAAACAACAAGAAGAAGAACTCCAAAAAGAAAGCCAAACAATAAAAAGAACTGGAGTTTTTTCATTGTTTCAGAATGACATGTTAAGAAAAAAAATGCAAGTTTTAGTCGGGCAGTTGTTTCATCGAAGAGAGCTTATTACCTAAGGTTGTTATACCTTTGGTAACATTGTTAAATTGACCTGATGCATTCCCGAGATGCTTACCTAACACATCAAGGGATTCTGTCACCTTACCGTAATCAACCTGCAATGCTCGCAGCAAACGAAATACCTCTTTTGATTGCGCTTCGATTTTCTTACCTTCAAATGATAACAAAATTGTTTGCAGATGTGCATAGAGAGTACTTGGTGAAACAATATACACCCGTCGTGTTTTTGCATATTCAATAAGGTCATCCATCGTTACCAATTCATAAAAAACAGACTCACTGGGGACATACATCAATGCAAAATCCATTGTCCCTTCATCTGGTAAAATATACTTTTTAGCAATTGCATCAATGTGTCTTTTAATGTCTCTTGAGAAATCACGACGTGCAGCCGCTATCTCAGTCTCATTAGCAGCTTTCGCGAGACGTTGAAAATTCTCCATGGGAAACTTTGCATCAATTGGTAGTATTCCTCCATCTGTTTGAATTGCCGCATCGACCTTTTCACCTGAACGAAATTGATATTGTAAATGAAAGCTATTTTTGGGAAACGTTTGAGAGATTAAGTCTTTGAGCACCTGTTCTCCAATATTACCCCGCAACTTAGGGCTTTTAAGAAAATCCTGCAGCTCTCGCATGCTTCGTCCAATTTCACTCATTTCCCCAACTTCTTTTCCCACATCCCGCATTACCATAGAAGCTCGATCTAAACGGTCATTGAGTTGTTTAGAATTTTCTTGCAGCGTCTGCATCATATGAGAAGAATTGGCATCAACTGTCCGTTGCATCGTCTTAAGCCATTCAAGAAGCGCTTGATCTGTAGAGGGTTTGTTCAGAGTTGAAATTTTTTTATTGAAATACCAAAAGCAGACAATAACAATGATCGTGAGGAGAATCAAAATGATACTTGTGATGTCCATAACATTATTGTACCATGAATGAGAAACTGACATAATAAACTGATGAGTAAAGTACTACTGATTGAAGATGATTTGTTCCTAAGAGATATTTATATGCAGGTCTTGCAGGCGGAAGGCTTCACTGTCCTTACCGCAGATGATGGGGTTTCAGGCCTAGCACTCTGTAAGCAAAATGTTGACGCCTCCCTTGTGCTTCTTGATATTATGCTTCCTCGCATGCACGGCATTGATGTCCTCAAGCAAGTAAAAGCTGCCCCAGAGACAGCCAAGCTGATGGTTGTGATGCTCACAAACATGAGTGAGGAAACAGTTGTCAAAGAAGCAATGCGGCTTGGGGCATATGCGTATTTACTTAAGGTCAAATTTACCCCACCAGAGCTGGTTGAAAAAGTAAAAGAATTTATCTCATTCCACAATACTCAGATTCAATAATTACAGACTGCTTGGCGTAAAAATGCTTGTGCATCTTAGTTGCTTTCCTTCAATATTCTCAACTCTGTATACTTCTCCATGTTTCATATAAGCATCCGCTCCTGGCCGAAGAGATATATTCTTAATTGGCAGCTGTTTACTAATTGCCGAAACCAACATAATCGGATCTCCATGACTTACAGCAACAATTCTTTTCTCTGGATACAGACGAAACATCTTGTTAATAAAATTCCTCTGACGAGAAGCTACTTCTTCAATTGTTTCTCCTACAATAGCTTTGCCAAGCGCAGCAAAGATATCATAATCAAAGGTCTTAACGGTTGCAAATGGAGTACCCTGCAAGGAAGACTGTACTTCAAGCAACTCTTTTGAGGTATGCGCGGGAAGATGCAATTTTTCACTTATAATCTTTGCTGTTTGACGAGCTCGAAGTAAAGGACTCGTATAGACAACGTCAATATGTTGACCTGCCAAAAAGGCAGCAGTTTGAGCAATTTGAGCTTTTCCTTTTTCAGAAAGTCCATAACCAGGAAGACGCCCATACCAAACTTCTTTGGGGTTAGAGACTTCCCCATGTCTGACAAAATAGATTGTTGTATTCATACGCTAAAATATAATTCAGGATCTGCTGTGATTTCTTTCCAAGGAACAGGATGATAGTTAAAGTACGCAGCTGCGGCAATCATCGCACCGTTATCAGTACATAAAGACTTTCGCGGAGCAAAAATCTTAACTGAAAACTGAGACCTGAGAACTGAGAATGCATCTCGTAATGTTTGATTTGCAGCAACACCACCTGAGAGAAGAATTGCTGAAACGTTATATTCACGAGCAGCTTTGAGAGTTTTTTTGACAAGTACTGAAGTAATTGCATCCTGTGTTGCCCTCGCAATATCTGCAATGGTCTTTTCATCGAGTGTTCTTTGCCTTTGCACTTCACGAAGAACCGCAGTCTTAAGCCCTGAAAAAGAAAAATCATAATCAGGAGAACCAATAAGAGGCCGCGGAAATTGGAATCGTTTCGGATTACCCTTATGTGCAAGTGCTTCAATCTTAGGCCCTGCTGGATATTCAAATCCTAATAACCTGCCGATTTTATCAAACGCTTCCCCTGCGGCATCATCCCGAGTCCCCCCAAGGAGCTGAAAATCTCCATGCTTTTTCATAAGCAGCAGATCCGTGTGTCCACCAGAGACCACGAGGGCTAACGCAGGAAAGTGTATTTCATTCAGCTCTCCGTTCGTAATAAAATTCGCATAAATATGACCAACCATATGATTGATGGGAACAATTGGTTTGTTCAACACGTAGGACAATGTTTTTGCTGTCTCGACACCCACCAAGAGCGACCCGATCAGTCCTGGTCCATAGGTTAAGGCAATCCCATCAATATCAAAAAGAGTAATACGTGCTTCCTCAAGTGCCTTCTGAATCACAGGAAGCATGTAGGTTAACTGTTCACGAGCTGCATTCTCAGGAATGATTCCACCAGTTTTGGAGTGGGTTGCCAAAGAAGAAGCAATGACGTTAGAAAGAACAGTTACATGGGTTGTATGTCCCTCGATAATCGCAGCAGAAGTTTCGTCGCAAGAAGTTTCTATACCAAGCAGTTTCATTATTTAATAGTTACCAAGTCGCCTTTTTTAATATTATATTTCTTAATCATTCCAGCACTTAGTTCAACTGCTTTCTCTGAATTGATAAATCCACCATAGGTCGTGATTTTGTCCTCAGGAGTTTTGCTATCAACGGGAGGAAGATTCTCAAATGCTGCTGAGACCTTTACTCCATCAATAAAGATCAAATCAATTGGGAAGTGCATACCTCTCATCCAAAAGGGATGATATCCTTTTTGTGGAAAGACAAATAACATGCCTTGATCTGGTTTCAATGCTGTATATTTTATCAGGCCGATCTCTTGCTCTTTTTGGTCGGTGACGACTTCGACTTTAAAGCTACCATTATTGATCATTACTGTTTGAGTTGTTCCGGACATGGTCTTTGCTGGTGTTTTGTTAAATTGATAAAACAAAAACCCTGCAAAAGCAATTAAAATAACACCTAAAATAATAATAATCTTGTTCATACTTCGTTTAACAGTGACACAAGTCTGGTTGTTGATTGATTACGAATTTGATCAATGACATCAATCACTTGTGCTCCAATTTGTGCTGCTTGTCGCTCTTTATGATGACGACTTGCATCCCCTCGTGTTGTAGCGATTATAGCAGGTTTTAGATCAATTACTAGTTTGTCATACTGGTAATTCACAAACGAATCAGGTAAAGGAATAACATAATCAACCATACACAGACATGAAAGTACAACCGCGCGATCATGTTGATTATTGATTGGGCGATCGTTGCCTTTTGTTTTTCTAATAGCTGCATCACTTTCAAGAAGAACAACGAGGACATCACCTGCTGCTTTTGCTTTTTCTAAAAATGTAATATGCCCCACGTGTAATAAATCAAAGCACCCACCGACCAACACAACCCGCTTGTGTTGCTTGTGCAAAAGCGCTGCTTCTTGTATTGCCTGATCAATTGTCACAATCTGTTTCATTATTCCTTAGTGCCTCGAAGAAAAATTGCCTGCCACGGACGATAGTTTGATACAAAATTATCTGAAATAACCACTTTTCCATCTTTTTTGACAGTCCTTGTGAAGAATACATTTGCCCCCGCCGCTGCAAAATCCACTTGCTTTAGTTCTCCCTTTGGAAGTGTTGGATCATCTTGATAGAGAGTTTCCGGTGCGGGAGATTCTGACGTAATAACTGGTTTAGTCATTACAACTTGTCTGTTATCTTTTGTGCCATACAAATTAAATGTTATCCGTTGGGTAATTGGATCAACATAACTTTGAATTAAAATTGAATGCCCCGTGTCGTTTTTAAACTTCAGGTCAACCGACGGATAATAAATTGCCGCGTCAATCCCAGGTCCTGAATCTTGCTCATAATATCCTACACGATAAGCATGTGGATGACGCTCAACAATAGGAAGTCCTGCATTAAGCGCTGCACGAAAAAGTGTTGTTGAGACTTGGCAGACACCACCACCATCACCAAGCACTGTTTTGCCGTTTTCAATAACATATGCTTGCTTGTATCCCGTCGCTGTTGAAATATCCCCAACGGCCTTAGTGGTAGAAAAAACTTCCCCTGGTTTAACGATAATGCCATTTAGTCGAGATGCAGCAAGGGTCAAATTGAAAATCCGGTTTTCAATTGAATGCTGAAACAATGAAGTACCTTGTCCAATAAGTTCTCTGATCCCCATATCTGTTCCTTTACTTGCCGACTCCTTGGGCTTTATCGTATTCACAGGAATCTGAATAGTAATAATTTGTGGAGAGTTCATAGATGTTGCAGAAACCGCCTGATTCATGATTTCTTCTTTGATGTTGTTCACATCAACTGCCTTTCCATCCTTAGGAAGCCTGAAGTCAACAACCTTTCCATTTTGAAAGTTAAACATTGCCTCAACTGGCTTTTTATCAAGTTTTTTAGACAGAGGCGCAAGGAGTTGATTCAAGGTATCTTCCTTATATTGATAAGCAGGAGAAAGAGGAACCCCTTGCAGATACGCCTGAAGCATCAAGCTCATATTGGCAATGAGATTACTTGCACGACCAACGCTATATGCTTGCTTTGCCAGCAAACGAGAATCATACCCGAAACCAATTTGTTTGGCAGAAATAGTTGCGGTCATTCCTTCACCTTTTAAATTAAATGTAGTATAACGAAGCAGTTCATTTTTTCTGTCAAAATAATCAATGACCTCAGCTTGTGTTTTGCCACCAAAATCAATGCCATTGATAGTAACTCCTTCATAAATCAAGTTTGTATGAGTTTGCTTATAAACAACGTAGAGAAAACTGATGAAGAAAAATAAACCTACAACTGCTCCAAAAAGAAACCAACTAGAGCTTTTCAAAACGTTTATCACATGTCTTTTTGTCAATGGGATTGTCATAGCCTCTCTCTGCGTATTATACTATATATATTCACTATGAATGAAGGCATTGTTTTTGACAATAATTCGAATGAAACTCCTCCGGGAGAAGCAACACCAGTGACAGCTGATCCACAAACAGAGCCACAATCACCTATTGCTACTCCGGTGACACCACCTGTCGATCCAGGTTTTGCCATTAGCAATGGTGGCAACTCAAAAAAGTTACTTATCAAAATTATCATCGGTATTGTAGCCATAATACTTATCACTTTCATCGTGTTTCTTCTTATCCCTCGTGGCAAGTCAAACGAACAGGTAACACTGGTCTGGTGGGGATTATGGGAAGATACTCGTGTTATGACACCAATCATTGCCGATTTCGAACGGGCAAATCCTAACATAAAAGTACAATACCTGAAACAAAATCCTGAACAATACCGAAACAGATTAACAACACGTATTACCAATGGATCAGGACCTGATATCTTTCGCTATCACAATACCTGGTATCCAATGCTATCAGACTATCTCCTGCCATTTTCATCAGACGTGATCAGTACTGCAGACTTTAAAAAAGATTTCTATCCTGTCATGCAAACTGACTTAGTCCATAATGGCGCTATTTATGGTATCCCGCTTGAAGCAGATACGCTTAGTTTATTTGTTAACAAAGATATTCTTGATGCAGCAGGTGAAAAAGCACCAACTAGGTGGGATGACTTTTGTAAAGTAGCCAGCAAAGTAACTGTCAAAGATGCTTCAGGAAAAATCCAAACAGCAGGCGCAGCTCTGGGTCTGTATGGCAATGTTACGCATGCACAGGACATTATCTCAATGCTATTTGCTCAACAAGGTATCACGATGCAAAACATCCTGACATCACCGGATCGGACAGAAGCCGCCCTTGAATTTTACACAGCCTTTGCTGAAGGAGGAAAAGAATGCCCTGCTGAGAGCATGTGGAATAATACACTTGATGAATCACGGCTTGCCTTTGGACGTGGAACCCTTGCCATGTACTTTGGCTATTCCTGGGATATCTTTGATTTACAACGAATCAACAAAGATCTTAATTACGAAATTCACCCCGTGCCCAGCCTTGTTAATAAAAACGAAACCATTGCAAGTTACTGGGTAGAAGGAGTCTCCAGGCAATCACAGCACCAGAAAGAAGCATTACTCTTTATGCAGTATCTTGCCAAAAAAGAAACAGCACAAAAATTCTACAATGAAGCTGCAAAAGTACGATCCTTTGGAGAACCATCTGCACGAGTGGATTTAGCGGCAAGTCTTAAAGAGAATAAGCTTATTGCCTCATTTGTATCGCAACTACCGCAAGCACAATCCTCATACTTTGTAAGTAACACACATGATGGCGAAGGCGGTCTTAACTTTCTGCTCAATAATTATCTTGGAACGGCTATTAATCAAATTGAAGCTGGTGCAGCTGCTAATTCCGCCGTGCCATCACTCAATGAAGGTATTGGGCAAGTATATACAAAATATGGAATCCAATAATGCAATTATTAAAACCCTCCTGTATAGCGATATCTTTGATTTCCCCCTGACCAAGAACGAGATATGGCAGTATCTTCTGACCAATACCGTAATCACCAAAGGACAATTTGAAAAAAGCCTTACAAGACTTCTTACAGCAAACAAACCACTTATTGCAAGCAAAGGCGACTTATACTGTATGAGTGGTCGAGAAAAAGTTATTGCTAAGCGGCAGAAGAATGCCAGTGAAGTTACAAAGAAATTAAAACTAGCAGATAAAGTAGTTTCCTACCTTTCATACATCCCAACCATTTCCTTTATCGGTTTAAGTGGAGGCCTCAGTGTCGGCAAAGCCACCAAGCATGATGACATAGACTTGTTTATCATCACAAAAAAGAACACACTGTTTCTCACACGACTCTATGTGTTATTTGTTCTTGAGGTATTGGGACTGAGACGTAGGAGAGTGGAACCAAATCCTGCTGATAAGATATGCCCGAACTTCTTCCTCGATGAAACACATCTTAGCTGGCCTAAACAATCTCGTGACATCTATATCGCACATGAGATTGCACAACTAAAACCACTCTTTGAGAGAAATAACACCTATAAGATATTTCTCCAGAAAAACAAATGGGTGCAAGCATTTCTCCCCAATACCTTGCAAGAAATTGAGAGAGCAACTCCTAAAAACGTACGCAATTTTCTTTCATTGCAAGCAGTAAGTTTTATTCTTCGTCCCGCTGAGCCACTTGCCAGTTTGTTACAAAAAAGTGTTATGAAAAGGCACCGAACGACAGAAATAATTACAAAAGAGCGTTTGTCCCTCCATCCCAACGACTATCGGCCTAAGACAATGAGGCTTTTACGCCTAAAATGCAGTAAATTAGGTTTATTGACAAACACCTGAATATTAATTATACTGGCTCAGACTTATGAATGCGAAAGCAATTTATCTGACCCAAACTGGCCTTGATGAGCTGAAACGGGAATATAATGAACTCACCAATGTCCGACGTCCTGAAGTTGTCATACAGCTCTCTGACGCCCGCGAACAAGGTGACCTCTCTGAAAATGGTGCATATACTGCAGCACGGGAAGAACTTGCATTTATTGATGGCCGCATTGAAGAATTAGAGATGCTCATCAAACAAGCTGTCGTTATTGAAGATCATCACGGTGATAAATTAGTCAGTCTCGGATCGGAAATCACTGTTAAAATAAAAGGCAAAGAAGAAATCTACCACCTCGTTGGCGAATGGGAAGCAAATCCCATGGAAAAGAAAATCTCTCATGAATCTCCACTTGGCAAAGCACTCATGGGCAAATCTGTTGGCGACGAAGTTGCCGTTGAAGCACCAGCCGGCAAAATGATTTATACAATTGTGTCAATCGGCTAACACAATCATTCTTTGTCATTCTCCAAGGTCTGGACAAGAATCCAACTGATTATGAAAAAAACTACCATGACTGCTGTTGTTAAAGATACCGCAGCACCCGGTATCGTAATTAAGCAAGTCCCCATCCCAAAGCCTAAGAAAGATGAAGTCCTCGTTAAAGTTCGTTATGCATCTGTTTGCGGTACGGACATTGGCATTTATGATTGGATTCCTTGGGCAGCGTCGCACATAAAGCCTCCCCAAATCGTGGGGCATGAAATGGTTGGAGAAATTATTGAGATTAATACCAAAGAAAAAACAAACTTACAACCCGGTGATTTAGTGTCTTCAGAAACCCACATCTTTTGCCAGAATTGCTATCAATGCAGCATCAAAAACTATCACATTTGTGAGAACATGAAACTGTTTGGCATTGGACGTGACGGCGCCTTTGCGGAGTATGCGACTATCCCAATTCGTACAACCTGGAAAAATGATCCTCGTATCTCTGTTGAAGCAATGAGTGTACAAGAGCCACTTGGCAATGCAGTCAATGTCGTCACCAAAGCTGATGTCAAAGATAAGAAAATTCTGATTATGGGACTTGGCCCGACGGGACTGTGTGCTGGCATGGTAGCCAAAGCATATGGAGCCGCAGAAGTAGTTGGAGTAAATCGTCGCGAGTATCGACGCGACTTGGCAATGAAGCTGGGCTTTGATCGTGCGGTTGCAAAGATTGATGAAAAAGAATATGGCACATTTGATGCCGTGCTTGAAATGAGTGGTAATCGGATTGGTATTGAAATCGCACTTGACGCAGCACGCATTGCTGGCAAGATTATCGCATTTGGCATCCCCAAAGAAAACATTTCGTTTGATTGGGGAAAATACATGATTAATAAAGAACTTTCTATCGATTCAGTGTTTGGTCGCATGATCTGGGATACATGGAAAGATACGACCGAACTCTTGATCTCAGGTAACGTTGATCTGACCAAGATCATCACCCACCGATTTAAGCTCTCAGAGTTTGAAGAAGCAATGAAGGTTATGAAGAGCGGTGAATGTGGTAAGATTCTCCTAGAACCATAATGAGTAATATACAAAAATTTTATCAAGGACTTGAAGTATCTACCAAAGCCGGGAAAGCTCCATATACCATCGAGTCAGGGCAAGGAGCATACCTCACTATCAATGGCACCAAGAAGCTCAACTTCTGCTCAAGTCATTACCTTGGCTTTGCAGTTGATGAGCGGATCAAACAAGCCGCGATTAAAGCCATAGAGAAGTATGGTCTGGGGACAGGCTATCGAACCCTCGCCGGAACACACGAGTTGCACCTTAAACTTGAAGAAGCTCTTGCTCACTTTAAAGGAACCGAAAAAGCAGTCGTCCTCTCAAGTGCGTACATGGCAAACTGCGCAGCAATCCAAACAATCATCGGCAAAGAAGACATCGTTATCTCCGATGAACTCAATCATGCTTCAATCATTGATGCCGTCAGACTTTCTGGAGTTAAGAACAAAATGATTTATAAACACGCTGACATGACAAGTCTTGAAGAGAAACTTAAAGAAGCAGACGAGCTTCGCCGCACCCCAAAGACAAACGGAGAGACACCGCTCATTCTTATCGTCACTGATGGTGTGTTCTCAATGGACGGAGATCTTGCACCACTTCCAGAGATCGTGAATCTGGCCAAAGAGTATGAAGCACTCACGATGGTCGATGATGCACACGGAGAGGGAGTGCTTGGACGTGGAGGACGCGGCATTGTAAATCACTTTGGACTTGAGGGTGAAGTAGATATTGAAGTCGGCAGTCTTTCCAAAGCCTTCTCCGTCATGGGAGGATTTATCGCCGGCAAAAAATCTCTGATCGACTTTTATCTCTTAAAAGCACGTCAACGACTTTTCTCAATTGCGCTGACGATTCCCGATACAGCAGCAGCTCTTGAGGCAGTAACTATCCTACAAGAATCCGATGAGGTTGTGACAAAGCTGTGGGATAACACAAAATACCTACGAAGTGAATTACAAAAGTACGGCTTTGATACGGGCAATTCTGAAACACCTATCACACCTGTCATGCTTGGCGATGAGGAAATTGCCAAAGAGTTTAGTACCAAGCTTTTTGCAGAAGATGTCTTTGCCACACCAATTGTTTTCCCAATGGTTGCAAAAGGTAAAGCACGAATACGCGTCATCCCATCCGCAGCACATAGTAAAGAAGATTTAGATCGTGGCATTGCAGCGTTTGTCAAAGTGGCCAAAGAACTAAACGTGCTCTAAAGTAATTATTTACAAACTATCAGCCTCATGGTATCATAAATCATGCTCCTTATCGTAGATTTTGGCTCCCAGACAGCTCACCTTATCGGCAGACGATTTAGACAACTTGGCGTGACCGTTGAATACACAACTCCTGAAGAAGCTCTCAGTACAATCACAGAAAAAGCACCATCTGGTATTGTTTTTTCGGGGGGACCATCATCTGTCTATGAAAAAGGTGCTCCGACCATCTCAAAATCCGTCTTGACGCGCGGACTTCCAATTCTAGGTATTTGTTACGGCTGGCAACTGATGGCAAAACTCCTTGGTGGAACGGTTAAAAACACGACCAAAGAATATGGCCCGGAAAAAATACATATCAAAAAAGCAGAAGGCCCTCTTGCTAACTTACCTAAGAAAAGCTTTAGTGTCATCGTTTCACATGGAGATTCAGTCATAACCTTACCTGTTGGATTTGAGACCCTTGCTACCACAGAATCCGTTGAATACTCAGCAGTTGCTCACCATGACAAACAATTGTACGGCGTACAATTTCATCCTGAAGCAGACCATACAGAGCATGGTTTGGATATCTTAAAAAACTTTGCCCACCTCTGTCATGAAATCATGAATCCGTTAAGCCTTGATCCCAAACCAATTATTGCCAATATCAAACAAAACGTTGGTGACAAAAAAGTTATCTGTGCTGTCTCAGGAGGCGTTGATTCAAGTGTTGCTGCGTTTCTGATCGGTAAAGCAATTGGCAAGCAGCTGATCCCCGTGTACGTCGAGTCAGGCCTTATGAGACAAAGAACCGAGGAGCGAGTCAGAACGCTTTTTAGTAAAGAACTAAAAACAGCGCTTGTCGTTGTCAATGCACGAACGAAGTTTCTCAAAGCCCTCAAAGGGGTAACTGACCCTGAAAAGAAACGTAAAATCATTGGGAAATTGTATGTGGATATCTTTCAAGAAGAAGCAGCAAAGCATAAAGACGCACGATTTCTTGCTCAAGGAACGATCTACTCTGATGTCATTGAATCTAAAGGCAGTAAGCATGCATCAAAGATTAAGTCTCATCACAACGTTGGAGGTCTTCCCAAAGATATGAAACTAAAATTGCTTGAACCAAACAGAAACTATTACAAAGATGAAGTGCGCGAAATTGGCCGCCTTGCTGGTCTCTCTGAAGAAACAATCATGCAACAACCATGGCCGGGCCCCGGACACGCAGTTAATATCATGGGAGAAGTAACAGAGAAGCGTCTCTCCCAAGTCATGCAAGCTGATGAAATTGTCGTTGAAGAAATGCAAAAAGCTGGGCTTTATACCAAAGTGTTTGAATGCTTTGCCATTATGTCAGGCGCCTACTCAACGGCCGTCAAAGGAGACAGCCGTGTCTTTGCAGAGGTGGTTGCCATCAGATCCTACGATTCCAATGACATCATGACTGCTGATTGGACCAAGATTCCTTATGATGTGCTGGCAAAGATCTCATCTCGAATAGTCAATGAAGTTCCAGACGTCTCCCGTGTCGTGTACGACATTACTACCAAACCTCCAGCCACCATGCGGTGGGAATAAATGACTACCTACAAGAAAGAGCAACATATCGAGGAATAAAAAAATTCGCAGGGATCAATAGCGGGTACTTGCAGGCTTTGTGCTGCCAGTAGTAACGACTGGTGCTGTTTGCGTTGTTGATCCTGCTGTGCTAAAGGTAACCAAAGTTCCCATTGCTTCTTTAAGTACTGATGTAGCAACGCCTCGTGCTGTGACAAGAGATGTTGGTAAGAGTGCTAGCTGCATCTGCTGACCAACTGGTGCTGTCTTTGCTGTAAAGGTAAGTGTTGCGACAGCCCCGTTTGCTGTGATGTGCTGACTACTTGGTGAGATACCAACAGCATAAGTATATCGACCTGTTTGTGGATTATTTTTGTCAATAAGTACTACTGGGTTTGAAAAGGATGAACTTGGCGTTATTTTAAGATTGGTAATTAAGGTTGGGTCGTAACCGATTTCTAACTGGACAGCCGTTACTGGATTGTCCGATGGAGCAAGCATCACGCTGACACTACCTTGCTGTCCTGAGACAACAGTAACTGGATTGGGAGAAAGACTTAAGACAGAGTGAGCAATTGAAGCAGGCGCTGTTTGAGCAGTTTGTTCTGGCTGCTGAGTTGCACTCTTTGTACCCGTTTTAAGCGCAATAACAAAGAGGACTACGGTTACCAATACCAGACAAACTATAAGGGCAAGTGTTTTCTTCGGCATATCTGTATTTATCATAGAACAACTATTTTCCCTTTTGCAAGTACCAAAATTGCCATTTATGTAATCGTAGGCTCTATATTAGCAGTAACACAGTATTGTATACTACTACTGTATGCTCTTTGCTGGATTATTCTTTATCGAATTAATTCTCTTATTTTTTCTTGCCAAAATTGTGCAGAAGAAACTCTCTCACTTTTTCTATAAGAGAACCCACAGTATCAAAGTAACTGTATATCTTTTGGCTTTACTCTTTTTCCCAGGGACGCTTATTCATGAATTGGCTCATTTCCTCATGGCAGGTATCTTATTTGTTCCAGTCCACCATATGGAACTGTTCCCCAAAATAGAAGAAGATTATGTAAAGCTGGGAAGTGTTACTATGGCAAAAAGAGACCCTTTTCGAAGATTTTTGGTAGGAATTGCACCATTTCTGGTGGGTATAGCACTCATGCTTGGGATTATCTTTTATGCTATTCAAAACAATCTCTATAGCAACATTGCGTTTGCCTTACTTATTGCTTATGTGGTTTTTGAAATTGGTAACACGATGTTTTCCAGCAAACAAGATATGGACGGCGCACTTGAGTTGCTTGCGGCTGTAGGGTTCTTGGGGCTTGTGCTATTTATCCTCGGACTTCGTGTCCCAATTCATCCAGAACAAATTTTTACACCTATCGTCATTGACGTATTCATCAAAGGAAGTTTATTTTTACTAATTCCATTGGCAATTGATGGATTATTGATTGGCTTATTTACACTCTTTAAACACAAGCATCATCGGTAACTCTTACCAAGACTAGATTACAAAAACAACACAATAATGCCTTTATCAAGCATTATTATGTTATATTTGTTTCTACCCTAAAACAACCACTCTTCAGCGGTAGTTAGATAAAAGAATAACACCACGTTACTTTGTACCAGGGGTACCACAGACTTTGCAATCTCCCTTGTGGGTGAAAAGCAAATAAATAGATGCGATACCGACCAATGTATAAATAGTTGCTGAGACAACAGGAGTATTGTTTACGATAACTCCACCAAAGATTGATTCAACGACATCAACCCCGAACAATCCATAGACTCCCCAGTTGAGGCCACCAACAATCACCAAAATAAACGCAACCATGTGTAGCAATTTTTTCTTATCCATTATGAAATCACCTCCTTTCACCTCGCCGAAGTTCTGTAAGGCAGAACGAAGACGGGCCACTTACAAGTGTACAAGGGAAAAGAAATCATCGTCAAGAGAGAAATTACTATGCTACCCACTAGCACTGGTGTAGAAACGAAGAGCATACTTCCAAAAAACGCGAGTAATTGCAAAAAGCGTCACAGCGCAGACAATAAGAAACCCAACATCAAGAAGCGTTGCTTGCTGCAATAATACTTTTGTAGGTGTCACCACAATGACTGTCAAAGGAAATAGCACAAAGAACAAATAGAGACTTGCCCCCTTGTAAATCTCCTGAGGAAACTTGGATATCTGGTTGGTTTGATACAGTAGATCCGTTAAGTTGGAAAGCTTGGGAAACCAAATGATAAGCGTCATAACTAGCATCCAGAAAGAATAAATTGTCATGACTGAAAAAATGATAAGCCCGATTGTTTCTATCACAGCAACAGGTGTTATGGTAAGACCACCTGTTGTTACTGCAAAAATCAAAAAACCTACACCAAAGAAGAAACGAATCAAGTGCGTATATGTCACATACAAACAGGTTAACATAAACTGAGAATCAATCGGTTTTGTTAAGATGCCATCAAGCCTTCCAAAATTGATTGTTGTAGAAAAAGAACTAAAGCCGCGAGAAAAAAATAGATAGAAGAAACAAAAAATGATATTGTACATTGCAGCAAGTACTAAAAGCTCACTTCGAGACCATCCAAACACATGGGACGTCTTTGTTGTCAGAAGAAGCATTTGCACAAGAGTAAATCCAGCCCAAATACTGTGCGAAAGAATGCTATTGAGAAAGTCAGCACGATACGTGAGCAGCTTGACGACATTAAGTCTCATAAGCCTCCTGTATACTCGTACATAATGGTAAATACTTTTCATACTTTATTGTCCTACAACTGTATATTTTTTGAGCCCTGCTTTCCACATGTGTCGATAGATAAGATAGGCAACCCCCAGCCAAAACATCTGTCCACAAAAGACCAACAACAATTGAGAAACAGTGAGTCTTCCTTCAAAAGCAACTATAGGAAAATATAACATGTAAGCAAAGGGTAATACATAAGAAAGCTTCTCCAACCAATCAGGCAGCAAAGAGAGAGGAAGCAACACTCCTCCAAAGATCACAGTGAGCACATTCATTGCCTCAAATGCACCTCTCGCTTCAGTCATCCAAAATGCTAAAAGTCCCATACACATTTTGGCAACAAACGTGAGGGCAAATGCACCAACCAAAAGTAAACAGCTCAGAAGCAGAACGGTAAGTGAATCCGCAAAGGTAAACATGGAAGGAAAAACAAGCACGAAGACTCCCAATAAAATGATGCCCATAAAACCTTGTAAAACTCGATAACACACTTCATTAAAAAAGATCAGTTTGAAATATGAAAATGGCTTGAGTAAATATGCCGTGAGACCCCCCTCTTGAATATCAACCGTTGCCACATGATCTTCTTGATGACAAAGCACACTCGCATAGATGACGATTGATAGTAAATAATAGGAAGTAATTTCAGTAGTGGTCCACCCTGGAATATGTGAAGCTCCTCGCCAAAATAAAATAAGAATAAGTGGAGCAACAGCTGCGAGGAGAAAAAAGACCACAATGCGGCTTCTGTCTTCAATAACCTCCTGAAGTTGCAGTAAAAAAATTCTGAAGTATCGCATGATTATTTTCTGGAAAAGACATCACTAATAATATCTTCAATATTTGCCTCTTCAATAGTAAGATCTGCAACTGGGAAACTTCCCAGTAATTTCGCGGCAACCTTGCTGGATCGCTCCCTAGGAACCGTAATTACTGCTTTATTACCTTCAAGCAAGTCAATCTTACCAAGGGTGGAAAGTTTTGATTGAGTAACTGACTGCGCAAAAATCACCGTAATTGATTTATGTTTGGCATATTTTTTGACAATATCAGAAAGACGACCATCATAGAGTACTGTCCCATGATCAATAATAATAACTCGATTACATAACTGCTCAACATCCTTCATATAATGACTCGTTAATAAAATGGTGGAGTTGTAACGCTGGTTGTATGTTTTGACAAAATCTCGAAGCTTTTGCTGCATGACCACATCCAGTCCAATGGTTGGCTCATCAAGAA
>JAHFKF010000120.1 GCA_023245475.1 Candidatus Levyibacteriota bacterium
TCGTGATCAGCTTGATCGATATGGTGAAGTGAATACGATTGTAACTAAGTGGAAGCATGCAATCTCTCAATTGTCGGAGAAAACAACGCTTGTGTTAAATGCTGATGATCCGCAGATTGCCTATTTGGCTATCGCTCATACCAAAGGCGACAATTTGTACTTTGGTCTCCAAGACGCGCAGTTCTCAACCAAAGAAACAGATCATGCTGCTGACTCTGTTTCCTGTCCAAAGTGCGGTGCACGATTACAGTTTGAAAAACTCGCTTTCTCTCATTTGGGCAAATGGAAGTGTCCAAAGTGTGACCTGAAACGTCCAGCGATTAAACCCCAAGCTTTTTCTTTGTATCCTTTGCCAGGGCTTTACAATAAATACAATACGCTTGCCGCAAAGCTTGTGTTACAGCAACTAGGGTTTTCTGACAATGCTATTGATGATGCCTTTGCAGCGTTTAAGCCGGCATTTGGAAGACAGGAAATTGTCGAGTACAAAGGCAAAAAGGTACAACTGTTCTTGTCAAAAAATCCTACAAGCTTCAATCAATCATATGCGACGATGCAGGAAATGGGAGCAAAGCACTTGCTACTTATTCTTAATGATCGAATTCCGGATGGGCGAGATATCTCTTGGATTTGGGATGTTGATTTGCCACAGATTCAGTCTTTTGAGCAAATTATTATTGCGGGTGACAGAGCCTATGATATGGCGCTTCGAGTGAAGTACGAAGACTACAAAGATTTTCAGACATTTGAAAACTTGCAACAGGCGATTGATGCAGGCGTTGATGGGCTTGGACGGGATCAAACGTTGTATGTGTTGCCAACTTATTCGGCAATGCTTGAGGTTCGAAAGATACTCACGGGAAAGAAGATTCTCTAAATCATTTTTTTGCTGTGCCGTACTGGGGGAAATATTTATAAACAGCTTCAGGGATTTCTCCTTTATCATATTGCTCTTGTTTCTTCTTAAATTTTTTAATTAGCTGAGGATACCATGTTTGCCCTTTCATAAAGGGAGACGCTTTATGCTTTTGATAAATAACTTCAAATCCATCTGCATAACCTTGATAGGTTTGGCTTGAGCATTTGCCATCGGTTCCATATCGTTGGGCATATTCATAGAGGACATACGGGATATGCAACAATCCATCAGGAAAACGTGTGCCCATTTGCATCACAAAATCCCAATCATCAAATACTTTGAGTGCCACGTCCCAGCGAATCGCAGTTTTAACAATCTCTTTCGTGTGTACCATGCCGGTTCCAAAGGCGCATTTTACTTTCCAATGAAAGATATCTTGTAGCGTTACGGTACTTCCTTGGCGTTGTTCCATATCAGTAAAATCAATTAAGTGGTGGTGTGCATCATAGAGTTCTTTTCGGAAGTTATAGTTAGGAATAGCAAAGACTTTATCAGGAAATTTAGTAAACATCTCACGCATAACTGAGAGAAAATTTTCATACAAGATATCATCACTATCTAGGTATGCGATATATTCACCTTTTGCTTTGGTCAAAGCATAATTACGTGCTTTATTTGCATTGCCTTTGGGCAATTTATAATAGTGAATGCGTGGATCGCTCTGAAACTCAGCTATCACTTTTTCTGTATCATCGGTTGAGCCATCATCAACGATAATCATTTCCCAGTGGGGATATTGTTGTTTCTGAACACTTTGAATGGTTTTCCAAATGATATAGCCCCGGTTATAGGTTGGGGTAATAATTGAGAACAACGGTTTCATGATTGTTATTATAAAATAATTCCTAAAGATAGTATATAATAACTGTATGAATTCTCAGCTCACCATCGGTTGGTTATACCCACAACTTATGAGTACCTACGGGGATCGAGGGAATATCCAGGTACTTCAGAAACGATGTGAGTGGCGTGGGATTAAGTCTGTAATTGTTCCTATTGATCAATCAACGTCCACTTCACAATTGCAATCAATTGATCTCTTATTTGGTGGAGGAGCACAAGACCGAGAACAGGAGATTGTCATGCAGGATTTGCATAAAAAAAAGAAGGAAATCATGTCATTAATTGAAAACGATGTTCCTGCGTTATTTGTTTGTGGTGCTCCGCAGCTAATGGGGAAGTATTACGAGCCAGCTGAGGGCAAACGAATCGAAGGGCTCGGGATCTTTGATATGTTTACTAAACATCTTGGAACAGATGCAGATCGGTTGATTGGAAATATTATCGTTGAACCAGTTCTCCGTTCTTCGTTCTCCGTTCTCCATTCCGTCGTTGGTTTTGAGAATCATGGTGGACGGACATATCTTGGAGATGGTGCGGCGCCTTTTGCCAAGGTCATTAAGGGCTTTGGGAACAATGGTGAAGATGGGACAGAAGGCGTTGTCTACAAAAACGCGATTGGTACTTATCTGCACGGACCACTGCTTCCCAAAAATCCTCAGATCGCAGATTTTATGATAGAGAAGGCTCTTGAGATAAAGTACAAAAAGAAGATTATTTTGAAGCAATTAGATGATAGCTTGGAACAGAAGGCAAATGACTTTATCGTATCCCGGTGACAAATTCTACTTTTCTAATTCGTTTGTCGTGATCTCCCAGATGTTCATGAATTCTGACTAGTTCTTCTGTAAATTGCTGGTGCTCTGTACGATTTTCTTCAGCGAGTCTTGTAAGTTTTGTAAAATAGGGGATAATTTAAGATCAGGCACATGTCGTATCGATTCCAAGTAATGTCAGGATAAGCTGAATGAGGAAGAATAG
>JAHFKF010000058.1 GCA_023245475.1 Candidatus Levyibacteriota bacterium
GTTTAAGATAACGCTGTCCTGAAGTCTTCTCAGCTTCTCTTCGCAGTTGCGCGATGAGTTCTGATAATTCAAGATTTTCAACACCTTCAAGAAGTGCTTCTGAACCAGTCTTGATAGTGAAGAACATAGGGATATCATATTCCATGAGTTTGAAGTATTCATCTTCTGACAAAACACTACCTACTCGAAGACTCTTCAAAAGCTTGGTGAAAGTATCTGAAATCTCATCAAGTTTCTTAAGTTCAGATTCAAGAGTTTCAGAGATTTTGATTTGCTTCTGTCGTTGTGAAAGATCAACTTCTTCAGCAATAAGCTGCTTTTGTTCAGCACTTGCTTTACTTTGATTGACTTCTTTTTTCTTTGCATCCGCATCAGTGGCAATCTTTGAATCTTCATCTCCCATTCTTTGATTAATACCTTCTTTTCGCTTTTCAATGGTCTGAAGAAAGATTTCAATTGCTTCTTTCTTCGCTTCTTCATCAATGTTTGTGATAAAGTACGATGCGTAGTAAATGATTGCTTCAAGACTCTTCTGTGGAACATCCAAGAGCAATGACAATGCGCTTGATGCACCCTTGAAGTACCAGACGTGTGCAACTGGAGATGCTAATTGGATATGACCAAGACGTTCTCGACGGACACGTGAAAGAGTAACTTCAACACCACATTTGTCACAAATAATACCTCGGTAACGAATTCTCTTATATTTACCACAATAACATTCCCAGTCTTTGGTTGGACCAAAGATTCTTTCGTCAAACAAACCATCTTTTTCTGGACGAAGTGTTCGGTAGTTGATAGTTTCTGGCTTTGTAACTTCACCATATGACCATTGCAAAATGTCATCACTCTTGGCAAGAAGAAGCTTCAATGACTTAAAGTCAGAAATGTTCAAATCTTTTAATAAGTTTTTACTTTTGTTATTCATAGACTATTTTGCTTCCTCCTCAGCGGGTGCTGCTGGAAAATCAGGCTCTGCATCAATCTCTGGTTCTGGTTCAGCTTCTGCCTCTTCTGCTGGCGTTTCTGTTGCAACTTCATCCGCCTCAAGCGCATGTTCAAGCTCCAATACTTCAGCTTTTACTTCTTCGGCAGCCTTCTCTTCCTTTTCTTCAGAAGCTTCATTATACGCTACTGGGTCTGTTGGTACAACATTCAAAGCAAGTGATTGCAATTCTTTAATCAAAACCTTGAATGATTCTGGAACTTTTGGTGTTGGGATGTCTGTTCCCTTAACGATAGCTTCAAAAGCTTTTGCACGACCAACGACATCGTCAGACTTAAGTGTCAACATTTCTTGCAGGATGTATCGTGCACGATGTGCTTCAAGTGCCCAAACTTCCATTTCTCCAAGTCGCTGTCCTCCCATTTGTGCTTTACCACCAAGTGGCTGCTGAGTAACCAAAGAGTATGGTCCAGTTGAACGTGCATGAGTCTTGTCTTCAACCATGTGGATAAGCTTCATGATGTATTCAATACCAACAACAACTGGATTCTCGTATGGAAGACCTGTCTTACCATCAAACAATTGGCTCTTTCCATTTACTGGAAGACCTGCTTGCTTCAAAAGATCAACCATTCTATCTTCAGGAATCGTTTCAAATGCAGGAGCACCAATCTTAATGTTAAGCTTTTCAGCTGCAAACCCAAGATGAGCCTCAATGATCTGCCCCAAGTTCATACGAGCAAGAATAGACACAGGTGAGATGATAATATCAATTGAGGTACCATCAGCAAGGTAAGGCATGTCAGCAACAGGAAGGATTCGTGAAATAATACCTTTGTTTCCGTGTCGTCCAGCGAGCTTATCTCCTACGTTTACGTGTCTGAACTGAGCAACTTCAACAATGATCTTTCGCATGCAACCTGGTTCAAGTTCATCTCCAGCTTTGCGATCAAGGATTTGAACGTTAATAACAGTACCTCGCTCACCGTGAGGCATACGAAGTGACGTGTCTCGAACTTCACGAGCTTGTTCACCAAAGATAGCTCGAAGCAGTCTTTCTTCAGCTGTCAATTCAGTTTCACCTTTTGGTGCGATTTTACCGACAAGGATTGCGCCAGGTGCAACTTCTGAACCAAGGACAACGATACCATCTGGGTCAAGGTTTGCGAGATCTTCTTCTGATACGTTTGGAATGTCTCGAGTTGTTTCTTCAGGTCCAAGCTTTGTTTCAACAACTGCTGCTTCATACTTTTCAATATGAATAGAAGATAATACGTTCTCTTTGACCAATTTGTCTGAGATAACGATAGCGTCTTCGTAACCAAGACCGTCAAGTGATGTATATGCAATGAGCAAGTTTCGTCCAAGAGCAAGTTCTCCATTTTCAGCAGATGGACCGTCAATCAAGATATCACCTTTTTTGATTTCTTGTCCTTGAGTAACGAGTGGTCGTTGTGTGTATGCTGTTGCTTGTGATGTTCTCTCAAAGGTTTCAATCGGGTAGGTAACTTTTTCACCATCTTTACGTTCAATAGTTAACTTATTTGAGTCAACAAAGAGTACTTTACCATCAAATGGAGCCTTAACAACACGACCCATAACTTCTGCAATAACACCTTCCATACCAGTTCCAACAGTTGGACTTTGTGGGTTAACCAGTGGAACAGCCTGACATTGCATGTGGGTACCCATCAGAGCACGGTTAGCTTCGTCATGACCAATGAAAGGAATAAGTGATGCTGACGTACCAACAACTTGTCGTGGAACAACGTCGATATAATCAATCAGTTCTCGATCCACTTCAATAAATTCACCTGCGTGTCGTGCCGGAACACGTGCTGAAAGGATTTCACCTTTGTCTGAAATAGAAATACCTGCGTGTGTAATGTAGTGCACGCGCTCGTCAGCAGCTGTCATATAGACAAGTTCATCAGTAATTTGGTTGTTAACAACTTTTTTGTAAGGAGATTCCAAGAAACCGTATTCATTAACTTTAGAATACAATGCCATGTAAGTAACCAAGCCAATGTTTGGACCTTCAGGACTTCGGACTGGACAAATTCTTCCGTACTGAGATGCGTTAATATCTCGGATCGAAAAGGCTGCACGCTCTCGTGAAATACCACCTGTACCCATAACGGTAAGACGGTTTAAGTTATCAATTTCTGAAAGTGGGTTTGTTTGGTCAAGGATTGTTGAAAGCTGTGATGTTCGGAAGAATTCGTTGATAGCTGCCATAATCGGACGTGCGTTAATAAGGTTACCAACGGTAACCGGCACATCTGCTTGGATAAGACTCATTCTTTCTTTGATACTTCGCTCAACACGAAGCACACCGACTCGGAAAGCGTTGGTTGCAACAAGTTCACCAACACTTCGGATACGTCGATTTGAAAGACTATCAATGTCATCAACATAACCATTGCCTTGTTCAAGTTGGATAAGGCATGAAATTGTTGAAACGATATCTTCAATAGTAAGCACTCGCTCTTCTGAATCATTGAATCCTGGGACATCGTGAAGTCTTTTGTTCATTTTGTATCGACCAACAGCACCGAGATCATATCGTCTGTTGTTGAAGAACAAGTTTGTGAAGTATTCTTTTACTTTATCAAGAACAACTGGCTCGCCTGGATGCATTTTCTTGAAAATTTCAACTAGAGCTTCAGTTTCGTTTGTTGTTTCATCTTTAGCCAAAGTACTTTCAATAAGAGCAACTTTGCCGTCTTCACCCGCTAAATCTTTGAATTTCTCTTTCAATGCATCACTATCTGAGATACCCAATGCTCGAAGGAAGGTTGTTGCGAGAAACTTTCGGCGTCTATCGATCTTAACCGTAATCGTACCGTATCTTGTTGTGGCGAATTCAAGCCATGAACCATGTACTGGTCGAATTTCAGTTGAATAAAGTGTTTTACCAGTGATTTGGTCTTGATTACCGATGAAGAAAACACCTGGAGATCTCACGAGCTGGTGAACAACTGCACGCTCAATACCGTTAACAATAAAGGTACCTCGAGTTGTCATTTGAGGGATATCACCCAAAAACACTTCAGCTTTGTGAGTTTCTTCTGTTTTTTTGTTAACTAACGTAACGTTAACGGTTAATGGAGCGTTATAGGTAAGACCTTTGATAAGTGCTGTTTCAGGATCAATGGTAGGTTTACCAATTGCATGTTCATGGAAAGAAAGACTCCAGTTTTTACCAGTAAAGTCTTCAACAGGGGTAATTTCAGAAAGGATCTCACCAATGCCCTTTTCTTGAAATAGCTTATAGGACGCCTTTTGTACGGCAAGCAAATCAAGTTCAGGAAGGACATCATATTCCTTTCCCCAATTTTGTCGAATTATAGTGTCTTTGGCGTCAGAGTGCTTAGGCATTTTTATATGGACAGGCAGATCCTCTTAACAAGCAACAAAAGATACATGGGGTATCCCCCGTGTATCCTTTTTGAAAGAGAGTAATGTTTTTTATACCATAGGACAGTTCATCATGTCAATAAGCAAAATGATGATTTACTACTCCAAAACATCCTTATTAAACTGTCTAGCCACGAAGTAAAATGCATCACCAAAAAGCTTAGGTGTTTTTCGTATTGTTTGCTGTAAGTGTTGGGGGGTAAATGCTTTTACACTAACGGCTTCATGGTTTAATTCTGGCTTTTCATCTGAGGTAATTTCATACACGATAAAGAGATGATTTTCGTGGCGTCCTAAAACGGTTCGATTAAAAATTGCTTTGCCAACAAGTTTGTACGTAAAGTCTTTATATCCCATCTCTTCCATTGCTTCTCGCTTGATTGCCTCATCCTCAGTCTCTCCTGATCGCACATGTCCGCCAATAGGATGTACATACTGCCCTGCATCCTGTCTATCACTGGCTTGTTTAACGAGTAACATCTTTCCTGCAGAAGTCTTTACTTCCCCAATCACCGTTCGATGAAGCAGACCCAACTTGTGTGCTTTTGTCTTGGCTGTTTTATACAAAATCTCATTCTGATCATCAACAACATCAACCATCTCAGCTTTATAATGTGCTTCATATTCTTTCAGATCAAGCTTGGTAATAATTGATAATGGCCTAGGTAATGCATCGAGAGAAAACCAGCCAATTGCATCGCATTTGTCCGGCTCTTTAATCGTTGGCACTTGCCCAGGTTTAATACGAGCAAGAAATGTGGTTGCTACCCAATGCTGCTTCTCCGCAGGAATCAGGTGATCGGCTGTGGGGAATTGTTCGATAATATCAAGCTCAACTCCATACTCTTCGTAAATTTCACGCTTGGCTGCTTCTTCAAGTGTCTCACCAAACTCAACATTGCCCCCTGGCGTTTCCCAATGTCCCTGTTCATTCTTGGTGTTTTTACTCCGCTTCGCAAGAAACAGCTCTCCTTTGTCATTAAATATCATTGCTCCGGCTGAAACACCAATATAATCACGTCCCTTCCTCATAAACATCTCAACTATAAGCAATTGAAGAAACAATTACAAGTAATTGATTATTTTGCAGCAAGCTTCGTACTATTTCTTTTGGAAAACCGTGAAATTCCTGCCTTAGCCAAAGCTGAATTGAAGTGAATAATACTAATATCTTCCTCTGCATCAGCTTCAATGGTTTGAATAAATTGCAACTCATCTTTACGAGCTTGCTCAGCTCGTACGCGTTCCACATCAGCAATACCAGATTGCAATGCTCGAAACAAGGCATGCTTTTCAGCGTGAGCTTGCGTATGCCGAAGACGTTTAAATTCACGGATACGTGCTTGCGCCATACGACGCTGCCTGGTCTCTTCAATCTCAGTCTTAATAGATCGCAACTGATTAAGTGCAGCGATATGCTCTCGAACGGTACGAAGCCGCTCAAAGGACAGTTCTGGATCATGAAGTAACAGAATAATCTGTTTTTTTAAGAGAGCAATTTCATGTCTTGTTGCAGCGTATCCCTTTTTGAGATATGATCTCCTCCGTACATAGGTAAGAACAGTCTGTGCAAGAGCATAGGTGACCCCACCAAACAACAACCAAGCGACCCCTAATTTTACCCCAGCTTGCCCACTGGTATAGAGTGCTGCTCCTAATAAAAGCAAACACCCACCAAATGCTAATGGAATAATGACATAGGGTGCAGGCGTCTTAAAGGTGGATATAATCGGTGACCGACGACGAGCAACAATAACAGCAATCAAGGGGAAAAGAAATTGCAACACATATAAAAAGCTACCAATGGCAGCAAGCAAACCAACATTGCCAATGAAAGCAAACAACATGAGAAACAATCCATTTGCCAGAACAGCAACCCAAGGTACTTTGGTCTCTGGATGTAGTTTTGCAAAAAAACGAGGGATTAATCCATCACGTGCCATAGCAAACGTAACTCGAGATGTTGCGATAAGTACCGCATTTACTGTTGCTGCAGTTGTTAACGCCGCAATAAGCGCAATCACTTGCTGTCCGCTACCTCCAAAAATCTGTCGTGCAGCATCTGCAAGCGGAGTTTTGCTGTGTAATTGCTGAGATGAGAGTGCGCCCGCAGTAGTTGCAGTAACCAACAGATAGAGCAGCAAAACAACTCCCAACGTAATTAAAAACGCAAAGGGAAGAGCCCGTTGGGGATTTTTGATCTCTTCACCTGTGGTAGCAATCATATCAAAACCAGCTAAGGCAAGAAATGCAAAGGGCGCCATTGCAAGAACACCACCAATGCTATGCGGAAGTATCAAAGCAAACAACGCACCGTTATGCAAAGATGCTGTTATATAGACTAGCCCAGCCGCACTACCAACCATCAATATCACAGCGACCGGGAGTACAATTCCTTTTTGAACACGACCAAAAAATTGCCCTCCTGCAAGATTGATAGCAGTAAGCACCACAATAAGACCAATGCTACTGAGAAAGGGATTACTGTCCTTTACAAAAGGTAGCAGGCCTGTTAGCGCTTGATGAAAATAGTGGCCAAATCCGAGGACGACATAGCTTCCAATAAAAAGCCATGCACTTGCATAAATCCACCCCATCAAAAATCCCCAATGACGCCCCAAAATAACGTAGGCAAAGGCATAGCCCCCTCCTGCGCTCGGATAACGACAAGAAAGTTCAGTATAGGGAAGTAAAATAAGAAGTGCTACCCCTGCCGCTACAACAAAAGAAAGGAGTGCACCCAAGGAGCCTGCTTGCCCAATCATCATGCCAACCAACACAAATATTGCACCACCAATGGTGCCGCCTATCCCCAAAGAGATTAGCTCTCGTAGTCCCATTGTTCGTTGTAATTTTGGTGCACGTTGCATAATGGTACGATAAAAATAGTGACATCATTGTATAGTGAGTGTCCACCCGTCACAAAGGTGGTAAAAGATACGAACTAGGATAGTCACATAGTAATCATTTTAGGGGAATCAAACTCATCTATATAATAAAATCGTACCATACAGCACCAATAAAAGTAAAGCAACCGGAGTAATCAAAAATCGCCCATTTTAGGAATAATCTTCGGGTTGATTCCCTTTACGAAAAGTATTGCCTCTTCTGCCTATGGCTAAAATAGTGAACTTCCGATCTCCTTCTTCTGATTCTCCTTCTTTTACAAGAACTCGTACGCCTTTGCCACCAATATTAATTCGCAAACTGTAGAGTTTCTTCCCCTCAGCGGATCTACCTTGCAACATTTTGAATCCTCCCGCCCCTGTCTCATTGTATCTACGAATTCCCTCTATAACCAACCTTCGATCAGAGTCTGACAGGCGCTTCATTTCTTTGCGTAGACCATTTACTGCGGTATCGACATCCCCATCAGGAAGTAGGATAGTATTTTTCCCTTCTGCATTAAGCTTTACTGTTTCTGCAAATACTTCCATGGGGTTTTGATCCACTCTTTGTCGCTTCTTACGAGGAGGCTCAACTTCGGATTCAGGACGTACTTTGGGATCACGGATACGTAATGATCTCCCATCATCTGCACGAAATACGGTTTTTGATGCATCTTTTGCTTGTCTTTCTGAACGTACTTGCTGCTCGACTGATGTTAAACTTTGTAGAACCACTTTTTTTACAGCGTTTGAGAATGGCTTCATCTCAAGAGCTTCGGGATCTTCAAGATAATTCCAATCAAATCGCTTTTTCTTTGCATCCGCTTCGACAACAATATTTGTTTCTTCTTCTTCTCTCTCATAGTGTAATTCCACACGGAATAACATGGGTCTGTCTTCATCAAAAGTAACTTTTACCGATTGTGGCTCAGTAATCTCCCCCCAAGTAATATCATCAACAGGAACATCATACTGATCTTTACTGCTGGGCTTGTATTTAATAATATCAACAATTGTTTTTCGGTAATCATCAAATGTCGGTACTGGTTTGGGGTTATCTCCCTCCATTGGAGTGAACACTTCTTCGGTATCATCTTTTGTTCGTAGTTGAGT
>JAHFKF010000059.1 GCA_023245475.1 Candidatus Levyibacteriota bacterium
TACATGAAGCATGGCTTACAATTCAGTGGAAGCTAGATTCTGTTGAAGATAATCCTCAAATATTACGTGATAAATTTTTCCCATTGGCATTAGGCAGGTTCGATCATGTTGTTAAAGAAAAATATAAATATAGAGCAGAGTTACCAATTGCTCAAGCTCCTGAAGAAGTAACTCCTCATATAGTACGCTATCAATTTCGTCAAAATGGGCCGGATGGATCTCCTTTATTACAGATTGGGCCAGGAATTGCCTCAGTAAATTTTATTAAGATTTGTCCTTGGGAGCCATCTAAAGAAGAAGCTTTGTTTTTAAGACAAGCATTGTCAGAATCTTATAGTGAAAAAAAGTTATTAATAGATTCTCTATCCTTAACCTATAGAAATGGGGTGCCTTTTAAATACTCAGAAGAAAATCTGGGAGAGTTCTTGAGTAAAAGACTCAATACAACAATTACATTTCCACAAACCATTCCTGGGGAAGTCACTCAAAACAGAAATATCAAAAATTTGAACATATCTACCGCTTTTGCTTTAAAAGAACCTACAGGTAGTACAGGAAAGGTGCGTATCATTACCGGTTCAAAAAAAGAAAAGCTGGAAAATCAAGAGATTGTTATCTTTGATACAGAGGTAACTGGCTCCGAGAATCTCCCTGATTTTAATGATCAAGCGGCTTTTTCCTTATGGTTGGATCAAGCTCATGCTATCTGTCATGAATGGTTTATGGCATTTATTGAGGGATCGCTCTATAAGCACTACTCTCAGAAGGAGGAGCAAAATGCTTAATACTCAACTCAAATATTCTTCTGAGACTTTTTTTGAGCACGGACAAGTTCGTCGAGCAGATCCATTGTTGCGTCTCAATTTAGGAGAGAGTGTTGTTCAAGGATCAGCTTCTTCAAATCTTCTTTTAGGAAATGAGGATGCTTTGGGAAATAGTCTTCTATGGAAAATTTATTCTGAAAGTGTAAATACAAAGTTTAGGTATATCTTCAACATGAATTATGCACGGTGGAAAACTGGTAGGCAGACATTTTATACAAAAATTAGAACAAGATATTTAGGTAAATTACGTCCAAGTTTTAACTTGACTGAAAATAATGAATAGCACATTTATAACATGGCAATCTCGGTTAACAATGAATATCCATGGTATCATATTGTAGATGCAGGCACGCGGATTAATCAAGGCGATTTTTTCTATCAGCTCCAAGTTCTTAATCCTTTAAAGATGCCAGATGTCTCTTCTATGGAAGCGGATTCTGCTGTTGAAGTGGTTCAAATTGATTGCGTTGTTCTGACTCATTCTTGCGATTTCCAAAATACTACTCCAGATGATTATCAAGTTTTAGTTTGTCCAATTGCTTCTGCGACACCTGAGCTTATAAATACTAATGATTGGGGGCAGTTGGTGAATGGTAGAATGACGGATGCTTACTTACTTCATGAATTTATTAGTGATGAGCCCGGGATGGCCTTCAGATATCAGCTTGTTGACTTAAAAACTGTTTATAGCATTCCTTACAGATTATTAAGGGAGCACGCTGTTGCTCAAGGGAAAAGGGTACAACTACAGCCACCATACAGAGAACACCTTGCTCAGGCTTTTGCGAAAAGATTTATGAGAGTGGGGCTGCCTATAGATTTGCCACGGAAACGACCTTGGTAAAGGTTACGCTTCAATATTTGTTGTTTATTGTAGTATAATAGTACCTCTATGTTTACCGGTATCATTACTCATCTAGGAACATTACATAACAAGCAAGGCAATACCTTCACCTTTACGGCGGATGCATTCTTTTGTAACCGTTTAACAGTGGGTGCAAGTGTCTCCGTGAATGGTGTTTGCTTAACGGTGGTAGAAAAGCCAGAGGAGGGGCAATTTATGGTCACGATCATGCCAGAGACTGCAGAAAAGACAGCGATGAATCATTTGCAGCAGGATGAGTTGGTCAACTTAGAGCTTCCGGCGACCAGTGAAACCTTACTGTCAGGACATATTGTGCAAGGACATATTGATGGCATTGGAGAGATTCTTTCCATTACACCTGAAGGCAATAGTCATAGGTTTGAGATAGCAATTCCAGCTGCTCTTGCAAAGTATATCGTTGAAAAGGGCGCAATTGCCGTAAACGGTATCTCTCTAACCGTCATTGCTGTTACGAAACATTCATTTACTGTGGGTATCATTCCGCATACGTGGGATCATACGATGTTACATCAAGCAAAAGTGGGAGAATATGTTAATATTGAAACAGACGTGCTCGCAAAATACGTAGAACGGCTATTTACTAAATGAAGCAACCACTGACCGCAACAATACCACTGGATGAATCGTTTGCTAAGGATCTTCGTATTGCTATTGTTCGAACTGAGTACCACCAGCAGTTCAATGATACGCTTGAGAAGCATGCCCGTAATACATTACTCCAAAACGGTATTGTGGAAGATCACATCCGAACTTTTGTGGTTCCCGGGTCATGGGAATTGCCACTTATGGTTCATAAGCTTGCCGATGTTGAAGAATTTGATGCGATCATTGTCTTCGGGGTGATTATTAAGGGAGAGACGTATCATTTTGATATGATTGCCAATGAAGTTGCAAGAAGTCTTATGCAATTGTCGCTTTCATATAGTATCCCCATTGCGCTTGAAGTGCTGGCCGTTTATAATCTCAAGCAGGCCGAGGAGCGAGCCGGGGATGACGAGTATAATAAAGGTATTGAAGGCGCAACAGCAGTTCTCAAACAGCTACAAGCATTACATACAGTATGAAGAAAAGAGTACTATCAGGAATAAGGGCTACAGGACGATTGCATTTAGGCAATTACCTGGGTGCAATCAAAGGAATGTTGGCACTACAGGACGATCCGACCTATGAAACCATCTATATGGTTGCTGATTTGCATGCAGTAACAACCCCCTATAAAGTTGAGGAGCTTCGGGTTAATCGTCGTGAAGTTATTATTGATTATCTTGCGGCAGGGCTTGATCCCGAGAAGAGTATTCTCTTTCAGCAGGCAGATGTTTCGGAGCATGCTGAGCTGGCCTTTTATTTTTCCAGTGTGATGACCATTGCTCGGATGCAGCATTTACCAACCTTTAAGGAAAAGGTAAAGCAATACCCCGATGCTGCAACAATGGCTCTTTTAAATTATCCAATTCTTATGAGTGCAGATATTTTGGTCTACAAAGCTGGCCTTGTTCCTGTGGGGATTGATCAGGAGCCCCATCTGGAGATCTCTCGTGAAATTGCTCGTAAGATGAATCAAGAATACGGTATGGATTTCCCTGAGCCACAGCGATTTAAGACGCCCGGCGAGTATGTGCCTTCCTTGACCGGAGAAGGCAAGATGAGTAAGTCAGTTGAGGGCAGTTTCATTACGTTGGTTGATGACCTTGCAACCATTAAGGCAAAGCTTTCCAAGGCGCCAACTGATTCTGGTAAGGGAGACATTGCTCAGGCTACTGGTGGGGTTAAGGCGTTACTTAGCTTTGTCGAATTATTCCAAGGAGCAGATCGCAGGAAAGCATATGAAGCAGCCTATAAAAATGAGGGTATTCGCTATGGTGATCTGAAGCATGATCTTGCAGAGGCAATTTATAAAGAACTACAGCCAATTCAAGAAAAGAGAAAAGCATTTGAAAGTGATCCTTCTCGTGTTGATCAGATCATTGCTGAAGGAAGCAAGAGGGCACGAGTTATTGCCGCACAAACCGTTGCTGAGGTCAAAGAAAAGATGGGTCTTGCCTAATATCACAATCATTTTTGTCGAGGCCTAATAAAGTCTAAAAAAAGTGAGGTAATACCTTCTTTTTGGTAGAGGTCATTAAACTGTCTAAACTTGATTCTGGCTTGTGCTCCTTTGGAATAATCTCCTTTTAAGGATTCCTGAATGAGGGTGGTAAGTTCATCAGGAGACCTCTCATAGAGGAGATATTGCAACAAGTCAGTATACGCCACAGGAAATTGTTCTTTTGCTTTGGTAATAACCTCCTGCATCTGCACTTTTTCTGGATACTGCGGTTTTGTTTGCGCATAGAGATTAATATGTGCTGCGCTGAGAAATGCGACGATAGGAGCTGTTGATTTCCAGTTTAACTGTTCACTAATGCTGCTAAGGCGGGGGACAATCGATGCTTCCAAGGCTTCCTCTCCGGAGAAAGAGGTTCCCTTTTCATTGGTGTAAGAAATTGTCTTGATCAAGGTATTCCAGCGAGAGACAGGAATAAAATAAAACGTTGCCTGGGCTTGCTCCAGTAATAATTCGCTGGAGAGCTGAGGTGAAGTTTGTTCTTCTTCATCTGTTGTTTTTGCTTGCTCAGCTAGTGGTTCTTTTGGGCTAGTTGAAGCAGCAAAGACAGTCACCGTTTCTGGTACTGTAGTTGCTGTTTTTTTCATTTCATTTTGTGCAAGTAATGCCTGTAATCGTTTGTTTTCTTCTGCCAAGCGTTCATTTTTTTTGCGTTCAGCGTTAAGGGCTTTAGTAGTGGTTTTGAGCTTTTGAGTTGTCAGTGATAGATTGTCGTTTGCGATAATCGCTCTGTGTTCAGCTGTCGTGGCGGTGTTACCTAACGAGGCAACGTTCGCACGTAAATCGGCAATCGTTGCCTTAGCGGCTGTTAGTTCTTGGTCTAATCGCTTTGATTTTTCTTCTGAGCGTGTCGCGTGTCCTTTTGCTGCTGCTCCTTCTCTTTGTCTCTGTCTCAAGTTTGTTCGTACTGTTTTGATTTGCTCCTCGAGCTGTTTTACTACGTCCCCAGATGCAGCTTCAGTATCCACACGTATTTGCTGTAATTTCTCTAAAAGATCGGTTACTTCTGGGGGTTCCATTTTGGCAGCAGCAACAACCTTGGCAAGCGTTTGTTGCAATTCATGATTATCCCGAAAGGCGAGAACAATCGGGGTCAATTGTCTGGTGGTGAGCTCTCCTGTCAAGAGAGCAGTGCTTCCACGATTACGAACTTTTCGTATCAGATCTGGTGCAGCATATTTTGCCCAACGCACAATATTGGTATTAATAGTTCCTATGCTAATGCCACAGAATGGTTCAAGATTTTTTGCCCATTGTTTCATTGGTTCAACAATGGCAGGATCAGCAGTCTTTCCTATATCATAGTACGTCCATTCTAATGCTTGTGCAAAACTAATGCCTGCTTTGGCAAACGATGTCTTGGCAAAGGTATCAGAGAGAATCGTAAATAAACGGCTATAGCGTACGGCATCAGGTCCTTCTTTGGTGGCCAATAATCGCGCATGTATAATCTCGTCTGCTGCTAAGTCATGATAAACGTGCGCAAGAATTGGTTGATCGGCATACTCTGTTTGTTGCCTAGCAAGTAATGTATGCGTGCCATCAAATAGGTGATATTGTGTCTCTCCGTCGTGCACAATTGTTGCTACTTTGATGGTTGGCAGTCGTTGACCTCTCACTATCGCGTTCTGTAATTCTGAGACATATCTTGCGTCGATGATATCGCTATCCGCTACAGAGATATCGGCAATCGGAAGTGATATCAATTCTTTAGGTTTCCCTTCTAAATATGTAGCAACTTCTGAAACATGAGGTTCAAGCAACCATCGCTCTGGAGTACCTTCTTGAGATACTGCGCCTGCGGATTGCTCAAAAAGTGTTATATTTACTAGGTCTCTAACTTTCAATGCGGAAAGGGCTTCCTGTGAAGCTTTTTTAATTAGTTCTTTTTGTTGCGCATAATCATGGGGAAATGCCGTTGCAATAATACTTAGCTGATCATAGGTTATTATTCCCGGCGTAGCCCGTTTTCCTCGTCCTAAGCTGCGTGCTTGACGAACAATCTCAAGATCTGATTTACAGGCAGGGGAAACAATATTTGTCAGCAGTGAGAGGGAGGTCATCTCCGCAGCTTGTGTCATCCGTTTTGCCCAGGCTTTTACTTCTGCCAGTTCATCAGGCGTTAGGAGTCCTTTTCTATTGCCCTCTGTAACGTTAGGCCGTATCCACTCAAGTGCATGCTCAACGCTTACACCATTGGTAGCAAACGGTGTTTGTGAAAAAGCTTCAATTAATGTTGTTGCGAGTCGTGCATTTCGGAGGGTTGGATTTCCGTTGACTGCTGCCCTGACTCGTAGTTCTGTAACGTCATCGTCTTGCAAACTTTCATAAGGATACACAAATGCAGGAATCGTCTCGTGTTGTTGTCTCTTTGCAGCAACGGCCGTATGAAATCCTGTAATGACATCATAGCTTGTTGTGTTATCTATTCTTGGATGTTCCCTGACAATCAGAGGAGATAGGGATAAGGCATGTACT
This sequence comes from Candidatus Levyibacteriota bacterium, assembly GCA_023245475.1. GTDB lineage: Bacteria > Patescibacteriota > Microgenomatia > Levybacterales > UBA12049 > JAHFKF01. The sequence continues at coordinate 6,293 of JAHFKF010000059.1, forward strand.
TTTAATACTGCTTCATCAACGACTGCACTAGCTGTTTCTATATCCTTACTGGCAATCCGTCTGTGTGTATATTCCTTTCCTGCCAGCAATTCCTGGAAGCCAGGCATCTCTGCTGGGGTTTGTGGTCCTTTAAATATTTCGACTCGGGCCATGTTATTGTTGGGTATTGTATCATAGGAAAGAACCTATTGACAGCTTTGTGAAGGCTATGGTAAGATAGCTGTTACTTAGAGAAGAAATGTCGGTTTATGATGCAATCAAACGTTCGATCCTTTTTTGCCCAATTGTAGGAGAAAAACACGTCTTCATAACACTGCCGTTCTTCGTTTCTTAGAGTTCTTAGAGGAAATCGGGCTCGTAGCTTAGCTGGTAGAGCGCGTCATTTGCAATGATGAGGTCGAGAGTTCGAATCTCTTCGAGTCCACTAAGATAAGGTTCAATCTTTGGGGCAAACCCTCTAGTAAGAGAGGGTTTACCTTAGAGAATTGAGCAATGAGATGGCTCTTTAACAAGTGAAGAGAATATCCCGCGTTATGCCTGACCGGCGTAATACGGGATAAAATACGTCTTTATCCACGTTTTAAAACGTGGAAAAAATAAGATTTACTACTCAATGTTAACAATGGATGCCTTGGAGATTTTGGCCGAGGAAGGACGCAAACGGCGGCGATACTCATCGGGGAAGTGCCATTAACTTTTGATCCGATGGTTTCCGAATGGAGCAATCCAGCCCGCTAAGCGGGTTAGCCACATGTGAAGTTAATCAGTAATGGTTATATTAGCATCTGGCTGGGTACGGCGTGAACTGAAACATCTTAGTAACGCCAGGAATATAAATCATATGAGATTCCGTCAGTAGCGGTGAGCGAAAGCGGAACAGGCTAAACTGCAATTTATTGCAGGGTTGCAGGGCAGACGACATTCGATGTGTTTTTGATAGCAGAAGGATCCGGAATGGTCCTCCATAGAGAGTGAAAGACTCGTATGCGAAATTTAAAACACCGATAGTCTGTACCTAAGTACCATGAAGCACGATAAACTTTGTGGGAATCTGGGTCGACCACGATCCAAGCCTAAATACCAAAATCTACCGATAGTGAACTAGTACCGCGAGGGAAAGGTGAAAAGAACCCCGGGAGGGGGATGAAATAGAACTGAAATTGTTGACTAACAAGCAGACAGAGCTCCGATTTATCGGGGTGATGTTGTGCCTATTGAAGAATGAGCCGGTGAGTTTTTGATTGTTGCATAGTTTAACCAATATTCATTGGGAAGACGAAGTGAAAGCGAGCCCTAACTGGGCGAAAATAGTAGCAATCAATAAACCCGAAACCGGGTGAGCTAACCTTGGGCAGGGTGAGTCCTCCAGAAATGGGGGAGGAGGCCCGAACTCGTGTCCGTAGCAATGGGCTGAGATGACCTGAGGTTAGGGGCAATATGCCAAACGAACCCGGAGATAGCTGGTTCTCCCCGAAATATATTAAGGTATAGCGTTATAGATAAGCCGTGGGGTAGAGCACTGAATGGTTCGTGGGGGAGCAATCTCTCGCAGCTAATCAAACTCCGAATACACGGTGTTAGACTATAATAGTCAGACTTGTCGGGCTAAGCTGATGAGTCGAAAGGGAAACAGCCCAGACTCCCAATTAAGGCCTCTAAATAGAAGCTAAGTTTTTAAGGAAGTCACGATCCAGAGACACCCAGGAGGTTGGCTTAGAAGCAGCCATCCTTTAAAGATAGCGTAACAGCTCACTGGCGGATGGTTTGTGGCGCCGAAAATTTATCGAGGATTAAGTTCTTTACCGAAATTGGAAACTTTATATTTAGGATTACTAATTATAGATTGGTAGGGGAGCGTCTTACGTGCAGCGAAGTTGAACTGTAAAGTTTGGTG
>JAHFKF010000121.1 GCA_023245475.1 Candidatus Levyibacteriota bacterium
AACAACATTGACTGGAAGTTAGTTGTGTCTATTGCCGGTGTTGAATCTTACTTTGGTCAGCAAATCCCTCCTTACTCATACAACGGTTGGGGTTATGGAGTCTATGGCAACAACGTTCGCCGCTTTGAATCATGGGATGATGGTATTGCTGTGGTTTCTCACGCGATCCGATCTGACTATATGGACAAATGGGGTGCAACCGACGTGTACGGCATTGGTTCTAAGTATGCTGCTGATAAACGCTGGGCATACAAAGTACAGAACTTTATCTCACTGCTTGAGCAGTTTGAATCTAAGCAAAAGAATAAAACCCTTTCGCTTTCTCTCTGATGTAGTATAATTGACTAGTTCTGAGATCTCCGTTCTCGGCTCTCAGTTCAAGAAGCGGATGTGGTGAAATGGTAGACACGCAAGTTTTAGGAACTTGTGCCCAAAAGGTGTGGAGGTTCGAGTCCTCTCATCCGCACTCTAAGACTTGCTTTTATGCTTCTGCTTCCGAGCAACTATGACAAGAGCACGGTCTGAAACAATGTTTTCAGTCCATCCAAAACTATTTACATCTTTTGAATAAAGCGCTCGATCCATAGCCCTTCGTGTCGGAAATCCCACAGCAGGTTGGGAGACAACATCCGTAAAGCCTACATTTTCTAGGTCGGTCAAATTAGCTACATCACGTCCCCTCATTGCTTCAACCATAATAAGCGTTCCTGTCGGAGACAATGCTCTATATGCCTCTGAGAAAACTACACTGTGTTGAGATTGCCTATATAACAAATGACCAAGGAGCATATTGGTATGAATAGAATCAACTGTGCCGTCAGGGAGTGGAAGGGCACTGGCATCACTATATAAAAATTTCGCTATTGTGGGATCAATTCGTGAGGTGCGTTCTCCACGAATATCAACAACAAGACAATTCGCATCAGGATGAACTGAACGTACCGTTTGTGCAAATTCAGTAATTGTTGCAGTTGATGCAGCTCCCAACAGTAAAGCGTTGTGTTTTTTTCCCGTTGTCGATGCATTGTCCTGTCGATGTGCCAATAAAGAAGCAGCATAACTAGGCGTAAAGATTCCATAAGAATAGCTATGTGGCGGTATATCTAAAAGCGATTCAGCTAGTTGATAGCATGCATTTTTTGCTTCTCGTAGTTCTAATGTAGCTTTAGGCGAGGTAATATATTTATAAAATAGTGAACCCCGATATGCCTGATGCTGATATAAGTATGAGAGCTCATCAGCTGATACGTCACAGGGATCTAAACCAGCTAACTGAGCGATTTGTGCTATATAAGCAGCATCTTAGAGCTTTCTTCGCAGCCTCTCAGAGACATCAAGGGGTATCTGTCTAGGATTTTCAGCATTTGGCATAAAAATGAGTATACTAAAAAAGGTCTTTTACTACAAAAATGGGGGTATTTACTGGAGTTGGTTCAATCTGCAACTCATTGACGGCACTAATAGAAACCTACCGCATCACTAGCCACTGATTGAGAACCTCTGTATCCAGATCTTTCCGCAATGACTGCACGTTTGCACCACTAAGTTTATTGCTAAAAGCATCATATACCCCAGCGTACATTAATGTGCGGGTCAATTGTATATTCTCAGGAGATTCCCATTCTTTGATTCGATCAAAATTAATGGGATAACCACCATTTAAGATAATGGCTGAGAATTGATCCGAAATCTGAAGTGCCACATCTTCGAACTTGTTAGCATACGTTTTTGCCAGATTAAAAAGATAATTGAACTCGATATTTGAAGATGATGTGCTAATAAAGGTTTTCTTACCTTTGATTCGCTCGATAAACATACCCCGTAAACAATCTGTTCCTGTGGTGCCAATAATGATATCGGATTTAATCACCAAATTTTCTAATGATTCAGCAAGACTAACCGTTGGCAACAGCGTTGGTAATGGATCATAAATAAGAGGAGGAATCCCGAGACGGTTTAAGCCCTGAATAATTTCGCGGCCGATACTACCAACACCAATTACCCCATAGCTAAAGTGCGGATTTAACAGCCATAATTCTTGCATCTTTGCAAGCGCGGCTCCTGCGATAAAGGGGGATTCATATTGCTTTTTAGCTTTACTAGCAGCAATTGAAACAATTGGGAAAAAAGTATCGATTTTACGTAGTCTGTCCAATCCTCGTTGCGTTTGCTCAACCCCAACTATTTCAATATCGGAAAGCTCTTTGAGGAGGGGAGATAACAAAACATCCGCTCCGTCACTAACAACAATAATTTTTTTAACCGCATTTCCTCTGACATGTTCAATAACTTCACGCCAAAAATGATCAACATTGCGTTTGATAGAATATTCATACGACATGCTTGAATCAATCTTCAAAGGATATGTACGAATACCTCCTTCTGCAAGCTTACTAAATGACTCGTGCAAGGTAGAGTATGGCTTTTCAAGAACAAACGTATTATCAGGCCCTGCGATATAAGCTAGATATTTAAGTAGGTCTTCACTAGAGCTTAAGATATGACTATGATAAATGATTACTGTATCTTTTTGAGGCTCAATCGGATACTTCGTTGCAAACCAATCCAGCAGAGGCAATCTGCTTAATGGCTTTGCGATAGGATTG
>JAHFKF010000060.1 GCA_023245475.1 Candidatus Levyibacteriota bacterium
ACAAATCTTCTCCAGTAAATTCATCAAGATTTATCCCAACTTTAGTACAAGCATCCACCGCTGCTTTTTTCCACGTAACTTCACATAAGCGCTCCATTGTCTTTTGCAATACTTTGTAGTTTTTTACCTCTGCAACGTAACCTAGCCAATACGTGACATATTGCGGATCAAGCAGTGCTTTCATCCATTGTTCTTCACGACCTTGTTGCTTCTTGGTATCAGCACAATTTCTCTCATCGATAATTATTTCTGCTGTCGTATCTCCAATCCTCAATAATTCTTGAGATGGCAATACGGAGTGTTCATCAATGGAGATGCCAAAAATTTGCGCAAGAAGACGTAACCTTTTTAGATGATGCCTGGCACTTAAGACACCTACTTTTTTTTCTTGTAATAATAGCTCTGGATATTTATTGACACTGTACGCAAAATTCTCAAGAGTATTGGTAGCCGCATCTTCAATGATCAGTACATCCTTAATTGAATGACCATACTTCTTTTTGTATAAATCTCCATAGGAATTTTTAATAATATCCGCCATAAGTTCGGCTTCTGATGGCCAGTTTTCTAATTGCTCAGAAGAGAGAAGTTTTTTTGCCCATGAACTAATCGTTCGTCCACCTGATAAAATTGCTTCCTTGGCAATTCCTTGATAGAGGGCAAGCCCCGTAGCTAAAGCATTTTGTCGGCCCATTCGTTTAAGAGCAAACCATCCTGTATGCTGCCACTGAGTAAATACTTCTTGTCTTGCTAATGCTTTCTGCTTTTTAGAAAGTAACTCATTCTGTTCAATTTTGATAAGTTGCGCAAGGGCACGAGGTTGTTGCATGAACCAAAAATCTGGTTCAGCATTTTTTAGGGGATCTTGTTTAAATACCTCAATTTGTTGTTGTTGCAGCGGTGTCAGTTGGTTTGCCAAAAGAATTGGTTTAATAGGCCCTTCACCAAAAACAATTATTGTATCAAATGAAAAATGAGTAGACACTTCTAGTATCTACCTATTTAAGTACTATGCCCCAAAGATGTCAAGCTGAGCAAGACTAAAAGGAAACTTTTTCGCGTGCTGCAAAGAGACGATGGAAAAAACGGTCTGAAGATATTGGATGTGGTTTAACGGTACCAATTACTGTTGCATATAATTTCTCAAAACGGCCTGCAATGGTCTCCCAATTAAACTTATCAACAACTGTCTTATAGGCACGTTCTCCCACTGTTTCTCGAACATTGTCTTGCCGTAATAATGTATTAACTTGATTTGCAATTTCACTACTACTTCGTGGAGCAATAAGGTATCCGTTGATTTTATCTCGAATAATTGAAAGAATTCCGCCCTTTCGTGTCGCAACAACTGGCTTGTGAGCTGCCATTGCCTCAAGAATCGTTAGACCAAGAGGTTCATCCCACACACTGGGAGCAACATATACATCAGCTCTTTCATAATATGCATGATATAAAGGGTCATCTGATTTAATATATCCAGCAAGAATGACATTAGTAATATTTTTCTTGGTAATCTCTGCCTCAATATTTTTTCTTTCTGGGCCATCGCCAATAATAAGCACTGTACCATTAATTTTTTGGGCTGCTCGGATAAGATAAATAACCCCTTTATGTTTGGTCAGTCTTCCCGTAAAAAGCACTACTTTCTTCCCTGCCAAATTGTATTTTGCATCAATTAACATAATCTTTTTCGGATCCTGTTTATATTGAGAAAGATTTACTCCTCCGACGACAATGGAGCTTTTATTTCTGACTTCCGATCCAAACATCTTGATATACCATGACTTGGTAAAGCTACTACATGCAGTAATAAATCGGGCGTGCTTATTTGCTTCATGCAAAAGTTCCATAAATCGTGTATCTTTTTCAAGATAATTTAAATCGCTACCATGGGTTGTAATAACATATCGAACTCCAAATAAAGACTTTAAAATTCGAGCAATCCCAGGAAGAAACGCAGTATGAAAGACATGAATAACATCAGGCTTAAATTCATTAACTGCTTGAATTGTTGTCCACAAATAGGTAGTAAAGATTTCGCCTAACTCTTTACCCGACATATCAGAAAAACGCTTTGCACTAGGAAGCTCTGGATGTCCTACAAACACACCATCTTGAGGAGCATGCACAGGATACATTTTAATTCCCGGCAAGCTACGTGTATCAGGTGCAACAATTGCAACCTCGTGACGCTCTTGTAACTGTCCACTCAATTCTCGAAGAAAAACTCCGCTTCCGTTACCCCATAATGGAAAAAGATGTAAGTAAAGTATTTTCATAGATTGAGCTCATCTTAGCGCTTAGAGATAAGAGGAAAACCAAAAATCTGTAAGGATTGAGAAAGAAAAGCTCGCGTGTTATAATGAGCGATATGGTACCTAGTGTGTTGGTAGCAGAAGACGATAAAGGACTCCAAAAATACCTCAGAGAACTCTTGCTTGATAACGGGTATAGTGTTCATACTGTGCAAGATGGCATTCAAGCACTCGAATATCTCAAAAAATCTGAACCTGATGTCGTGGTACTTGACCTTGGACTCCCTACAATGAGTGGAGAAACAGTTTGTCTGGAAATTCGCAAACGCTATAAAGATCTTCCTATTATTATTCTTACCGCCAAAGATGGCATCACTGATATCGTACAAGGACTCAATCTTGGTGCCGATGATTATATTACCAAACCTTTTGTCGCTGAAGAACTCCTTGCGAGAATTAAAGCACGTCTCAGAAAGCAAACGGAAGCAACTGAGTCTCTCAAAATTGCTGATTTGGAACTTGATAGCAAAACAATGGAAGTAAAACGAGGCGGTAAACAAATCCAATTAACCCCACAAGAATTTAAACTGCTTCAATATATGATGACCAATAAAGGCCGTATTCTGACAAGAGACATGATTCTGTCACGCATTTGGCTCTATTCTTCAGACGTGGAGACACGTGTTGTTGATGTCTATATCGGATATCTTCGCAAGAAGATCGATAGTGGCTCTGCGCAAAAATTGCTTCACTCCGTCCGCGGATTTGGTTATGTGATTAAAGAATAACCATTTCTCAACCGGTGGATATGTATCTATGTCGTCCTTGTGGTTGACCATTTGCTATTTCTGCTCTGCGTGGACGTGGTGATGGTTTCTCTCCTGGCATTCGTTCTCGAATTACTGGCTGCTCTTCAGCCGTATCAACAGGGAGTGAACGCTGTAATGGTCTTCCGGGTTGATCTATCGATCCGGTCGTAGCCCGTCTATGCCTTGCACGTTGACGATCTGGATCTATGACGTGCTTGGATAACTCGGAGGGTTCATTTCGGTAAAGAGGAATCATAACTTCAAAGGTATTCTCCGTCTGATCTTTTGGCTGAACAGCAGACCGTGAAACATATAAAGGATCTTCACCATATTGACGACGAACTGCGGCTCGGTACTCCGCATGGAGGGAAGTTCTCATCGTTTGCATATTTTGATATCGATCTCGGGGATCCAATGAAACTGCTTTAATGGCAACAGAAAGTACTGCTTTTCGATCAAGAGTCATAGGGAGCCCTGATATAGTATTAGGGTTACGGACACGAACTTTTCTAGCCAATACGTCGTCTAGCCATTTCCCATACATGTCTTCATTATCATATGGTAATGATCCAGTAAGCAATTCGTATAGCATAACCCCCGTTGCATAGACATCTCCACGAACACTATCTTCACCGAAAGCTCGCTCTGGAGAGACATGTGTATGCGTCCCTCTCACGTTTTCCGCGCGCGTCAGCGTGCCATGGTCACGGTTTACTCGAGCAACACCAAAATCCGTAACAACCGCCGTAAGATAGGTATCTCGTACATAACGTTGATCGGTTGTGGTACCATGCCTATGAAGTAACACATTAGCTTTCTTAATATCATTGTGGAGGACACCCTCCCCATGAGCAAAATCAACTCCGGCCATTACTTGATCAGCAATTGAAACAATTTGGCTGATAGGAAGTAATTCTCTGTGATGTTGCTCAAGAGATGAGACTGTGCCACTGTTTGCACGCATCATTGCCATATATTCACGCTCATCAATAGAAAGAGAGCTGCGCTCTATATATAATGTTTGAGGCAAAATCCTACCATGATCAAACACAGGCATAATATTAGGATGCCTCATTGTTTCCAAAATTCCTATTTCATCTTTTAGATGACTTCTAGCATCGGTAATAACTTTCATTGCAACTTGCCGTCTTGCTCTGATATCTTCTGCGCTAAGAACAACAGCCTGTCCACCACGGCCAAGCACCTCTCCCATCTTGTATATTTTTCTGGATTTGTGTTGACTTGTTTCAGAGACAGCGCTCAAAGCCAAGCCGTTTAGCATTTCTGGATTTATCATCGTAATATTATAGGATAAAATCAGGGAAAAATCAATACTCTAGACCGATTGGCTCAGTAAGGCTTTTACGAGGAGATCAAGCCGGTTCACTTCTTGTAACAATGCTTTCACCCAACGAGGATTCACAGACTCTTTCTTAGCTAACTTTCTATCAATCAACTGTATGTAGCCACTAATTGATGTCAACGGATTACGAATTTCATGAGATGCATACGAAAGAAATGCTTTATGCTGTAATGATTGCACTACAATCCCTACCAAACTAGAATATATCTCCAATGTTTCTTTTTGCTCATGCGTTAGTTTGACTGCTGAAAGAGTTATGAATCCTAGTTGCTTCCCCTGATAGTTAAGCACAAATGTAGCAGGATTATTCGTTTGGTGCTTTTCATTGTCGGTTAGTTCAATAGTTACCTCACGGGCGCCCGTGAGTTTTTTTATATCTGCTACTATCTTTGTTTCTAATTCCTCAAGAGAGGTTGCAGTGATGAGATGTTTAATTGCTACTGTCGAAAAATTCATTCCATCATCTTACTGTAAACTTGCCTGACTTGCAACATTGTGCTGTCTTGCTCGTCCACCCTTTCGACCAGCCCGACGTGCTTCTTCGCTTGTCCAAGTATGTGCGCGACCTGCCTTGTGCGCAGCACGACCTCCTTTACTAGCAATTGATCGTTGTTTTGTTTTGTCCATCGAGGCAAATCCTCGACCTTTTCCTTTTGCCATATATACTCACCTCCCTTCGCCTCGCCGAATTCCAATTTACTCAGAAGAAGGCGGGTTATTCTTGTTTTAAATTACCACTCTTAGATTAACGATGAGCAAAGATCGTGTAAGGATTGTGAAAGAAGATTTGGGAATGGACTCAGATTTTACTATCAATGAGGACGTTGAGATCTATATACAGTTCCAGATTTTTTATTTTCTTGCGCAAGATATACTGTAAAGAGTTGATCTGTGACTTCTCTCATGGATGGCCTTTTGTCAGGTTCTTTCTGAGAAGCAGCAGCAATGACCTTTTGTAAGTCTGGTGCGTTTATTCCCAGACTTTTCAATGATGGGAAGGGACGTAAACGATGTGCTTCCTCATAATCAGCTATGTCATTTTGGGCGATATCAGGAAATGGGACATTACCGGTTAATAAAGTATGCATCAGAACTCCCATCGAATAGACATCATTTGAGGTAGTAACCTGTCCTGAGAAGCGTTCCGGAGCAATAGCATAGAGAGTCCCACGAATCATAGGAACATAATTAGGATTCTCCAGAGTTGTTATATCATCAGCCAAACCCCAATCAGCCATTACACTCCGATACTTATTGAATAAGACATTGGCTACTGTTACATCACCATGAACGATATTGTTATCATGAGCATAGGTCAGGGCATCACCAACATCTACCAGAGCACGCACTTTTTCGGACTGGGACATCGCTTTCATTCGTTGTCGTAAGTCTCCCTCTTCCGCAATTGTCGTAACAAGTATGGGCAAGTATCCGAGAGCCTGCTTATGGACAGAATGATCAGGTAACGCAACCTGTTCAGAAGAAACAAGCTGAAGGATATTTGGATGTCCAGAGAGCTTTGAAAGGATCTTTCCTTCTGCTTCCATCGACTTTTTTTGTTGTTTTAAAAAGCTTGTTGGGACTTTTCGCCCTTCTCGATTGCTTAAACACAACATCTTAACGGCAACATCCTCTGGTGAATCTGCATGTCCACTCATGCTTGCACGAAAGACAAGCCCGGTATTACTTTGTCCAAGTAGACCCGTTACACGAATTTCGTGGCCACTTACCGTACGAAAATGATCACCATTAGAAGGAGTATTTTCTTGATGTTTATTCGGAAGGTTCTCTTTCATACTATTTCAATAGCTGAAATAAATTGCTGTAGTCATCAGTCCATAAGGAAACTGATGGATAGGAACCATGTTGTTTAGTACGCTGAATCACTGATGATTGCAGCGCAGCTTTGTCTCGTGTCAATAGCCCCCATTCGGCAGCATAGGTATCAGCCATGCGCGGAGTATAGATGAATGCATACTCTAAGTCAAATGCATGAGCAACTTGAACTAACAACGGCTTCAGATTTACATAATTATTGGTTATATTTACGGCAATTATTCCATCAGGATTGAGCCTAGTAAGATACAATTCAAATGCTTCTTTTGTAAGCAGATGTACAGGGATAGCATCACCACTAAAGGCATCAAGAACAATCACATCAAACTTGCGAGGATTGGTTTCTTTGGCCATTGCGAGTCTTCCGTCGCCTACTATAATTTCAGTTTTCGCTGGAGTATCTTTCAAATAGGTAAATTTATCATGAGCAATATCAACTACCTGCTGGCTAATCTCGTAAAACGTATAGATGTCTCCTTTTCGGCCAAAAGCAGCAAGCGTTCCAACTCCTAAACCAAGCACGCCAACGGAGATATTGTTCTTTCTCTTTGCATAGACAATTGCATCACGCACACCAGTACCATCACCATAATAAGAATTTGCTCGATATCGTTTTGGTCCTGTTGCATACTGTACACCATGAATGATATTGCCATGAAAGAGAACTGACAGCTTACCATGGGGTGTTGACCGTTCCTTTACATCAACAACGCCATAAAAATCCCGCCAACTACCAACTAATTTGTATTGGCTAAGGAACGTAATGACAAAACCTAACATAATCACGACGACCGGAAAGCCAATCCCAAGACAAGCGTATACTTCTCTTTCAGAAAGAAAAAAACGACGATAATGTCGATACACAAATGATTGCTTATAGTGCACTAATGCGACAATTGCAACAAAGAATGCAAGATATACAGCTATATAAATTTCCCAAAAGCCTCTAAATACGAGCGGTGCAATAATTCCGACAAACACACCACTAATAACGCTCCCAAGTGCAATAAAGACATAATACCTATCAAGATAAACAGGCGCAGGCTTACGCTGATACAGCTCACCATGACACAACATGCAAGCACTAAAGAGTGCTAAAGAACAGACAACAATGCCAAACCAAACAGAAGGAACAGTACTCAATGAGAATATCAACAACCATGGTGCTGTTACTGCAAAAAGATATGCATAGACATTGCGCCAGTACCAATGAGCGCCACTGAAGCAAAGGATAAAAGACAATAAATAAATACTTAATGGCAAGATCCAGAGAAAAGGAATCGGCGCAACAGATTGGGTCAGGAGTGTCGTCACAGCAAGAAACATCATCGTCGCAGTGGCTGACAGAAAGAGCCAAATGCTAATGCTTCTTTTGGTAATGACCACGGCCGTTGCTTTTTGTTTTGGAACAGTAGTTGCATGGGCAAAGAACATCCGCAAACAGCATAAGACTAACGTCACTCCATAAGCAACAAATCCCACTCCCCACAGGAATCCTTGTTGTTGTAACGGCAGAAACGGTTCAATAAGAATTGGGTAACTTAACAGCGCAAGAAGAGAAGCGGCATTGGAGAGAGCATACAGTGGATACGGAGATTTCGTTGTAGCAGTCATCCCAAACCATTTTTGCAAAAGCACACTGGTTGTCGAAAGCAAGAAATATGGTAACCCAACACTCACCGTTAAAAGCACCAAGACTTGAACGATTGGTGAATAAGAATCCGACAATTTAAATCCAATACCGGGCAAAATTGGTGCCTTCCACGTCCCAAAAAGAAATAGTAAAATTCCGGTTATGACAAGGACTAATACTGCATGTAACACAATTTGCTTTTTAAGAGACCATTTGG
>JAHFKF010000061.1 GCA_023245475.1 Candidatus Levyibacteriota bacterium
ATTTGGCATTCATATAAGCGAGGAGAACGCACTATTTATGGATTACCGTTTCCTGATGGACTCGTCAAAAATCAAGCATTGCCAAAGCCGATTATTACCCCAACGACTCATCCTGCGCCGGGAAGCAATCTGCATGATGAACGAATAACACGGGAGGAGATTCTTTCCCGAAAGATTGTTTCAGAGAAGCTGTATAAGCAAATGGAAGAAGTAACCTATGCGTTATTTGATTTTGGCAGCAAATGGTGCAAACAGCAGGGGCTCATTCTTGTTGATACAAAATATGAATTTGGTTTATGTGAAGGCAAGTTACTTCTTATTGATGAGGTGCATACTCCTGACAGTGCTCGTTTCTGGATTGCAGAGTCGTACGAAGAGAGACTTGCCAAGGGGCTTGAACCAGAGAATTTTGATAAAGAGTTTTTGCGTTTGTGGTATGCAAAGCAAGGATATAAAGGAGAAGGGAAACCTCCGCAGATGACTGATGCATTTATTGTTCAAGTTGCTCATCGATATATCAGTGTCTATGAAAAAATAACAAGAGAGAAGTTTAAGGCATTTTCATATCCAATTACCAATCGCATCATCAAAAACCTCACCAAAGCTGGTATACTCTAATGTATGTTTTTATTACCGTTGTGGCTAGTATTGGCTCTTCTTACTGGGCTTACCTCAAATGCACATAATTTTCTTAATAGATATGTCCTCAAAGATGGTGACGATTCTACGGCATATGCATGGTATTTTGAACTGGGCAATACGGTCTTTTTTCTTGCCCTCGCTCTCTTTGATTGGCGATTTATTTTAACTCCCTATTCATTGTTACTTTATGTACTTGTTGGCGTGACGGAATTTCTCGCAATTTATTGGTATATGAAAATGCATTCGTATAGTGAGCTTTCTATTTCTTCAATTCTTTCTCGAACCAGAATGATTTGGGTGGCAATCTTTGCGTTTTTCCTGGTCAATGAACAGCTTCGGTTGATTGATTATGTTGGGATTCTTACGATCTTTTTAGGAGTAAGTCTTACTTCAGCCCCCAAAAAGTTATTTATTGATAAAGGTGCTCAATATGCAAATCTGTCAGCAGTAATGATCGCTATTAATCTTATCCTCATCAAGCTTCTGCTTCCTTTTGGTTCGGATGCCGTAATTAATGTTACTCGTGGCATTCCTGCTCTTATTATTTTTCCGCTTCTGATGAAAAATTCAGCCCCACGACTTAAGAAGGTGCTTCTAACAAAGCAAAAATTTCGCATTCCGGCAGTTGTATTCAGTGGTTTATCTATTATTTGTTTTACGGCAGCGCTTCATGTAGGGGATGCAAGTAAAATAAATGCCGTGTACCAAGGGATGATGATTCTTTCTGTCCTTGCCGGCATTATCTTTCTTAAAGAACGAGGGAGCATTGGGAGAAAGATTTTTGGAGCGATAATTACGATCATTGGTGTTGTTGTCCTCAGCCTTTCTTGATAGAATAGATCCACATGAAAAGTGCATCATTAGATAAACTCAATGTTTGCAAAAAGACTAGAAAATTTGCTGCAGATACGCTTTATACTGTCCTCAAAAAACTCCTCTCTTCAACCAAACCAATTTCTGAAGTAATGCTGCGAGATGCTTGGCTCCTCGCACTGCGAAAGAATAAAGATATATTTCCTGATGGTTGGTACATGCCACCTCCTCATGGGCTGATTATTTTATTTGCGGACGATGAAAATATCGAAAGATTTAATTATCGAAGTGCTCGTAAAGAAGAAACATGGCCACGAGAGGATATCTTTCTTAATAAAAAAAATGGGATTATCTTTTGCTATGCATCTCCAGTTGATCGCAAAACAGGGATAATTGGAGACTTTGGGATGACACTCTATTTGGGAGACAAGCCTGATTTTAAAGAGTTATTACAAACAACTTTATCATTGGACAAAGCAATTTTTGAATATGTACAGGTTGGTATGACAATCTCTGATGTGAGTAAATTTTCTGAAAAACAAATGAATAAGTATGGCATGGTAAATCAAATTGATAGTATTACCGATAAGACAGGAACAAACAGTGGGCATAGTATACCGATTTCGTATGAAGACTGGACAAGCGCAGAAAAAAAGATCTTAATGAATGGTGATAGGGATTGGACATCTGTTTCAACTATGATTAGCAAGAAAAGATTTTTTGTTAATCAGGCAGAGCCATTTGTGATTACTGAGAAGACGGCTTTTACCATTGAACCGCGACCAAAAGTTATTGCTCAACCGCATCTCCCAGCATCGATTAATTATCACACGATTGCTTTCTTTAAAAAAAATGGTGAGAAAGAACTCTTAACAAACTTCGATAACCTCTTTACATTAGTGGGAATGGATTATATGATAGAGCCTATGAAGAAGCAGAAGATCAGCTATGAACAATCAGGAGTAAATTATGAAGAACTTGATCCCGCTAAGACACTTGCTCAGAAAGCAGGCAAAGAAACCTCTAAGCATCTCACGAATTATGGTTTTGAAGAAATGACTGCAACCCGTGGTGAGTCAGCATTTGTCTGGAAACAAAAAAGTACCTACATGGCATCAGTGACGGAAAGTCTTGGAACCAAAAATCTGGTAGCTGATGCAATGCGAAAGATCACTGGCAAAACCTATTATGATGTTATCGGTTATGACACGATTGCAACAGCGTTGAATGATCTAACCGCAGTTGGGGCAAAGCCGCTTGTTGTCACTGCCTTTTGGGCAGTTGGAAAAAGCAGTTGGTTTAATGATCTTGAGAGAACAACGGATTTGGTGAATGGTTGGAAGCAGGCGTGTGATGATGCACAGGCAACGTGGGGCGGCGGTGAATCTCCCTCTTATAATGATATTGTGAATCCAGATACTATTGCTCTTGGTGGATCTGTGGTTGGCATTATTCCTTCCAAAAAGAGAGTTCTTACAGATAAGCGTTTAAAAGCACATGACCGGATTTTGCTCTTAAAGAGTACTGGCATCAATGCCAACGGACTGTCTTTAACACGTGCGATTGCCAAGAAGTTGCCGAAAGGATTTGGTACGAAACTTCCTAGTGGGAGATTGTTTGGTGAGGCAGTTTTGGATAAAACAAACATCTATGCAAAGCTCATTCAAGATTTACTTGATGCTGGTATTGAGCTGCATTATATTTCTAACATCACTGGACATGGTTTGCGAAAACTCATGCGAGCTCGCGGGGAATTTACCTATGTCGTTGAAAAACTGTTTGAGCCACAAGAAGTTTTTACCTTTATTCAACAACAAGCTGGACTTTCTGATTATGAGATTTATGAGACCTACAACATGGGGCAAGATTATGCAATTTTCTTGCCAGAAACAGACGTCAAGAAAGCACAATCAATTGTTAAGAAAAATAAATTTGTCAGTCTTGATGCAGGGTACGTATCAAAAGGAGACAAGCAAGTCATCATTAAGCCCAAAGATATTGTGTATAAAGGTGAAACGCTCCAAGTACGATTATGATTACCTGTAACTTTGAAGACGGGAAAAAAGCTGAGAAAGGTCTCCGGCACGTCGTTGTTGATTTCCTTGTTCTCAAAGAAAATAAAATTCTTCTGGTAAAGCGTGCCCCAGGACTTTTAGAAGCAGGGAAATGGGGATTAGTTGGTGGATATGTTGAGAGAGATGAAGACCTTTACGATGCTGTAAAACGAGAAGCGTTTGAAGAGACTGGGTATCGAGTGACAGATATTGTTCCGCTTATAATTCGCCATAATCCTGATCGTCCTCATGAAGATAGGCAAAATATCTCTTTTGTCTTTTTCTGTACCGCTCTTGAAAAAGAAGGAGAGTCGGATTGGGAAGTAATAGAGCAAAAGTGGTTTCCGTTTGATGAACTTCCTCCTGAGGAAGAGATTGCCTTTGATCATGCAAAAAATATCAAAGCTTACCTCAATCGTCCTGCTGTGATAGTATAAAAGCATCGTGAGTAAACGAACTGTCCTGAAAAATATATCACTTCTCCTTGCTCTTGTTGCAATTGTCTACTTTGTTGCAAACTATACAGGTTTAGCAAAGAACACAGTACTGAGCATGATGAATGTCCCTGGTGCTGATGTCAAAGGAGCAAGTACCAAGCGTGCGGAAGAAATTTCAGGTAAATTAAGTTCTGATATCGGCAATCTACTTGAGCAAACAAAAATACAAGCGTTAGATCTTACCTTGGGGGATGCCATAAGCGGTCTCTCTCATCTACAAAAAGTTCCTCAAGATGTTCATTCGATGCAAGAATTTACAACGGAGCAGATTGATAGTGTGTTAAAATCGAGGAAATAGTCTATTGTCATGCCGAGATGAATAAAAATTCCTTCTCCTTTTAGGAGAAGGTTAGGATGAGGTCAACAGGAAAAAGCATTGCTATGATGACCTCACCCAGCCCTCTCCTATAGGAGAGGGAGTCATTAGGAATGATTATTATTAATTATGGAAGATATTAAAGCCCGTGTGCAAAAATTAATTGAAAAAGTTCAGGTTGATGAAAAAAGAAAGCAGATTCGTGAGCTGGAAGCAGAAAGTATGAAAGCTGATTTTTGGCAAGATCATCAAACGGCTGGTGCCAAGATGAAGGAGCTCTCAACCCTTCAGAAAGAAGTCGAAGAGCTTGAACTACTTCAGATGTGGATTGATGAAGGTGAGTATACTGAAGCAGAAAAGCTACTTACCAAATTAGAAACACTTCTCTTCTTTTCCTCGCCATATGACAAAGGCAATGCAATCCTTGCAATTCATTCAGGGCAAGGTGGAACTGAGGCGATGGATTGGGCTGAGATGTTGTTTCGTATGTACACGAGATATTGTGAACGCAAGAAATGGTCATATGATATTTTGGATCAAACACCAGGAGAAGAAGCAGGACTTAAGAGTATCACTATCTCTGTAACTGGCTCGTATGCGTATGGTTATTTAAAATATGAAGCGGGTGTGCATCGGCTTGTGAGACAATCTCCGTTTAATGCAGATAAGCTGCGTCAGACTTCCTTTGCTATGGTTGAAGTTCTCCCCGAAGTGGAACACGTGGAAGGTATTGATATTAAAGATGAAGATATTGAATTTGAAGCATTCCGAAGTGGGGGGCACGGTGGCCAAAACGTCAATAAAGTGTCAACCGCAGTTCGTTTAAAGCATAAGCCAACAGGTATTGTTGTCACTGCACAAACAGAGCGCTATCAAAATCAAAATCGTGAGTTTGCAATGAAACTACTGAAAGCAAAGTTGTGGGTCATTGCCGAGGAAGAACGCAAAAAGAAAGAAGCTGAACTTAAAGGTGGTTATAAAACTCCCGGATGGGGCAATCAAATTCGTTCGTATGTGCTCCATCCGTATAAAATGGTTAAAGATCTACGTACTAATATTGAAAGTGGTAACCCTGATAAAATATTGGATGGAGATCTGGATGCTTTTATTGAAGAAGAACTCCGATTCCTCGCGTAACAATCTTCTTGCTTCTTCTTGGGCGCTATGCTACTGTAATATTATATGGGTTGTAGCCTAAACGAAATATCAACAGATTTTGGATGTTTTCCTAATGATCCTGTGGGCTTTGTTCAAAAGTTTTATGGCGTTGGTTTAGGTTTTGTTGCTGGGCTTTCTTTGATTACACTTATGATGGGTGGCTATGCCATTATGACCTCGCGGGGCGACCCTCACAGGCTTAACATTGGTAAGAGCTACATCTATTATTCAATTGCAGGTTTACTTCTTGCGATTTTTGGATTTGTCTTTATTCAGGTTGTTGCAGTCGATATCTTAAAGATTCCAGGATTTAGTAATTAATCATCTATGAAAAAATTCTTGCCCATTTTTTTTGTATTTCTCTTCCTCTTCTTAACGGTATTTCCTACTGGTAATGTTTTTGCTCAGGTTCCAACCCCAACAGACTTTGTCCTTCCCACAGCAACTCCTGTTCCAGGTGCTCCACGTGTGACCCCAACTGGGACTAGTCCAATTACCTCCGGTGTATGGGTTGTCGATCCTGAGGTTACCTTTATTGGAAAGAATGCAAAGAGAGCAGGACTTCTTCTTGACTGGACGCTACAAAATTACAATTGGGTATGTATTACTCGTACCGCAGCACGTCAATGCGATGATCGCAATAATCCACTCTCAGAGTTTTGGAAGTTAATGGTGTTATATATTGTTGTTCCACTACTCATCTTAGTTATTCTTGCAACCTCAGTTGTGATTATCATTACTCGAGGAAGATCGCTCACGATTATGCGTTTTATCCCACGATTTATTGCAGTTATGATACTGGTGGTTTTTTCGTATTCGCTGCTACAGTTTTTCTATCAGTTTGTCGATCTAATACAGGGCTTTTTCTTACGTAGTGTTTTTGAAAAAGTGTGTCCTCCTGATTGTATCTCTCAGAAAGATCTTCTCTATATTGGATGGGACTATCAAACGTTCGTTGGTCTTCGTATGCTCGGAGATTTTAACACGGAATCTGCTTTTATGTCACTATTGTTGACGAAGTTAACTGCTTTGACATACTACGTGATGTCTGGAATTCTTCTTGTCCGAAAGATTATCCTTTGGTTCTTTATTATCGTTTCACCAATCTTCCCCATTTTGCTCATGTACTACCCTGTGCGAAACACTGCCAAGATTTGGATTGGCGAATTCTTCCGTTGGATGTTGTATGCGCCTCTGTTTGCCATCTTCTTGCATGGGTTGGTGTTCTTGTGGAGAAGTCGAATACCTCTCATTTTTTCAAATCCTGATATTAATAATCCCAATGCAATTATTTTCCCAACTGCCGTTAACATCCTTTTGGGAGGTCCGCAACAACATGTGACGCCAAATAATAGTGTGAATCTTACTGAAACGTTTGCTCTGTATGTCGTTGCTCTTATCATGCTGTGGATTGTTATTTTGCTACCTTGGGTTTTGCTCCAGATTTTCCTGGACTACGCCAACAACCTCTCAGCAGGTGATAGTAGCTTTAAGAAGATGATGATGAATATGGTCAGTAACAAGCAGGCTGTGCCTCCTCCTGTTGGTTATCCGCCAACAAATCCTTCTGATCATGGTGCGACAATTAACTTACCGTTTGCAAAGAAGTTTCAAATGCCTACTTCTATTCAGCCAACAGGAGCGGCAAAATCTATCCCAATTGGAGCAACTTTTGCAACTATAGCTCAACCTATTAGTATGCCAACGGCTCAAGTCAGTGCCCAGATGGTATCGCTTGCTGGTATTACTCTTCCTACAATGCGGGATATTGCTAAGTATGATACCGCGCTTACTTCCAGGGATCGTTCACGCCAACGGGAAGTCACTTTAGCTCGGGATACCTTGGAGAAGATTTCAAATCCAATTGCTGTCACCTCAACCATGGATAAACAGAAGTTCTCTCAGATGCGTGATCGACTTGTTCAGTCAAGTCAGCAAGGTAACTTAATCGCAAGTTCAGTACTTAAGGCTGCAAATCAAACTACTAAAGTATCCACGACTCAGCTTAAGTCAGCCTTACAGCAAATTTCTAATCCTGCCAATGTTACGTCTCAAGCAGCTCGTGATAAGATGACTAAATTGCATGAATCATTAGAGCATGCATCCAAAGATACTACAAGCCAGTTAGTTTCAACATTATTATCTGTTAACGAAAAAACATCTGAGACGGAAATTCAAAAAATACAAGAAAAACTACAACAAATTCAGGCTCAAGGCAACCTCTCAAATTCCTCTGCTATTTCAACTATCAATAATGCAATCAAAGGTTCTCAATCTATAACTCAGACAAAGAATATCTTGCAGCAAGTAGCAAATCCTGCTTCTATAACCAATGCTACCGAGAAGGAGAAGTTTACCAAGTTGCATGATTCTCTTCAGAAGGCTACCTCAGATACGGAGAAGCAGCTCGTCTCGTCAATTCTTCAAGTAAATGATTCTACCTCAGTTACTGAGTTGGAGAAGATACAGGAACGGTTAACGGAAGCACAGCAGCAAGGGAGTATCTTGGCATCATCTGTCCTTAACACCATTAATTCCAAACAGCAACAATCATCAAGCAATGTACGAAGTGTCTTGCAGCAAGTAGCAAATCCAGCGTCTATAACGAATGTTACTGAGAGAG
>JAHFKF010000122.1 GCA_023245475.1 Candidatus Levyibacteriota bacterium
TACTTTTCATTTTTTCTTTGTGAGGTAAAGATATGTTCCGACTTCTAAGTTTAATAGCTCTGTCACCAGTTTCCATTATATTGCTTTTTCTATATTTTTTTGAGCATGCCATAACTCATGCAACTGCACAAAGAAAGAGAGCACTACTTAATGCCAAAGCTTGCAAAATAACCCATCGCATTGTCTGCATGGATCGGAAATACGTCTATTGCTTCTGTTAAGGTTTCTCGATAGATTTCTTCTGGTTTTGATGTTTGAGCATTTACCATGCTATAGACCAAATAATTCCCATCAACAAACCTCACATGAGAAATATACCAAGGTTCAGCTTCTATCCTATCACTTTTATGCATGAAAGAAATGCCAAAACTGATATTTTTCCAGCCAAAATTTTTGGGCAAAAACACTGCTAGGTCACGGCAATTTTTAAATTCGTTTAGAAAATTATTGACTACACCAAGAATCAAAGTACGTGCGTCCGAAAGATATACTTTCAATGGCAAAAGAAGCTGAAAATTAATTTCCTGTATTTCTTTAGCCTCAGGAGGTATAGGATAACTATACATTATCGAGAAATCGTTTTTTAGTAGTATTTTAGCTCCTAAATCTTTGTAAAATTTTGCCGCAGTTTCCTGGATGTTACACGTCGTCTTGGACTTACCAGAAATTTCCCCCTCATTAGGATGTTCTCGACTGCATCCTGTTAAGTGCATTAATAACAACAATAAGAACAGACCTATACGCATGATTTACCTCGCATTCTAGAAAGCACTACCACATTAGTAAAAAGATCTCTTATGGTATGACACAACCAGATTTTTCATGTAAGGAAATTTCTCAGCGAAAATGACATGTTCTCATGTGTCCAGAAAAAGGTTGCACTATCAAGGATCATATTTTTTTATTACGACTATTCACTAACCAATTTTGCGCCCGCTCCAGCTTCTTTTGATGTATATATGCAGCCCGTCGTCGGAGTTGATCAAGTGCAACTTCAGGATATAGAGTGTAAATTTCTGCACGTTTTAGAATTTCTCGTCCATCTGACTTACCAGTTTCTACTCTTGTCACACCTGCATGCGAGAAATCAAAACATACAGCAAACTCTCTTACCGATAATCCAAGATTATTCCGAAAGCATTTTAGATCTGATCCAGTAAAATTCTCGCAATAGATCGGTTTAAATAAAAAAGATGAAGGACCACGTGATGCAATAGTGGACAATAATATTAACGGATTATTTTCATCTGCAGAAATGCCTACAGATTTACAATATTCAAAATAAGCTGGATTCTCTCGAGATGGAATACGTTCTGCAAATGGCCGAAATAGTTGCTTAGATTGATAGATTCGACGAATCAGCAACATCTCAGGACCTAATGGGATTGCCTGAGACGAACACAAATAATTCTTATTATACTCAAAATGAAACTCCCCCTCTTTTAGGGTGAGCTCTCCAACTACTTGAACACTACTATTTTTTTCCAGCACTACCTGTACACCTACTATCATTTGAAAATTAAATGGCATTACAAATCTCCTGATATCTTCTTTGAATCAATCTTAAAATTGCATTCTTACGTGCAGTGGACAGAAAGCTTATAGTCGCTAGACTTTCGACTGCTTGCAAATTAATACGCTTTGCAAAACTTATTACCTCTTCCTTAAACCCTAGGCGAAACCATTCTTTAACATAGTCCTTCATAATAGGTTCGTTTGTCTCAAATGTGGCAATAGCTCCACGAGGTTCGTGATATGCACCCAAAAGTTCTGGAATCTCCATTGCTAAATAACAGGGATTATCATAGAAAGGGGCTAACGTAGTTCCATTAGCATCTCGAATAAGACCTAAGTTACGCCCATGACGATCATTGTTGCCAATCAACGCGTCGAATAGACACAGTTCGATGAAGCGAACTATGGCATCATAGCGACCTACTTCTTTTTCGATAATCTTTAGTAAATGCTCACAATCGTAGTCTTTCGGTTGATCTAGATATCGATAAATATGCACTAGATCGCTTCCTGGTCGGTTATTCATAAAATTCGTAGAAACAAAACTTTCCAATTTATTTTGGAATAGAATCATATAATGATCCGGAACTAACAATCCTAGAGCGCGAGCGAGTTGATTGCATAGATACTCAGTTAATGGCAACTCTGGGATCTCCTTCTGAATCACCTTGAGAATATAACTTTGGGTACCGATGCGTGCGGAGTATTTTCGGAATTTACCATGAAAAAAGCTCGTATTAATCTGTGCCCAATCCCTTTCTTCATTCGCTTCCTCACTAGACCTCGCCACTACGTCTCGAAAATCATCCGGTTCAGATACTTTGAACCACTTACAAAAGCAACTCCGATGAAGCCCTGATAACATCTCTCTTTCTCCCACGGACTGTTTGCACAGATAACAAAGCCTCATTTTCAACTCCCCTTTGATATCAGTATATACCACCATGGATATGGATGCAAGATATACCACGCGAAACTTGGTATATCTTAATACCAAATAAGAGCAGATATCATCACATATCAAATCCCTCACGCAATAAAATTATAAATAACTAATAAC
>JAHFKF010000062.1 GCA_023245475.1 Candidatus Levyibacteriota bacterium
TAATACTGAGGCTATAAAAGTCATATTTGAAGAAACTAAAATTTGGACTAAAGAGAAAGATAATGCGGGAACAAATTCTGCGAAAAGTAAAATACCAAGAGAAACATATTCCGAGTGGCACGAAAAATGGTGGATAAAATATATAATACTTCCTTTAATTGTTGTGCTAGTTAGTGCATATCTAATCTATGTTCTTGGCTGGAACGGAAATAAAGCAGATTCCATTAATACTCAGGTCTCCTCTACGCAAAGCTCTACAAACAAACTTAGAGCATTAGAAACATTAGAAACGGGAAAATCCATTGGTGATTTACCGAACGGTGTATATTTTTTTGCATCTTCATTGGCAATCAGATATGAACTAGATGATCCTGATAAAGATTTTCTCAGGGCAAGTAGAAATGATTCCCGAGGTAGTTTTGAAGTACAGAAAATCAGGAATAGATATTACCTTATTGGATATCTTTCCCCAGAGGCGCATGCAAAAATCGGATCTATTTCTAAAGACTCAATCTATACTCAATTGTTCCCAAATGTATGGGACGGTGCGACGAAAACTGTAGCCATACCATTCGATGCTATTTATACAATTAACGAGAGAGAGATCGATCTTGATGAGAACAAATCAATAGATATTTTTGATATAGGATTCAAGGACGTTAGCGAAAATCCAGAGATACATAAGAAAGAAGCATTATAACGATAGAATGGATCCTGACCGACACTCTCAACAAATCAGGACTATAACCCTAAAGCTACGATTCCTTACCCTCAAATCTAATTATCAATATGATATTTTTTGAAATTGATTACTGATTTCCAAACAAATTGCCAAATTAATGCTGTTATAACGACAATTGGGTTCCAGACCATAATCGCTCCAAAATCAACAAACGCTTAAGATATGAAAGAAAAATATTCTGTTAAGGAGTCTTTTATATAAGTTCAAAAAGAAAAAAGTAACCACCTACCCCCGCAACGATAAGTGAAAAAATCCAAAGATATTTTTTCTTTAACAATACACTCATCGCAGAAAGAGCAATGGCTCCTTGTAAAAATATCCCTGCTATTGAAAGATTACTCGTCTTCTCAAAATAAACCTGTGCTTTGTCTGTTGCAGTAGTTACTTTCTCTTCAAGAAGAGCTGTGTTTTGTCGTAACTCCTCTTGGGCTTGTTTTTGCATCTCCAGATTTTGTAGGCTTGTATCTTCATGCAAGCTTGTTATCTCCAGAGCGAGATATGTATTCCATTCCTTATTTGCTTGATTCTGATATAAGGTCGCATTATTTTTTTCCAAAAGCATAACACTTGTATCTGCTCCGACACGAAAGGATGCAATGGTGGCAAGAACTGCAATAAAAGCAGTTGTTACCGCAACTAAATCTATCCAAAAGTTATCAGTTTTTGTATTTGCCATGTTTTTATGATAACGGATATGTTACGATAATGATACATGAAAAAGATTCTGTCCGTCTTTTCGATCCTCTTACTGATGCTCGGGATGCATTTCTCAGCTTCATCTCTTACTGCCCAAACTCTTGATGAACCAGTTGCTGTGGAATCAGGTGTTGCTGATACTGATGGAGATGGCGTTTCCAACGCTGCTGAAGGCGAAAGCGTCACTGAAGAACCTTCAACAGATTCAGATAGCGACTCGGTTCCTGATTATATTGAACCCAACAATGTCGATACAGATGGCGATGGACAGACCAATAATGTTGATGCTAACGATGATGGAGATGGAGCGCTTACCGTTGAAGAAAATAATACAGACACGGAAGTGACTGTGCTTCCCGATTCGGATAATGATTCGGTTCCCAATTATTTAGAATCTGATATCGTTGATACTGATAACGATGGTCTGGTAAATAGCTCAGATCCTGATGATGACGGAGATAGTATCCCAACGATTGAGGAAGAGACGTCAACCATAACTGATAACCCTGATGACAATGCAATCCTTACGGATACTGATGGTGATGGCACTCCTGATTATCTCGACTCCAACGATGATGGTGATTCTCTTCTCACTGTAGAAGAAGCGACGACTGACTCAGATGCTGATACGGTTCCTGACTATTTAGAGTCTGATACACTAGACACTGATAATGATGGTGTCGTCAATAGTAGTGACGCGGACGATGATGGTGATGGTATTCCTACGGTGGATGACGGTACGATTGTTGAAGGAGATTTTGAAATTCTTTCAGATGTAGATCATGATCAAATACCAGACTATTTGGATCTGGATGATGATAATGATGGAATTCTGACTGCCAACGAAACGGGCGATAGTGATGGTGATTTGATTCCTGACTTTTTGGAATCCAATACTGCAGATGCTGATAACGATGGAATAACGAACAATCTTGATAGTGATGACGATGGTGACGGCATCAAAACCGCTGAAGAAGTGGTTTCGCTCGGCGGCGGAGAAATAAAGTTTACCGATAGTGACCTAGATAACCTTCCTAATTATCTTGATGGAGATGACGACAACGATGGGATTACCACATTGGCAGAAGAAACAAAAGATAGCGACAACGATAGTATTCTTGATTACCTAGAATCGAATATTAAAGATACAGACCGTGATGGGAAAAATGATGCGTTTGATTCTGCAACTGTTCCAAATTCAGAAGGGAAATCAATGAATAAAAAAATGGCAGGGATAGCGTTTGGCGTGTTTGCTCTTATCTTTCTCGTTATTTTCATTGTAAGTTCAAGAAAAAAGAAGAAAGCAGAACGAAAAACGCAAAAACGTTCTAAAACAAAGCGCAAAAATAGGAAAAAATAGTTAGCCTTTTATACTGTCTTATTTGTCTCATTTAGCTTTGTGGTGAGACACTGCTATAATGATAGAATGGGTCTCGACCGACACTCTCAACATATTAAATCTTATATACTCTATTTATGAAACAGTCTTTAGCCTATGTGGCAGTGGTAGTTCGAGATTATGATGAAGCGATTGAATTTTATACCAAGAAGCTTCACTTCACATTGATAGAAGACACTTACCAAGCAGAACAAAACAAACGATGGGTTTTAATTGCACCACCAGGTTCGTCAGGGACAAAGTTACTTCTAGCAAGATCCTCTAAACCAGAACAAGAAACTTTTATAGGTAATCAAACAGGTGGTCGTGTATTCCTCTTTCTTAATACAGATGATTTCTGGCGAGACTATAATGAAATGGTCTCAATAGGAATAACGTTTGTGAGAAAACCTAAAGAGGCTCCATATGGTACAGTTGCCGTTTTTGAAGATTTGTATGGCAATTTGTGGGATTTGATTCAGCTGAATAAATAAGTCATAATTATTTAGTAAGAAATATATAAACTAATCATGAAAAAAGTTGTTGTTCTCATCTTAGTATTGCTCGGCATCTATTGGCTAGTTGACCACGCGTCTCCATTGCCTCTTAACCATGAACAATTCGGCTTGTATAATCATATGGTTCACCGTCTCATTGGAATCGTCTGTTTTGTTGCTGCTGGCGTAGTCTTCTGGAAGTGGCACCCCAAGAAAAAGAATAAATAATCCTATTGTTCCATAATGCTCTTGACAAGCTGATAAGCTATGTGTGTATACTATAGTTGTGATGTATAGAGTTGTTGCCATTCTAATAGTCTGTTTATTTGCTGTAGGGACGATTATTGTACTTAGAAGCCCATCAACGGCGGAGATAGATACCCCACAACCTCAAATACAAAAAAGACAAGTAATGCAACCTGAACCAACAACTCCCAAAAAGCCAGGAGAAAAAAGAGCTTCATTTGCCGTAATTACCGATGGTGGATTTAGAAAGTTTAGTGCTCCTATGTACCACAATCTTTCTCCTGACGTGTATATTGAAGCACATTACCCCAATGTAATCCATATCATGAAAGATGGTATCACTTGGAGACAATTCTTTGCAACGCTTCCGATGAAGGTCAGTGAAACCTGTTTGACGACAGGAACCGATGAGACATTCTGTACAAATGCCAATGGAACGATCACGTTTTATCTCAATAAACAAAAGGTGGTAAACGTACTTGATAAAGTTATTCAAGATGGAGACGAACTCTCTATCACCTACAAAGCTAAAGCAGCACCGGTAACGAAGATCCCAACGAAGCAACAATAATTATTCGAAGATTAATACTGTCCCCTGCTAATACTTTTAGTGGATCTGTGGTCTCTCACTGAAGTATCTCCAGCTAGCTTTCTTCGTGCTGCTCTCTCTCTTCCCAGCTGCACAGGACTTAACCCTCCTCGTACACCCAAGAATATATCATTAGCCGTTATTGCATCATCCAAACATTCAGCCTTTACAGGGCACTTATCACAATTCTTTTTTGCCAATCGTGTAGTTCTATTTAACGAACCCTTTTCAGTTTCATCGGGATAAAAAAGTGCATCAAATTCCTCCTGGAAAAGTTTTTTACATTCTGCATCATCTGCCCAAGGCTTACCAACTAAAAAACGTTCTGTACTACTCACGCCTGGATTATAACCTCATCTTCTAAAATTTACAACAAAGAAAAAGATTAATAACCGGGGAAATAATCTGTTTTAATATGCATTGATTGAATCCCAATTTGTTTCAACAATTTTTTATAGGCGTTTACCATAGCATTGGAACCTGAAAGGTAATATAAACACTCTGCAAAATCTGGTACGACTTTCTCAATCATCTCAGCAGTAATATGCCCTGTCGTTTTGGTAATCACGTACACGGTTTTTATACCAAGCTCTTGTTGCGCCTGCTCAAAAACATCTTTGTAGGCAATTTCGGATTCATCACGAATAACATAGAAAAGAGTAATGTTTCTTTTTTCATTGGTAGCAATAAGTGACGCAATCATACTCCGAAACGGTGTAATACCAATGCCACCAGCAATCAAGACGAGCTTTTTGCTTGTATCCTTTGGTAACGTAAAGTCCCCCGCAAGCTGCCCTGCAATAATATGATCTCCTGTTTGCAACGATAATAATTCATTCTTAAAAGCACTTGGCTTTTCAGGGAACTTGACACCTACTCGCAGCAACGTCTCTGTAGGAGCAGATGCAATGGTGAAATATCTTCGGTTACCGCGACTGTCCCATCTTCCTGGAACGGTCCATTCAAGATACTGTCCAGGGGAAAATTTAATCGGCTCTGAAGAGGTAAACAAAAAATCATATGCATTTGCAGCGATCTTAATCTTACTGGTAAGTTGTAATACAAGCCTTTGCTTAGAACTTACTAAATAAGAAAAGATATTGCCAATAACAAGCGCAACTTCTGGAGTAGAATAAAGCGAACCAATGTGTACTTGTGGCGGAATAAGTAAGCCAATAAAAGCTGCATAGATAATACGTAAACGTCTGGTGGGAGGAGTCGTAAGTGGTTCTGTCAGCATAATAAAAGCAAAGAAGAATAAAGGTGAATAAAGCATGTTTTTCTCAATCGTTTCTAATACTCCTCCACCTTTACTTACTCCCCAAACGATCGTATTAATAAACGAGACTGCAAGAAAAGTTATCACTAAATCCCAACGTCGTAATTTTCTTGTAATTAATAATCCACAGAGAATAACTAATGGAAGCATCCAAACAGTGCCGACCCACCAACTTGCAGATTGACTAATGGCAAACATACAAATCACCAGCGAAATAGCAACGGGATTAAAAAGATGTTTGCGACCAATTGCTAAAATATATTTGGCAACCATACTAAGAACTCCTGCCCAAAATAAGAATCCGAAATCCTCTATAGATTTGGGTGGTGTGATTACTAAGGCAAGAATTAATGCCGTGATATGAGAGGACTCAGCATTTGCTGGAACATTAAACGCTTTGGAGAAAAGATAGTTGGTCAGCCAACAAACAATTTTGAGAAATAACGCCGCGAAAAGAATTGCAAATCCACTGTAAGGAAGTATGCCAGCAAATCCCAACACAGAAGCAAAGCCAATAAAGGAAAGTAATGAATAGAGGACAAGTCTATACATTGTAATTGCATTAAGAAAATTATCAAGATATTTCATAGTGTTTAAATTTGCTTGTGTATGTTGCTTGTCCAGTAATATCAATCATATAAGCAGCAACCTCAGGTAACGTTTCAAGAAAATAAATACCTGATCGTCCCATTGCAAATGCAGCAGTCGCGAATCGATCTGCATCAATAATATTTGGTGAGATGACACTGATACTCACAATCTCTTTTTCTAAAGGCTTCCCGTGAGGATTATAGATATGCTCTCCTCGCAAATAATTTCCCGATGTCGCAAGTGCATGATTGTTAAGTGCAACTATCTTCACAACCTCTTCAGGTTGAAAGGGATTCCGAATGCCCACTCTCCAATCGACAGCGTTATCATTTCTTCCTCGTACATGAATATCTCCACCTGCTTCGATATAAAAATTAATGAAACCAGCTCTTTCGATTAACGCAGCAGCCTTTTCAATTGCCCACCCTTTAACAATCCCTGAAGGATCGAATCGATCATTGTTCCATACCGAAAAATATCCATTTGTCTCACGTCGTGTTTGCTCAGCAAATGCAAGTACTTCTCTCATTTCAGATGAATAGTCTTTCTCTGATAACGTATTATTATTAATCTTACTTACTTCACTTTGTGTTTTGAACGGACTAAACTGCTTATCAACGGCACGAAAATAATGAAAGACTTTTTTGAAAAAAGATTCTGTAACGCCCTGATCGAGAATCTCAATTGTTATTGGCATTCCCATGATTAATTTTGTTTGCTTCATAATGTTGCTTGCTCTATGACAGACTGCAATGACTTTTGAAACGCTTTACTTGTCTGCGTTGCACCTGAATAAATATCAACAGTTGCCTTCTGCGATTGAATCGCTTCCTGTGCCAAAGAAGCTAATGCTGGTGGATTAATTTCCCGAGAATAGTCATGATGATCAGGATATTGCAACGGAACAATCTCTGTAATGAACCCATCACGAACAGTAACTTTCAGCTGGACATTTCCATAGATTGCATCAACGATGTCGCTTTCGTAAGTGCCGTCTCTATACAATCCAACTTTCTTCTCTTTGATCTGAGAAGTGGGCTGAGTAGTTACTACAGGAATTTCTTTTTTGGTCTCAGTTTGTACACGCCACGAGTAAACAACAAAAGCACCAATAACTAAGATGGATAAGATATATTTATTCATGTTTCTTTTTATTTATGATAATCAGCATAATCATACAAACTGAAATTACTCTGAATTTAGGGCGGCATTACGCAGAATCACCGCCCTGAATGCAATGCATTACTTCTTCTTCATCTGCAAGTATAATGCAGCAACTGAAAGAATCAATGCAGCTCCTGATAACAGCATCAGGAAATTTACCTTTGCCACAACACTTGCTGTTTCACCTACTGGAGGTTGCACCGAAGTCCCAGTTAAATCATTGATAACGTTAGTGACGGAATATGGTTTAGGTCCAGAATCATCATCTTCGCCATCTTTTGCAGGATGATTTTTCGCATATTCCTCAACTTGTTTAGGATCTTGATCCCAGGATACAACGTCTCCATTTTCATATGTTTGATACGCCTTCCAAACAAGTGATGTTGCCTGCGCAGGAGCTTGTGCGCTAAATACAAACTCATCACGCTGATCAACAGGAATGCTAGCGCCAGACCAAATAATTTCTGAGACACGAGCGTTTTCGCCCTCACCTGCTTTGACAATTTCTATGTTCCAACCGGGTTTCACATTGGGACGAACACTCTTCAGCCCGTCTGGTAACACCAATCGTACGGATACCGTTGGATTGTCTTCTTCAGTTGGCACACTAACAGCAAAATTTTGCCGAGCAGCAATACCCACTTCTGCTGGTTTTACCACGACGTGAGCAAATGCTGGAGTCGCAATCAAAAATAACGCAGTCATAACACTGACTAAAATACTTATCTTCTTCATTTTTTCTCACCCCCCTTC
>JAHFKF010000003.1 GCA_023245475.1 Candidatus Levyibacteriota bacterium
GTTATGGAGAATCAAAAACCAGTCATGCGCACATTTGATACCAAGCCACGGTCAAAAGTGGTTGCTCCGGGTAAAGTAGTTGCAATAGTAGTGGTAGTCATTCTCCTTGGCATCGGCACTGGATTTGGTGCAAGTCAGTTTACCAAAACAGGCAGTACAATTGGATCATTTTCTCCTGGTGGAATTGTTTCCAAAGGAAAAATTGTTGGGTCAAGCGACACGAAGACATTCAAGGATATCGCTGAAGGAACACTGAAAAATGGTGGTATCAATGGAGAAGGCCAATACCATCTCGAAAGATCCGGTGGGGATAGCCAAAATGTCTATCTGACATCATCAATCGTTGATCTTTCTCAGTTTGTTGGAAAGAAGATCAAAGTGTGGGGACAGACACAAGCTGCCCAAACAGCCGGTTGGCTTATGGATGTCGGAAAGGTTGAAGTATTATGATAAAGCTTGAAAATGTTACAAAGAACTATCTTACGGGTAACACCGCACTTGAAGATATTTCATTTACTATCCACCCTGGTGAGTTTGTGTTTGTGGTTGGCCCTTCTGGGTCTGGAAAGACAACTCTTTTCAGACTACTCATTAGACAAATGATTCCTTCTTCTGGCACTATCCATATCGGCAATTGGGATATTGTGAATCTTCCTAAAAACAAAATTCCTCATCTTCGTCGCAATGTTGGCGTTGTCTTTCAAGATCTTAAGCTGCTTCGTGATCGAACCATTTTTGAAAATGTCTTATTCCCACTTGAATTAGGGGATATGGCACAGGATGAGGCAACAAAGCGTGTCGAGGATATCTTACAGCAGGTTGGCATTGTGGAACACCGTGATAAATTCCCTGTACAGCTTTCAGGTGGAGAGTTGCAGCGAGCTGCGATTGCCAGAGCACTGGCATTTTCTCCACAGATTTTACTTGCCGACGAACCAACTGGAAACTTAGACAATGCAACCTCTTGGGAAATTGTCAAACTCTTGCAAGACATCAATGCAGCTGGTACAACTATTCTTATGGCAACCCACAATACCGATATTGTGAATAGTCTGATGAAGCGAGTCTTAACAATTGAAAAAGGGAAATTGGTCAAAGACGAGCAAAGAGAGAAGAAGAAGAAAGAAAGTAAATAGTATGAAAGCACAAAAAACAAGTTGGAAACACATTCGACGAAATCCTTACCAAGCACTTGCCGCGATTGGTATTATGAGTGTGACGTTTTTGGCAATTACGATTTTTGCTTTTATCGTCTTTGGTTCATCTGTTGTAATCAAGCACTTTGAATCAACACCTCAGGTGACCGCGTTCTTCAAAGATGAAGCGGAGCAATCAGAAATTGATGCACTCAAACAAAGCCTTCAGCAAACAGGAACGGTTGCTAAGATGCGTTTTGTCTCAAAGCAAGAAGCATTACAGATTTATAAAGAACAAAACAAAGAAGATCCCCTGCTTCTGGAACTTGTTACCTCAGATATTCTTCCTTCATCGCTTGAAGTCTCAACGAGCAATATTGAAGATCTCAATAAAATTGCTCAAATTATGCGTAGTTCTCCCGCAGTTCTTGAAGGTCAAGAAGGAGTTATTTATCAGAAAGATATTATTGAACGATTGTCTTTGTGGACCAACGCGATTCGCGCCATTGGTATTACTATTATCGTTGTCCTTACAATTGTTTCGATTATTATTATGATGACTATTATTGGCTTTAAAGTTTCGCAAAAGCGTGATGAGATTGAAATTATGAAATTACTCTCTGCAACCAATTGGTACATTCGTTGGCCGTTTATTTTTGAAGGAGTCTTCTATGGCGTCCTTGGCACAATCATTGGTTGGTCCATTGCTTCAGCAGGGTTACTTTATATAACGCCATATCTCAAAGAAGAAGTTCTCGGAACCATTCCACTGCTTCCTGTTTCACCATTATTCCTATTGGGGCTTTTTGCAGCAGAGTTGTTGATTGCTTTCCTTCTCGGTATTATGGCAAGCTTCCTTGCTGTCAGACGATACCTTAAATAGCCTCAAATGTTCGAGTGTGACCCAAAGAGACGTAGTTGGCAATTAACGCGTGCTGTAGTAGAATAGTAGCTATCCTCTTTACTATGCAGTATATAATCAAACAATCAGTCTCAGTTTTTATTGCTCTTTTTGTTATTTTCTATCTTCTTAGTCAACCAAGTCTTGTTTCAGCGCAAGCAACACCTACTCCTGATAATTCAAAACAAGTCTCGGATCTTAACAGCAGAATTCGTGAACTTGAATCAAAAGTCTCAGAGCTTCGGTCACAAGGGAACACCCTCTCTTCTCAAATCGGTGCGATGGATAATCAAATTAAATTAACAGAATATCGAATTGACGCGACAAAGCAAGAAGTGATGGATGTGACGCTTGATATTGACTCTGCGACAAAGCGGATGGAAAATTTAGAAGGTTCTCTGGATAAAGTCAGTCATACACTCATTAATCGCATGGTTGCAACGTATCAAATGGGAGGAACCGAAGCTCTTCATGTACTACTGGCATCTTCTGATGTAAACGATCTTGTTTCGCGGGCCAATTACTTGCGTCTTGTGCAAGCTCACGATAAAGAGCTCCTGTATGATACTCAACAAGCACGCAACGATTATGCCAATCAAAAATCAATCCTTGAAGGCAAAAAGAAAAAGATAGAAGAACTTAATACTCAATTGCAGGAGTACAGTACTCAGTTAGACGGTGATAAAAAGAATAAAGAAAAACTTCTTGCTGACACAAAAGGTAATGAAGCAAATTATCAAAGATTACTTAATGAAGCTCGTGCTCAAGCGTCAGCTTTTAGATCGTTCGCGACCTCTCAAGGAGGATCAATCTTGCCTCCGCAATCAAGCCCTGATGGTTGGTACTACAATCAACGTGATTCTCGTTGGGGAAACATGAATATTGGTTCCTCGTCAGAGTCTGTATGGGAAGTTGGTTGCCTGCTCTCTTCCGTTGCTATGGTACTTAAAAAGCATGGAGAAAACGTTACCCCAGCAGAGATAGCCGGTAATAGCTCATACTTCTTCTCAAATACAGCATATATGAATATCCCTTGGGGAGGTGGGCATATTTCAACCCGGGGAGGATTTGATCAGGGAGCGGTTGATGCAAAGCTTGCAAGCGGGGAGCCTGTTATCGTAAGTGTTCGATACGGTGCTCACTTTATTGTTTTGAAAAGTGGTTCCGGAGGTAATTATATTATGAATGACCCTTGGAATGGTCCAGATCTGAACTTCTCAGACTATTATTCTCTTAGTTCAATTACTCAACACGGCTGGTATAATTAATAGATCTTCCTCTTGCCGCAATAGTATTTAATGTGTACACTGATACTAGATGAGATTCCTAAAAATTTGTATAGTACAGTTTTTATTGTTCTTGGTTTTTCCTTCCTCTGCCCATGCAATTTCTTCTGTTCTTATCAATGAAGTTTCTGTGCATCCTTCGGCAAATACCCCAGAATGGATTGAGCTCTATAATCCAAACCATGTGACAATAGCTGATTATTGGATTGATGATGACACTGACTTTGTTAATGATTCGGGTAGTAGTTCAAAGAAAAGTTTAGCAACACTTCTTTCAGATGAAACATATCCTGTGCTTGAAGTAAATTCGGTATTTAATAATGGTGGAGATGTGGTCGTTCTCTTTGATAAGAACGGTACGATTATCGATACGTATCAATATACTGAAGATCCTGGAGAAAATATGTCACTAGGGCGTTTTCCTAATGGTACGGGGCAGATGCAGCAGCTAGTGAGTATGACAAAAGGTTTGGTAAACAGTGGTTTGTTACCCAGTCCTACGCCAACCCCTGAGCCGACCGAACCCCCTACTAAAACACCAGTTCCCACAAAGACGCCAACTCCTGCAAAAGTCACAAAGTCAGTGACGACTGATGATGAAAACCTGTCCACTACGAAAAATTCTCTTCCCACCATTAGCAAGAAAAAACTTGCTACAATCAATAAAGATCCTTTGGCAACTCTAAGCGGTTTGCCCACGTCGGTGTTGACGGCAAGTGAGTCTGTTAAGAAAAAGAACGCGCCAAATCTGAAAAAGGTATTGGTGAAAGACTCGCAATTTAGTCTCAATGGATTATCTTTTGCGATAGGCGGCATCTTTATTTTGTCGTGTGGTATACTACTTTATCTGCGTAAAAGACGCAGTAATTACGAATGAAAAAGATAACAACACATAGTTTTGAAGAGACACAAACCATCGGTTTAGATTTTGCGCAAACGCTGAAAGGTGGTACTGTTTTAGCATTGCATGGTGACTTAGGGAGTGGCAAAACAACCTTTGTTCAAGGCCTTGCCAAAGGGCTGGGTATTACTGGTAACATTATCTCACCAACATTTATTATTGTCCGGACGTATACACTCCCGACGGGTGGAAATTTTTATCATATTGATTTATATCGCATTGAAAGCGAGCAGGATATTGAAGGATTAGGATTATCAGAAATTATGGCAGATCCCAATAATATTGTTG
Organism: Candidatus Levyibacteriota bacterium; assembly: GCA_023245475.1. GTDB lineage: Bacteria > Patescibacteriota > Microgenomatia > Levybacterales > UBA12049 > JAHFKF01. The sequence goes on from JAHFKF010000003.1 coordinate 4,513, forward strand.
CCATTGAATGGCCAGAGAAAATTGCTGGTTTATTACCAAAGCATGCCAAAGCATTACACTTTCGTTATCTAAACGATGATAATCGGGAAATAGAATTATGACAGATCAGGTGCACCAAGCAATTACCATTTTAAAGCAAGGAGGAATTGTTATTTTTCCAACAGACACAGCCTTTGGTATTGGCTGTCGTATTGATAATGAGGAGGCAATTAAAAAGCTTTTTATGCTTCGTAAACGTCCAGAAACGCAAGCGACACCAGTCTTGGTTGCAGACGTTGCTATGGCACAGGAGTATGTGTTACCAATTCCTGCTAAGGTCAAAAAAGAATTGCTTGATATCTATTGGCCTGGAGCGCTGACAGTGGTTCTTCCGAGCATTGAATCCAAAGTCCCAGTACTTGTTCGAGGAGGAGGGCAGAACTTAGGCGTACGAATGCCTGATCACCAGTTAGCGCTTGATCTTATTACCGGTGTTGGTGTTCCATTGATTGCTCCTTCCGCCAACTTTCATGGGGAAGAGACTCCATTTGCGTTTTCTGCGCTTAATCCAGAGCTTACTAAATTAGTTGATTATGTTGTCCCTGGCACATGTACCGTGGAGCAAGCTTCAACGGTAGTTGATTGCTCCGTAACTCCTTGGAAAATCCTCAGACAAGGGAGTATCTCTTTGTAAGTATGAAAGTGAAGTTATTTATCGATACAACAAACAATCAATCCATTCGTGTTGGTTTAGTTGTCGATGACAAGAAAGATATTCGTGATCAAGTAATTGATTATCGTCGGGCGCAAGTTGTCTTACCGCTTGTTGAGACCTTATTACAAGAGCATACACTGACGCTTAAGGATCTTACTGCGATTGAAGTAAATCCCGGACCTGGTTCATTTACGGGAATTCGAGTTGGTGTAACAATTGCTAATACGCTTGGCTATCTCTTAAAAATTCCTCTCAATGGGAAAAAAGTGGGCGAATTTGTTGAACCAACTTATTGATGTCATACTCTGCTGTTGCAAATGCTTTTGTGCTCTTAGTATACTAAAGATACATGAAAGATTTCTTCCATCATTTATTGTTTCCGCGAGAGTCCAATAATCACCGCCCAAAACTTTTGCATCACGATAGCCTTCTGCTTGTTATTGTCCTAATTCTTTTTGTTGCAGCATTATTCTCTGTCGTCCACAACACGCAGCCGGCAGTCCTCGGGATTTCTACCAACATGACGGTTGATGAATTAGTATCATTAACCAATACGGAGCGAAAGAAAGCAGGGCTTCCGGAACTGGCGCTTAATCAGCAACTATCCAATGCCGCTCTGAAGAAGGGGCATGACATGTTTGCTCATAATTATTGGGCACATATCTCTCCAGATGGGACGACGCCGTGGTATTTTATTAAAGATGCAGGCTATGAATATCTTTATGCAGGGGAGAATCTTGCTCGTGGATTTACGACTGCTCCGGAGACTGTTGCCGCATGGATGGCAAGTCCGTCACATCGTGAGAATATTTTATCCAAGAATTACGACGAGGTTGGGTTTGCTGTGTTACCAGGTACGCTGACAGGTTCTGAGACAATTCTTGTCGTGGAGATGTTCGGCAGAAAGTATGTAGAGGGATCTGCGGAAGCAGTTGCCCCATTGGAAACAAGCGTTCCCCCATCATCGCAGCTACCCAAAGAACAACCAGTAACCGCAGTTGCTTCCGTTCAAACGAGCCCGCTCTTTTCGAGCGAGACATTTCCTAGGCAGATTGCACTTATTTTATTAGGCGTATTTATCATTGTCCTCTTTTTGGATGCAGTTATTATTGCACGAAAGCGAATTGCTCGGGTTGTTGCTCACAATGTTGACCATATTTTGTTTTTGACGATTATCGCGCTTGCTGTTATTATCTTAGGAAGGGGATTTGTGTTATAGCATGAATAAAATGATTAAAAAACATTTTTGGTATTATTTCTCCTTTGCGGTAATTGAAATACTTGGTGTGTGGTGGATTTTTGTCACATCGTTTAATAAGCCGCTCCAGTATCTTGCACTTAGTTTTGTCGTTTGCTTCTATATTTTTTGGTCAATTCTTCATCAAGCAATACATCATACCGTAACCAAAAAGATTGTGCTAGAATATGTTTTTATTGGAGCAATGGGTGGAATAATACTCTTTTTCCTCTTGCCCTAAAGACGTGATCGCTCTATAATGAATAAACAAATATGAATATCCTTGTTACCGGCGGTGCTGGATTTATTGGCTCTAACTTTGTTCGATATTACCTCAAAGAACATCCTCATGCCAAAATCGTTAACTATGATAAGCTAACCTATGCCGGTAATCCAGATAACGTCAAAGACCTCGAAGAGAAATATCCAGATCGTTACTCCTTTGTGAAAGGGGATATCCTTGATCGAGACTTATTCCTCAAGACAATCACAGAACACAAGATTGATCACATTATCAATTTTGCAGCAGAAACACATGTGGATCGCTCTATCTTTGGTGATTGTATAGATTTTGTCGAAACAAACACAATTGGCGTTCTTACGATTCTCAATATTGTCCGCGATTATGGTGCAGAGCTTGGTATTAAGAAATTCCTTCATGTCTCAACCGATGAGGTCTATGGTACGTTAACGCTAGAAGACACAAAGCAATTTACTGAGGAATCACCATTCCAACCCAATATGCCGTATGCTGCAGCAAAAGCTGGTGGAGACTTGCTTTGTAGGTCATATGCTGTTGTTCACAAGACGCCTGTTATTGTGACTCATTGTTCAAACAACTATGGCCCTTATCAATATCCTGAAAAGATGATTCCTGCATTTGTCTTCAGACTGATGAAAAACGAAGAGATATTTATTCATGGAGATGGACTCAATGTTCGTGACTGGATTCATGTTATTGATCATTGCCGAGGTATTGATCTGGCGCTAGAAAAGGGTAAGACAGGAGACGTGTTCAATATTGGATCTGACAATGAGCGAAATAACTTAACTGTCGCAAAAATGATTCTTAAGATCATGGGTAAATCAGAAAGTATGTTGAAATTTGTTGAAGATCGACCAGGAAACGATCGTCGTTATGCAATTGATTCCAGCAAGATGCAAAAGCTTGGTTGGGAACCCCTTTATCCAGAAGATAAATTTGAACAAGGGCTTATCGAAACAGTTAATTGGTATCTTACCAATGAAGAATGGGTTAAGAATTCATGGCACAATCACAGTGAGGCATATCAATTAAACCACACATTGGAATTTGAAAAGAAGAAAGCAGGAGTATTTTTCCCTGAAAATGAATAAATATGCCTCATTTTGCCAAATTCCAACTGCAGCTTGCTGAAAAACAGGGAAAGACATACAGCATTGCAGAGCTCTTCAAGTATATAGATTTTCCGATCAAACGAATTTATTATATGCAAGGAGCAGCTCATGATACTGGACAGCATTGTCATAAAGAAGAAAAAGAAATGTTTGTGATGATCAAAGGCTCGTGCATTGCTGTTATCGATCAAGGAAATGGTAAAGAAGAGATTCCTTTGCATGGACCAGCAGATGCAATTGTTGCCAAAAATTATGTGTGGCATGGATTCAAAGACTTTTCCGATGATGCAATTCTTTTAGCAATTTCTTCAACAAACTACAGTCCTGACAGGAGTGATTATATTGAAGATTACGATGAATATGTAAAGGTACGAGATGAAAAACTATCTTAATATATGCAATCTGCAACACTTTCAATTATTATCTTAAACTACAATACAAAGGACATTACTCTTGATGCGATTGGTTCTGTAGAAAAAAACTATCTCAAGGAAGTTGCCTCCGGTGAATATGAAATGATTGTCACGGATAATGCATCAACTGATGGTTCCTTTGCTGCGTTTCGTGAATACAAAAAAACCAGCAAGATTAAAACCTTTCATGTCGTAGATAATGGCGGGAACATTGGATTTTCCGCCGGAAACAATAAGGGTGTTCCGTATGCTACCGGAAAGTTTGTCTTGTTTCTCAACCCAGATACCATTGTCTATCCCAAGACACTTACTCGGATGATTCACTTTATGGAAAAGCATCCACATGTTGGGGCTGCTTCCTGCAAACTTATCAATAAAGATGGCGAGTTAGATTTTAATTGTCATCGGGGTTTTCCAACTCCGTGGAACTCGTTTTGTTATTTCTCAGGGCTGGGACGACTGTTTCCTCACAGTAAATTATTTGCCGGATATACACAAGGATGGAAAGATTTACGTACCACCCATGAAGTTGATGCTGTCGAGGGGGCATTTATGATGATGCCATATGAGGTTGGTAAAAAAGTCGGCTGGTGGGATGAAGATTATTTCTTCTATGGAGAAGATTTGCAGTTTAGCTATAACATCAAGAAGCTTGGTTATAAGATTTATTACTTGGGGGATGTCAGCATCATGCACATTGGTGGCGCAGCCAGTGGCATCAAGAAAAAGACACAAAATATTACCACAGCAAATGTTGAAACAAAGAGAATGTTGCAACGGGCACGGTTTGATGCAATGAAGATCTTTTATAAGAAAAATTATAAGAAAACTTATCCTGCTTGGTTGCAATGGCTTATTTTCAAAGGCGTTGATATGTTGCGAGATAGAGCCTTGTCCCGACTTACCGTAAAGCAATGACAGAAGCCAAAACACTTTCAAAAAAAATAGTCTTTCAATCACGACATTTTCGGGTTGAGGAAATTGTCGTCACCCGAGATAGTAAGCAATTTACCAAACAGCTTATCGAACGGATGCCAATTGTCTTGGTCTTGCCATATACGGCGGATGGACAGATCTATCTTGAATCACAGTATAGAGATGCATTTGAGAGACATTGTATTGAAGTGATTGCTGGACACATTGATCCAGATGAAGATCCTCTTGCTGCTGCCAAACGTGAACTCGCTGAAGAGACAGGGCTTACAGCAGCGAGCTGGAAAAAGGTTGCCAGCTTAGAACTTTCTACCAATATGCGAGCTCCCATTCATATCTTTTTTGCAACAGACATAACTGAGGGTAAAGCAGATCTGCAAGATGATGAAGTGATTGAGCTATTGAAGATGCCTCTTACTGAAGCCTTGGAAAAGATTACCAGTGGTGAAATATTTGCTACGTCTCATATCACAACACTGCTGTTGTTTGATAAAATGAAACGGGAAGGAAAACTTTAAATGAATACACAAAAGACAAACATATTTGGAATTGGTATGTCAGGACTCGTTGGGTCTCGAATTAGTGAGCAACTTGCTGATCGTTATTCTTTTGACAATCTCAGTCTTGATACGGGAGTTGATATTACCAATCCTCAGACATTGGATAAGATTAGAAACGATGCAGATCATTCGGCGGTATTGCATCTTGCTGCGCTTGCTGATGTTGATGCTTGTGAGAAAGACCAAGCCCTAGCGTATAAGATTAATGTGCAAGGTACTCGCAACGTTGTTGAGGCGTGTGCTTCTCGTAATAAAAAAATTATTTATATCTCCACTGATTTTGTTTTTGATGGCAAGAATCCTCCGGTTGGTGGCTATACCGAGGAGGATACTCCTAATCCAATTAATTACTATGGTCAAACAAAGTTTGAAGGTGAAGAAGTTGTTCGGAAATCAGGGCTCCCGTATTTGATTTTACGTATTACGTATCCCTATCGTCCAGGAGAATCACCTATTAATGTAAAGCCTGACTTTGTTCATGTGATCCGTGATCGTCTCCGAAATAATCAGCCCACAGTTGGGGTTGTCGATCAGATGATTACGCCAACCTTTATCGATGATATAGCAAGTAGCATTGATCTTTTATTGCATACAGAAAGTATTGGCACATATCATGTGGTAGGTGACCAAAGCCTTTCTCCCTATGATGCGGTAATGCTTATTGCAAAGCAGTTTGGTTGTGATGAATCACTCATCACTAAAACCACCAATGAAGAATTCAACAAAGGGAAAGCTCCTCGACCCTTTAAACTTATCACAAACAATGCTAAAATAAAACGACTTGGAGTCCAGATGCGAGGATTTGAGGAAGGACTTCAGGAACTGAGAACTGAGAACTAGGAACGGAGAACGCTTTCAATTATTTATGACTATTACATTTATTGGACATGGCTATGTAGGACTTGTGACAGCAACTGTATTTGCGGAACTAGGAAATACCGTCTACGTCATTGGGCACACTCCTGAAAAAATAGAAAACCTCAAGAAAGGAATCCTTCCTATTTATGAACCAGGTCTTGAAGAGTTGGTAAAGCGCAATGTCAAAGCAGGTAGATTACTCTTTACACTTGATTACAAACCGGCAGTTCCAGAATCTGAGGTAGTCTTTATAGCTGTGGGGACACCACCAAAGCCAACCGGGGAAGCTGATCTTTCTGTTGTGTATGCTGTTGCTGAAGAGGTGGGCAAGCATTTGGATGGATATACAGTTCTTATTACCAAAAGTACTGTTCCCGTTGGGACATCTGAGAAAGTACGGGAAATTATCGCATCAGTTAAACCTGAAAAAGCAGAATTTGATTATGCGTCGGTTCCTGAATTCCTTCGCGAGGGACAAGCAATTGGTGATACGCAACACCCAGATCGTATTGTCATTGGAACAGATTCAAAGAAAGCAGAGGATACGTTGGTAAAACTCCATGAGCCAATTGTTATGGATGGAACAACCAAAGTAAATGTTGTTCTCACCAATATCCCAACTGCCGAGATGATTAAATATGCCTCAAATGCTTTTTTGGCAACCAAGATTTCCTTTGCTAATGCGATAGCACAGCTTTCAGAATCCGTTGGGGCAAATGGCCCAGATGTATTGGAAGCAATAGGACTTGATAAGCGAATTGGTCGTTTCTTTCTTAATGCCGGTGCGGGGTATGGGGGTAGTTGTTTCCCTAAGGATGTGAAAGCATTAATTGCTATTGCAGACCAACATAAGTATGACTTTAAGCTACTTAAAGAAGTTGAAGCAATTAATAAGGAAGCAATTATGGGAATTGTTAAAAAGACAAAGCACGTTTTGCACAATGATTTGTCAGGGAAAACAGTTGGGCTTCTCGGATTATCTTTCAAACCAGATACAGATGATATGCGCGATGCTCCGGCTATTATTATTGCAAGGGAATTACTCAAAGCAGGTGCCACAATTAAAACATATGATCCAATTGCCATGGAGAATGCTAAACGAATTTTTGCAAAAGATGAGGGCATACACTTTGTTGACGATGCTTATGCAGCAGCACTGGATGCCGATGTGTTGGTTGTAGTAACTGAATGGAATGAATTTAGGCAACTTAATTTGTCCAAAGTAAAACAACACATGAAAGAACCAAATCTGATTGATGGCCGCAATATTTACGAGCCAGAGACGGTGAAGCAATTAGGCTTTACGTACTTCGGTGTTGGAAGATAATCCTATGAAAAAAGTATTAATAACAGGCGCATCTGGTTTTGTTGGAAAGCATTTGTCAACATATCTAACAGAACACACGGATTCTCAGATTCATGGAGCTTCTCACAAGGAGCTTGATCTATTAGATGCGGATGCTGTATCGTCGTATATACAAAAGACAAAACCCGATCATATTTATCACTTGGCTGCGCTCACGTCTCCGGCTGATAGTTTTAAAAATCCTGCCGAAACAATCACAAACAATATTGTTGCTGAACTAAACTTGTTGGAAGCACTTAAACAGGAGAGATTGTTTGACACTCGTATGCTTGTCGTATCCACCTCTGAAGTGTATGGCATTGTTGATCCGGAAGATCTTCCGGTTAACGAACAGACACCACATCGTCCGATTAGCCCTTATGCTGTCTCTAAGATTGCTCAGGATTATTTAGGTTTGCAGTATTACTTGTCACACAAGCTAGATGTCATTCGTGTTAGGCCATTCAATCATATCGGGCCTGGGCAGCTAGACAAATTTGTGTTACCTTCATTTGCCAAACAAATTGCTGAAATTGAAAAAGATAAAAAAGCGCCAATCCTTTCAGTAGGAAATCTTGCTGCAAAACGCGACTTTACAGATGTCCGCGATGTGGTAAGAGCATATGGCCTTCTTATGGAAAAAGGGATCAGTGGAGAAGTCTATAATGTGGGATCAGGTAAATCTCATAAAATAGATGAATTATTAGAACTGCTTCTTGGTTTTTCAAGCAAAACAATTACGGTTGAGGTTGACCCATCACGATTCCGTCCGGTTGATATCGAAGACGTTGTTTGTGATTACAGCAAATTACACAAGCTTACTGGCTGGCAACCTGAAATCCCGCTTGAAAAAACGCTGCAAGACATACTTGCGTATTGGCGCGACTTGATATAATATAGTACAATAATTAACATTATGAAACGAGCTTTAATTACCGGAGTAACAGGACAAGATGGATCATACTTAGCAGAGCTTCTTCTTGATAAAGGATACAAAGTATATGGAACTGTTAGAAGACTCAGTACTCCAAATATTGAAAACATTGCTCACCTTCAAGATAAAATTGAACTCCTTTCTGCAGACTTATTGGATCAAGGTTCTCTGACTGATGCAATTAAAGCCTCTGAACCTGACGAAGTGTATAACTTGGCTGCACAGTCATTTGTGAAGACATCATGGGATCAGCCCGTGTTAACAGGAGAATTTACTGCATTGGGTGTGACACGTGTTCTTGAAGCAATCAGAACAACAAATAAAAAGATTAAGTTCTATCAAGCATCATCAAGCGAAATGTTTGGGAAAGTTACTGAAACACCTCAAAAAGAGACAACACGATTCCATCCTCGTAGTCCTTATGGAGTTGCCAAAGCCTATGGACACTACATAACCCTTAATTACCGCGAAAGTTATGATATGTTTGCTTGTTCGGGAATTCTTTTCAATCACGAATCACCTCGTCGAGGTATTGAGTTTGTCACACGTAAGATTACCCATGCTGCTGCTCGAATTTCTTTAGGCAAGCAGGATAAGCTTGAGCTTGGTAATCTTGATGCAAAGCGTGATTGGGGATTTGCAGGGGATTATGTTGAAGCAATGTGGCTGATGCTCCAGCAAGAAAAGCCTGATGATTATGTTATCGCAACAGGAGAAATGCATTCTGTGCAAGAATGTGTAGAGCTTGCGTTTGCTGCTGTTGGTATTCGTGATTGGCGAAAATATGTCGTCTCAGACAGTCCAAAACATCTTCGCCCAGCAGAGGTTGATTATCTTATTGGAGATTCTACAAAAGCAAAAGAAACGCTTGGTTGGACTCCTAAGACCAGCTTTAAAGAACTTATCTCAATGATGGTTGAGTCAGATGTAAAGCGCGAAAAAGATAAATAACATCTTCAGCATTCTCATTGACAACCCTTTATATTTCCTTTACGCTAAATAAAGTGTATGGTACAGCGTAATAAAAATTCACTTCTTCTTATTGGCGTTCTTGTTGTACTCTTTATTGCTGGTATTTATCTTTGGCTACGAGGTACGACCGTTGAGCCTTCCCCTGATAATTCACCTACATCAACTCCCGTGGTTACAACAAAAGCTCCTTATGCCAGGGGACAGATTCTTGTAAAATTCAAAAGTGATGTCTCAGCAGAACGCATTACCAAGCGCCTGGGAGAACTACATGCTTCCATTAAAAGTACTATTATCGGCATTGGTACCTCAGTTATTTCTGTTCCTCCTGGAAAAGAAGAAGAGATTATACAAATACTTTCTCATGATGAACTAGTTGAATATGCCGAGCCCGATTATATTCAAAGTATCAATATGACGCCAAACGATCCCTCATTTGGTTTGCAGTGGGGGCTTCTTAATACTGAACAAAAGGTTGATAATAAGAAAGGAATCACGACTGCTGATATTGATGTTGACAAAGCGTGGGATGTCTCAACTGGAGAAGGAGTTAAAGTTGCTGTGATTGATAGTGGTGTTGATACAGCTCATCCTGATCTTGCAGGCAAAATAGTTCTTCAGAAAGTATTTGCTACCAGTAGCATTGATGACAAACTTGGACATGGTACGCATGTTGCTGGAACTATTGCTGGTGTGGTTAATAATAGTCAAGGGATTGCTGGTGTTTGTCCCGGTTGTCAATTAATTATTGGGAAAGCTCTTGATGACGATGGTAACGGACAAACTGGAACAATCGCGCAGGCAATTACCTGGGCTGTAGATAATGGAGCACAGGTTGTTAATTTGAGTGAAGGAGGTGCGCAAAATTCTCAGACCCAAGCTTCAGCAATTACCTATGCACAGGGTAAAGGGGCTGTAGTAGTTGGGGCAGCCGGAAACAGTGGTAGTCAGAGCCTCTTTTATCCAGCAGCAATTTCAAGTGTTTTGTCAGTTGCCGCAACGACCAATCTTGATCAAAAGGCATCATTTTCAAATTATGGTTCGTGGGTTGATGTTGCATCTCCGGGACAAGCTATCTATTCGACTCTGCCCACACATGCCTATAACATGCAACAGGAATTCCCTTCGTTGAAATTAAATTATGGTTACTTGTCTGGTACGTCAATGGCAACTCCTATTGTTAGTGGTATTGCGGCTTTGGTTTGGACGACTCCTTTTGGAACATCCCAAACTGCAGTTATCGATCGGATTACTAGTACTGCTGACAAAATCGCTGGCACTGGTCAATATTGGCAATATGGGCGTGTAAACGCCGCTAAGGCGGTTGGCTATACAGGAGTGACGCCAACAGCAACAGTTCCTCCGACAGCGACAACAGCCCCTACATCAGCTGCTACACCTGTTCCCACTGGCGTTACTGTTATACCAACAACTGGTGTTACGGAGGAGCCAACTGAGGTGCCCTTGCCCACAACATCTCCGACTCTTTGGGTTAACCCTACGTTTGTTTGTGTTGACTCGGGGACGTGTTTGTCAGCTGGTCCAACGGAAGAGCCATCGATAACAGGCGATCCAGATTTCTTGACCCCAGAACCAACTGTTCCTGGACAACTTCCTGATGATAGGGAGCTACCTCGCCATCCTGGTCTTCTTGGATTGCTCTTTGCTCTCCTCTGGTTTCTTTTCCAACTCTTTCGGTAGTTAGCTATTTATCTCAAAAAAAAACCCCGCTACTCACGGGGTTTTTATTATGTTCCTTGAAGGATCTATTGATACGCTTCAAGGAGAACAATTGGTTTTATTTTGAACCAATCTTGTACATTCCTGTACCACAAACTGGGCATTTTGCTTTCAAAGCTGGTTTGCCGTTTTTCATGGTGACTTGTTCAGGATTGTCTACGTCTCTCTTTTCGCGACATTTTACACAATACATTGATGCCATAAAGTAATTCACCCCCTTTCAAGACTTAACTACAAAAAATCGAAGTACTAACTCAATTGTCACAATTGCAACGCTAAAGAACATTGTTTTTACTAAGTCTGTTTTAAGATATTTGTAGCCAGTTACTTGTGCTGTTACTGTAGTTGGACTAGGGGCTTTGATTGTCTTTTCCACTTCTGTTTCTATTTTCACAATTGGGGGTGCATAGGACATCTCTGATGTCTGTTTGCGTAAATCGCTTTGGAGTTTCTGCTTGCGGGTCTTAATCTTTTTAGGCATGAATGAGCCTAGATTACACTATTAGCTTGGGAGGTGTCAAGAAGGAAAAGCGTAGAGGGATATTGACTAAATGGCTGGGAAGAGGCTAATATGTGGATATGATCATTACCTGGATTTGTTTAGTTGCTGCTTTCCTTTGGCTTGGTTGGCTGACGTATTCGTTTTTTGCTTTACGCAAACACTACAATACGCTTATTGATGGTGTAAATAAAAAAACGCTTGAAGGTGTGCTTACCACGATGACAAAGGATCTAACTCTTGCCAAAGGGGATATTGCAACGCTTATAAGTCGCTGTGATACAATGGAAAAGAACGAGCTTCTTCATATACAAAAGATCGGATTACTCCGTTTCAATCCGTTTAAAGATACTGGAGGAGATCAAAGCTTTATCTTGTCTCTTGTTGACGCAAAGAATACAGGTGTCGTGATCACAGCCTTGTATTCACGTTCTGGCACCCGTTGGTATGCTAAGCGGGTAGTTAATGGGCGAGGTGCAGAACATGAACTATCTGAGGAAGAGAAACAAGCTTTGAAGCTTGCTGTAACTGTTTCGTAGTTATGAAAAAACCTGTCCTAATTTTTCTTGCTATTTTTCTTTATGGGTTTTCAACAGGTATTTCCTATGCATTGTTTTCGGGTAACGGCGGATTCCCTTCATTTGATACTCCTCTTACTCATACCGTAAAGAAATCCACCAATGATTATGATGCAATTACCTTTGATGAAAATGCTGCAAAAACTGAAAGTTGTCCTCTTAATGGTGTTAAGTACTCCAAAGAACAACGGGAATGGTGGGAAACACACAGACCTCTTGGTGTGATGGTTGAGAATCACCTTGAAGCTCGTCCTCAATCGGGGTTATCCTTTGCGGATGTTGTCTATGAATCAGTTGCAGAAGGTGGCATTACCCGGTTTCTGCTTGTGTTCTATTGCCAGGATGCTGGTATTGTTGGGCCTGTTCGTTCTGCTCGTACATACTTTATGGATTATATTTCTGAATATGGTGATTATCCCTTGTATGCACATGTGGGAGGAGCCAACACTCCAGGGCCTGCCAATGCACTTGGTCAAATTGGAGATTATGGTTGGAATCAGTATAACGATATGAATCAGTTCTCAATTGGGTTTCCTACCTTTAAGCGAGATGAGAGCCGACTAGGACATCCTGTGGCAACAGAGCATACCATGTATTCAGTGACCAACAAGCTTTGGGATTTGGGAGAAAAGCGGGGTCTTACCAACAAAGATAAAACAGGTGCGTCTTGGGATGAAGGGTTTGTCCCTTATGAATTTACCGAAGGTGCTGCTGGTAGCTCTGCCCAAAATATTCATATTGATTTTTGGGATAATCCTGAATATGCAGTCGATTGGGCATATCAACCTGAGACCAATGATTATGCTCGCAGCAATGGAGGAGAACCGCATCTTGATCGCAATACAAAAAAACAAGTTACTGCTAAAAACGTGGTGGTTTTGTTCATGACAGAATCTCATGCAAGCGATGGGTATGAGAATAATTCTCACATGCTTTATGGAACCAAAGGAAGCGGAGACGGTTTAGTCTTTAAGGATGGCAAAGAGATTAAGGCAACATGGAAGAAAGCAGATCGTACTGGGAGGACAATCCTTACGGATAGTACTGGCAAAGAAATTGCTTTCACAAGAGGTCTTATCTGGTTTGAAATCCAACCAATCGGAGCTGCTGTTGTTGTTAAATAGTCTCTTATTCGTGCCCCGTGCATAATACCACTTGTTTTTTGGAAGGTGCAACGGTAAAATGTATACAAATTTACTCTCATATGTTTTCCGATCTTATTACTTCCAAAACCCGTGTCAAATTGCTTAATGTCTTTCTTGCCAGCCCTCACGATATGTATCACGTCCGAGAATGTGTCAGGCGCACTGAGGAAGAAATAAATGCTGTAAGAAGGGAGCTTCTTAATCTCGAAGGAAAGGGGATTCTCAAAAAAGAACCACGAGCAAATCGAGTTTATTATTCTCTCTCCAAAGAATATCCGTTTTATTTTGACTTACTTCGAGTTGGATCAAAAACTTTAGGACTTGGTAAAGAAGTTTTAGATAATCGTGTAAAGCTTGGGAAAATAAAGTTTGCGATGTTCTCAGGAAAATTTGTGAGGAGAATAAAGGAAAAGCCTGAAGATGTTGACCTGATGATTGTTGGTACTGTTGTTTTGCCGGAACTTGCAATTCTTGTTCGTAGTGAAGAAATGCGGCTTGGAACAGAAATTAATTATACTGCTATGACCGAAGAAGAGTTTAAGTTCCGTAAGCAGCGTACTGATCCGTTTTTGGTCACAATTCTTTCAGGAAGTCGTGTGATGCTTATAGGGGACGAGGAGGCAATGCTTGCATGAAGCATATCTTCCGGCCTTCATTCTTTTTTGTCGTTCTCTTAACGATTGTCGCATTGGTTATTACCATTAGCCCCTCATTTACCATTCCTGTTGTTAATCAAAAATTTCCAACATTCAATTTCAAAAAGGGACTCGATCTTGAAGGTGGTACCAGTGTAACGCTTCGTGCAGACATGAAATCTATTCCATCCGCACAGCGAGATAATGCGCTTGCTTCAGCAAAAGAAGTTATCGAGCGACGAATTAATTTCTTAGGAGTTTCTGAACCGCTTGTCCAAACATCAAAAGTCAATAAAGATTATCGTATCATCGTTGAGATCCCTGGCGTGACAGATGTAAATCAAGCAGTGAAATTAGTAGGAACAACTGCCAAGCTGACATTCTGGGAGCCCGGTGCTGCACAGAAAGATGCATCAAGTCCATCGGCAAAGTTGTCTCTTGAAGAAACGATTAAAGCTGCTACAACATCTGGCGTGCCACTTGGTATTATTCAATTGTTGGGACCAAATGCCAAGCAGACTAATTTAACAGGAAGTGACTTGAAACAAGCAACTGCAGGTTTTGATCCTACGTCAGGTAAACCGCAAGTGGAATTAATTTTCACTTCAGCAGGTGCTAAAAAGTTTGGTGAGATTACGAAACGAAATGTCGGTAATGTGGTAGCGATTGCATTGGACAATCAAGTGATTGAAGCTCCACGAGTGAATCAAGCAATTTTTGGCGGCAATGCCGTTATTACTGGATCTTTTACTACTGAACAGGCAAAGCAATTGCAGATTCAGCTTAATGCTGGAGCACTTCCTGTTTCTCTTTCTGTTCTTGAACAACGAGCAATTGGTGCGTCCTTGGGACAAGCATCTTTAGAGAAAAGTCTTATCGCCGGAATTCTTGGATTTGTCGTGATTGTTCTCTTTATGATCTTTATGTATGGACGCCTTGGTATTATTGCAAGTATTGCTCTTGCGATTTATACTCTGCTTGTCTTATCATTGTTTAAGTTAATTCCAGTTACATTAACTCTTGCGGGCATTGCTGGATTTATTTTGTCTATTGGTATCGCGGTTGATGCAAACATCTTGATTTTTGAACGTATGAAAGAAGAGTTTCGCCGTGGGAGAAGCTTGGAATCGGCAATTGATCTTGGATTCTCCCGTGCATGGCTTTCAATTCGAGATTCCAATGTCGCAAGCCTTATTACGAGTGCAATTCTTTTTTACTTTGGAACTGGCATTATTCGAGGATTTGCTCTGACACTTGCGTTAGGCGTCTTGGTATCGATGTTTTCAGCAATCTTTGTGACACGAACGCTTTTGCGAGTGTTCTATCGAAAAAAATAATATGTTAAACATTATTGGTAAAAAAAATTGGTACTTTTTATTTTCCCTTGTGATTATTCTCCCAGGGCTTATTTCACTATTCATATGGGGACTTAAGCTGTCAATTGACTTCACTGGTGGTTCACGGATGACATTTGTTTTCCCCAAAACAGTCAATGAGCAGACAGTAACGGATGTCAAAAGCGTTCTCACCAAAGAGCAGATCGAAATTGTAACCGTACAAACATCTGGCAATCAATTATCATTGCGAACAAAGGCTATTAATGAAAAAAAGAACGCAGCGGTTATTACTGCTATCAAAAAAGAAGTGGGCGATTTCAAACAAGATTCATTTGAGACAATTGGGCCAATCATTGGACAAGAGGTAACATCCAATGCTCTCAAAGCAACTCTCCTTTCGTCATTCTTAATTGTGTTATATATTGCATGGTCTTTCCGAAGCGTTCCAAAGCCTTTGAGTAGCTGGCGTTTTGGTATCTGCGCGATCGTGGCGCTTATTCATGATGTCTTACTGCTCTTGGGGATCTTTTCTCTTCTTGGGCATTTCTTCAATGTCGAGGTAGACAGTCTGTTTGTTACGGCATTATTGACGGTTGTTGGGTTCTCTGTCCATGATACGATTGTGGTATTTGATCGTATCCGAGAGAATCTTCGACGAACCGTTGGTGTTCCGTTCCCACAACTCGTTAATGATTCTATCTTGCAAACACTAGTTCGTTCCCTGAACACTTCTCTTACTGCCATGTTAGTATTGTGTACAATGTTAATCTTTGGAGGAGAGACATTGAAATGGTTTATTGTCGCATTACTCATTGGCATTGCAAGTGGTACCTATTCTTCAATCTTTAATGCCTCAGCATTACTTGTTCTATGGGATGAGTTAGATAGAAAGCGAAGAGCCAGAAAAAACTCCGTTTAACTCTTGACAAAGCCTGCATAATTAAGGATGATTAAAAGAGATATTTATTTGTATCTATGGATACCACACTGCCTAGTAATCAATCATCGTCTGAGACACATGACACGCCAGTTGCAGGCAACCCTGTTGTTCCTGTATCCGCTTCTCCCTTTACAACTCCTCCTTCTCCTGAATCCACTGCTTCTCCTACACATACTGTCCCTCCAACTCCGCCCACTGGCACAACGCCTCCCCCACATACGCCGCCACCGGTGAATCAACCTCATAAGAAAGGTATCCCAGTTGGTATTATTATTTTGTTATTAATTCTGTCTTTTCTGGGAGGACTTCTTTTGGCTGCATGGTATTTCCAAACACAGCTACAAAAAGCAACAACAACAGTCACAACAAAGACAACTGAATCACGGTCTGTTCCTATGGCAAAGACGTTGGTGATTGGAACTGACGCGACCTTTCAGCCAATGGAATATACCAACAAAGAAGGTGGACTTATTGGCTATGATATTGACCTAGGGTATCGCATTGGTAGTGAATTCAGCACTAAAACAGAAATCAAGAATATTGCTTGGGATGATTTATTCAAAGCGCTTGATAGCAAACAAATTGATATGATTATCTCTGCCGTTACCATAACAGATGAACGTAAGCAGAAGTATGACTTCTCAGAGCCCTATCTAAACGCAGGACAAGTAATTATCACTCGTAAAGAAGTCAACGATATTACATCTCAAGACAGCCTTAAGGGGAAGAGAATTGCTGTTCAAGAAGGAACAACCAATGAACAGGAAGCATTGAAGTATACAACTCCTGAGCTAGTTTTTAAATATCCTGATTTTGTTCAAGCAACAAATGCGCTTGTGCAGGGAAAAGCAGATGCAATTCTTTCTGACTTGCCAGGAGCAAAAGGTATTATCGTTGCAAATCCAACACTTAAGATAGCCAGTGATCCGTTGACCAATGAATATTATGGGGTGGTTCTTCGCAAAGGCGATGCCAATCTTACTAAGATTAATGAGATCTTAACAGGACTTCGTGTTAAGGGGATTTTGACTGATCTTAAACAAAAGTGGTTAGATTGAGGAATCGAAAATGAATGAAACTAACAATCCGTATCAAGCTTCTTATAGCGTTTACTCTACTTCTTGTTCTCTCCTCGCTTGTACAAGCGCTGTCGTTTCTTATCACTAAGCAATACATCACCTCACAGATTAATAGTTTTCAGACAGAGCAAGCCACTCGTGGAGCGCATGAGATACAGGATTTTTTCACCGATTTAAGTTTGGAAAATTTCACATTGGCACGTCTTTATGGTCGTCCTGATGTTGCTTCTGGTAGTGCCTCTACCAATATTGATGCAATTATCCAGTATGCAATTTTACATAATGATTACGTTCAACAAATTACCATCCTCTCTCCTGTAGGGAAAGAAATAATGCAGGTAAATAAAAAAGGATCCGTACGTGGTGATCAATTGAATTACGAAGTGTTTAGTGATCCATTCAAGTCTGCTGCTGATGGTACAACAGCAGTCTCTAAAGTCTATTATCTTGAAGATCAACCCGGTCCACATCTTGATATGTATTCACCAATCTTTGCTGAAGGAGGAAAGGTTATTGGGGTTATAAAAACGCAAGTTAGTTTGGTTCGATTGCGAGAAAATATTGGTGATATTAAACTCGGACAAACGGGTTCTGTCTATGTTGTTGATAATGAAGGGCGGCTTATTGCTCATCATTCAGAAAAACTTGTCTTGGATAGAACCTCATTTATGTCTCGTAAGATAGTTCAACAAGCGATTGCTGGTAGATCTCAATCATCACCTGAAGAAACCTACATGAATGAAAATAACGTCGAAGTTGTTGCTAAAGCAGTAACGATTCCGGGGTATAAGTGGGTTGTTGTGTTTGAACAACCGGTTTCTGAAGCATTTGGCTTTTTGACCTCTATTCGTGATCTCTTTTTGGCAACTATTGTTGGATCCACATTGTTACTTCTTGCGCTGTCATTTATTCTTAGTGCTAACCTTACTGGTTCTATTCGTAAGCTTGAGAAAGCAGGAATGCTTATCGAAAAAGGAGAACTGCAAACTCCAATAGAAATTAAGACAGGTGATGAAATTGAGACGCTCTCCCATTCATTTGCGTCGATTGTTAATCAATTACTCCAGCGTGAGAACTTACTCCTTCGCGAAAAACAAGAAGTTGATACCTTATTGCAGTCATTGAGTGATGGTGTTGTAGCTTTAGATCAGAAGTACAATATTATTGCGTTTAACAAAGCGGCAGAAAGACTTATTGGTGTTGTGAGGGAGCAAGCAGTAGGGAAAAATGTGGATGCAGTGCTGCATCTCTTTTCTGATCAAATCGTTATTCCTTTTGCTCAGTACAGTCAGCCAGTTGTTGAAGAAAAAGGCAAAAAGAACAAAGGCTATACAATATTTACTGCTAATGGTGATCGTTTAGTACTTTCCGTGACGACTAACCCCGTTGTCTTTGGTGAGCAACGCACTGGATTTATTATGACCTTCCACGATATTAGTAAAGAGCAGGATCTTGAAGAGATGAAGCTGGATTTTGTGTCAATGGCAGCTCATGAGCTTCGTACACCACTTACGGCAATCCGAGGATATGCTTCTCTTCTCCAGATGCAAAATTCCAAGCAATTAGATGCCTTAGGTCGTGAAAGCATCAAACGGTTAATTGTTAGTGGTGAGACGCTAGGGAATTTAATCGAAAACTTGCTCAGTGTTTCTCGTATTGAGCGCAGTAGCTTTAGTATTGATGTCAGGCCAATTGATTTGACTAAGACGATTAAATCAGCTGTTGAGAATGTAAGACAGCAAGCATACACAAAGAAGCAGACATTGACGCTGCATATGCCTGATGAGTTACCTATTGTTATGGCTGACGCCTTCCGTATTGGTCAGGTTACCCTTAACCTTATTGCCAATGCTGTTAACTACACTGGCGAAGGTGGGAGTATTACCGTGAACGTCACTCGCAATGAGCAGGGATTAACTATTGCTGTCAGTGATACAGGGAGAGGTATTCCCAAAGAGGCACTCGTTAAGCTCTTTACTAAGTTCTTCCGTGTCTCAGGCTCTCTTGAGCAAGGTGCGAAGGGTACTGGTCTTGGACTATATATCTCAAAATCTATTATCGAGATGCATAAAGGTAAGATTTGGGTCACTAGTGAATTTGGCAAAGGTTCTACGTTTGCCTTTACGTTGCCGATTGCCAAGCCAGAAGACATCGCAGCCTATCAACAGAAGAAGAGCATCTCAAACCCTATCTAACAATTCAGATAAGGCATTCCCTATGTTTGTTTCAAATGTCATTCTGGCTTGTCCAGAATCTCTTTTGGAGCACTCTTTGGGTTGAAAGAGACCTGCCTCGCCGGCAGGCCGGGATGCTGGACCCCGCCAGCATGACGAAACAGGTGTAAAGATTGACAAAAGTTGACAAGCTGGTAGTATTAGTTAACGAGTTAACTCTTATAAGAGCAGCTCCACCATTTGTGGTGGGGCTTTTTTTATGCTTAATGGTTGCACACCTGAGTTATAGTTAATGAAGATATAAAATTTTAGTTGTTTATGGAAAGTAAGATTCAAGATTATTGCAATATAAATACGCTTTATCAACAGGTTAATTCTCAAAGTTGGTGGAGGGTCATAAACACTGGTATGAAGATGTGTTTTGTTAAAACTTGCTCTAATGCTTCGTCTGTACATGCAATAATACTAATTTCTCTTATTGAAGCATTTCTATATATGACTACTAAGTAAATTAGTAAGCTACTTCTTTCTTAGAGTACAAAGAACAGGAGGCTTCCTCCGACCATCAGGATGAATGCGAGGGCTCCAAGACCCATGAGTACTTCAGTTGATCCTGTTGGAGCAATTGATGGAGCTGACGTTGGGTTGGTTGCTGTTGGACTTGCGCTGCCACTAGCGTTTACAGTAACTGTTTGTTGGCAGCTTGCTGAGTTACTGACTGCATTGAGATCGTCTGTCAAAATAGCTGATGCTTGGAATGTACCAGGATTGTTGTATGTGTGTGACATCTGTGCATTCACAGAGGATGTGCCAATGCCTCCTGCGTCAGTTACGTCTTCAACAGTGCCGTCTCCGAAGTTAAATGTCACTTTATTAATAGTACCATTGGAATCGCTTCCATTGGCTGTGAAGGTTAGTGAGTAAGGTGCGTTGCCAGTTGTCTCTCTGTCAACAGAAAGGCTTTCACAAATTGGTAGATCATTGGCGCCTACTTCTCCCGGGGGTGAAGTTGGTACGGCTGTCGTTGGTGTTGGAGCAGCGGTTGGCACAGCTGTCGTTGGTGCGGCGGTTGGGACATCAGTTGGTATTGCTGTTGTTGGCTCAGTGGTTGTTGGTACGACTGCTCCTGCGATTACAATTGTTGCGGGAGAGGTGTTCGAAAGGACATTCTCACTTGCTTGATCATTGGGTCCTGTTGAAAGTGCTTGGCTTGTTGCGCTATACGTTACTAGTGTTGGGGTACCTTGGCCTGTTGGCGCAATCGCTTTAAAGGAAATACTTGCAGCTTTTACTTTGGTTTGAAGTGCTTTGGTTGGATCAGGTCCTACAGCAAGGGTGACTGCTATCTTTCCCGGTGTATACACTGGGCCTTCAAGAACCGTTGGGAAGATTGCGCTATTTGCTTGGAAAGGTGTTGCAGAATCTGTTGCTAATTTATCTGGGTCATACTGAATTTCAAGTTTGACATAGGAAACAAGATTTTTTCCTGGATCAACCATAATATCAAGCGGGATACTATCATTAACGTTTTTCTGAATAGGACTACTTGCTGAGGATTCGGGAGTGAAAGAGAAGCTGGTTGATTTTTCAGCACGACTCCTTGTCTCCTGTTGTTGTTGAAGAAGATAGACGGTAACGGGGATACCTACAAGAAGTAGTAATGCAAAGCCAATGGCAAATAATTTTTTTCCAGCAACATTCATACTGTGAGAAACAATAGTCCTAGAATTATCGTATAGGATAAAACCGTACTGTGTCAAGAACCAAGTAAAGATAGTTATAGGTTATTGACACTTAGCTTCAGCTGTAGTATAAATCATCTATAAAGATATATTGACTTAGCCTGCTCTATCGTTACTACTATATATGGCAACAAAGACAACAATTAAACCGCTCGGAGATAATGTGCTCGTTAAGCCTGCAAAGGCAGATGAAGTTTCTGCTGGAGGTATTCTCCTTCCAGGGACAGTCAAAGAAAAACCACAAATTGGTGAAGTAATGGCTGTTGGTGAAGGCTGGCACAATAATGAAGGTAAGATATTTCCTTTGTCTGTCAAGATTGGTCAAAAAGTTCTCTACACCAAATGGGGTGGAAACGAAGTTAAAGTTGGCAATGAAGAATGGAAGATCGTAAAGCAGGGAGATATCCTTGCAATCGTTGAATAATATGGCAAAGCAATTACAATTTGGGTCTGAAGCCCGCGAATCATTAGTAAAAGGCGTTAATGCTCTGGCACAAGCTGTTGTTACAACGCTTGGTCCAAAGGGGCGCAACGTCGCTCTCGCAAAGAAATGGGGAGCTCCTCTTGTTGTCCATGATGGTGTGACAATTGCAAAAGAAATTGACCTCCAAGATCCATTTGAAAACATGGGTGTCCAGCTTGTCAAAGAAGCAGCAAGTAAGACCAATGATGCAGCAGGTGATGGAACAACTACAGCGACGGTACTTGCACGAGCAATTGTTCACATTGGTATGAGGCATGTCACCGCGGGAGCTAACCCAATGATTCTTCGTGAAGGTATTGATCAATCAGTCAAAGCACTTGTTGAAGCAGTGAAAGACATGGCACGACCTGTTAAAGATGAAGATGTCTTACGAGTTGCAAAGATTTCAGCACAAGATGAAAAAATTGGAGAACTGATTGCAGAAGCGTTGCGAAAAGTGGGTAAAGATGGTGTTATCACAGTTGAAGAGGGTCGCAGTATGGAGATGGAAGTCCTCTATAAAGAAGGTATGGAGTTTGATAAAGGCTACGTATCTGCATACTTCTCAACCAATGGCGAGAAAATGGAAGCAGAAATTGAGAATCCATATATCCTTATCACCGACAAAAAGATTTCAGCCTTGCAAGAATTCTTGCCTTTCCTTGAAAATCTTGTGAAGGTCACCAAGAATCTTGTCATTATTTCAGATGATGTTGAAGGTGAAGCCCTCACAGCGCTTGTTCTAAACAAACTCAAGGGAACCTTTAACCCATTGGCAATCAAAGCTCCTGGATTTGGAGACCGACGTAAAGAAATGCTGCAAGACATCGCAATCCTAACGGGTGGAACGGTTATCTCAGAAGACACAGGCCGAACACTTGAAAGTATTACGGTTGAAGACTGTGGTCGAGCCGACAAAGTGTGGGCTGATAAAGAAACAACTCGAATCATTGGTGGTAAAGGTGATAAGAAAGCTCTTGCTGCACGAGTTGCCCAAATCAAAAAAGCAGCTTCCACTACAACATCGGACTTTGATCGAGAGAAGCTGTATGAGAGACTTGCAAAGCTTACCGGTGGAGTTGCTGTTATCAATGTTGGTGCTGCAACTGAAGTTGAAATGAAAGAGCGAAAAGAGCGTGTGATTGATGCTGTTGCTGCAACCAAAGCTGCTCTTGAAGAAGGAATCGTTCCAGGCGGTGGAGTTGCTCTTCTTAAAGCTCGTCTTGTCCTGCCAGCTCTTAAAGATACATTGACTGTTGAAGATCAAAAACTCGGTGTTGATATTATGTATCGAGCTCTTGAAGAGCCACTTCGATGGATTGCAAAGAATGCTGGTGCCGATGAAGGTTGGGTTATCAAAACAGTTGAAGCGTCAAAGAAAGATATTGATTATGGTTTCAATGTCATGACCATGGAATTTGGTTCAATGATCAAAGCTGGTATTGTTGATCCTGCAAAGGTTACTCGCTCTGCGATCCAAAACGCAGCAAGTGTTGGAACAATGATTCTTACAACTGAATGTCTCGTTGCTGATATCCCAGAACCAAAGTCTTCATCTCCTGCAGGCGGCATGCCTGACATGGGCGGGATGTACTAAAATACCCTAATCTTCTTTTATGTCAGATATTCAACTCTTAAAGTCTTTATTATTAGATCTTGATTCCTTACCCTCCCGAGATGAACACAAGTTAGATGCGCTTACACGACGGACAGAAATGATTATCCGAAAGCTTTTTGGAGAAGATAGTAAGTACTTAAAAGATCTTAAGTCTATTAATTTTTTCCCAATGGTTTATCCCGCTGATGAAGCATATTACAATGAAAGTTGGCTTTCTGGAGTGAATCGTTTTTTAAATTTACTAAAAACAATGATTGAAGAGAAAACTCTTTTCAGTGAATCTAATTTGAGCGATGAAGATGATGGTGAAAATAGAGAAATTAGTGACACAGTCAGTAGTAAAAAAGTTTTCATTGTACACGGACATGATGGAGAAATGAAGCAATCAGTTGCTCGAGTAATTGAGAAATTAAGTTTAGAACCGATTATATTACATGAGCAACCAAATAAGGGAAGAACAATTATAGAAAAATTTGTTGATTATTCAGATGTTGATTTTGCTATTGTTTTACTATCTCCTGATGATTTAGTTTATGATTCAGAGAATGGCTCAAATACAAAGGAGAAGTCACGAGCAAGACAGAATGTTGTTTTTGAATTAGGATACTTTATTGGTAAGCTTGGAAGAGAAAAAGTGCTAGCTTTGTATAAACCTGAAGATGGGTTTGAGTTACCTTCAGATTATTCAGGCGTATTATATGTTCCATATCAATCTGATGGAGCATGGGCCTTTGCTGTGGTAAAGGAATTAAATGCATGTGGCTACACTGTAGATGCTAACGTCTTGTTAAAGTAGTAGGGATTTACTGATTAATTTCCCCACCCTTAAATTCATTTCAGTGACCTAGGTTATTGTGTTTTGAACACAACTCTTAGTATAATGCGAGTTAGGAAGAGAATGATCATGGATAGTTTATCTACAAAATTTCAACAAATATATGCAAATCTGCCTCTTAATCAACGGAAAGAAATAGTAGTAGTTATTGATGAAGAACCTCTTACTTGGAATGTAGCTAAAATTGAAATAGATAATGAATCAGGGAAAGGAAAACAAATTTTAGAACTATTAGTAAAGTTAGGCATTATTAGATAATTATGGATAAATTAGATATAAGAGATATAGAACCAGAACTGTTAGAAGAAATGAAAAAAATTGCATATGCGCGGGTAAATGCTGCTTCTGACGATCTAATTATTTCTGTTGGTTCTAAAGAATATTCTAAAAAAGAACTATTACAAAGTATTTCAGATGGCGATGAGATTGGGCTAGAAATAATTGATATGCAAATTGAATTTCTTCGCGATATGGCTAGTGGAGAATTTTATGCGCAATAATGAACAACGCAATTCTTATCACTCGTCCAGATCACGATACAATTACTAACTATTTTTCCTATTGGAGCAAGTTAGTTATTGAAGCGGCAACCAAGCATAATATCAAACCTCTTGATTTAGTTGGAATTAAAGCCACCAAAAAGAATGTCTCAAGTTACATTGCAAAACATAATCCGAAACTATTGTTCTTTAATGGACATGGAGATGAAAATAGAATAGCAGGTTTTCGTGATGAAGTTTTGATTGAAGTTAGCCAAAATATCGAATTGTTAAGGGGTAAAATAGTTTATGTTAGAAGTTGTGATGTTGCAGCTAATTTAGGAAAGGTTAGTATTCAAAAAGGAGCACTCGCTTTTATAGGTTACACTAAAAAATATGCATTATGTACCTCTACGGCTTCTCAGTCCAGGCCACTGCAAGATAGGGTTGCTCAATTATTCCTTTTACCTTCTAATCTAATACCTATTGCCTTAATAAAAGGCAACACTGTTAAAGATGCTTATCGGAAGTCTCAAAATGCAATGATTAGAAGTATAAGATTTATGCTTTCTACAAAAGCGTCTCAAGAACAAAGAGATGCACTTCCTTATTTATGGTCCAATAGGAAATATCAAGTGTTGTTAGGAGACGAAGATGCTCATCTAAGCAGAGAGTAAATTATCCTTCCCGATTCCGCGTTCATACTACTGATTAATCTTCCCATCACCTAACACTTCTTGTGACTTGCTGAGGATGTCGCGCCAATTACCAATGCGTTTAAATACCAAGAGATATGTCCTTGCTTCCTTGACATCAAAGAACCACGTCAGGAAGAGATAGAGAGAAAGCCCTGCAAGGCTTGAGATGCCAGTGAGGAAGATTAGATTGATAGTCCGGGTTGTATCAAAGACTAATTGATCAAGAAGCTTCAGCGGGATGTACAGCGCCAGTGCCGTAAATAGAGATGAGATAAGGATCTTGCTCCACGAAACAAACAGTGGCCATTTATCAAATCTTCCAACACGTTTCTCAAGAAGGAGAAAGAGAATGATCATCTGAATGATGCTTGTGATAGTAAAGGCGATAGCAAGGCTTTCAACACCCATGTGCGATACTATTATAAAGAAGTACGCGCAGACCAAGAGGATAATCGTTGAAAGACCACTGATAATAAGTGGTGTCTTGGTGTCGTGCAATGCGTAAAAGCCTCGGAGGATAAGAGCAATAAGCGCTTGCGCAAAGATTGAGAGACAAAAGTACGCAAGTGTTTGTCCTGTGAGAACTGTTGCCGGCCAATCAAACTTACTTGCACCAAAGACAAGTCGTACAAAAGGAATTCTCAGGACCAAGATAAGGGCTGAGATTGGAAGCACTAGATAAAGCATTTGGTTGAAACTGTTAAGGAATGTGGTTTTGAATTCTGTCAGTTTGTCTTTTTCTCGTGAGAGAACGGGGAAGGCCGCTTGGGCGATTGTCTGCCCAAAGAGGACAACAGGTGCAAATGCAAGAGTTTTGGCAAAGTCAAAGATCACGTTCATGCGTCCTGGGTCTGGAAGGAATGAGATGAAAGCACCAATCGCAACGGTTCCCAGCTGGAAGATAACAATTGCAACGGTTCTTGGCCACATAAGCTTTCCAACTCTTGTGACTCCATCTGAAAACAGATAATCAAATGACGGGTGAAAGGAGAATCCCACTTTTCTAGCCTGCGGGAGCTGTACCAGGACAAAGATCGTTCCACCAATGAGAACTCCGATGGTTGCAGCATAAATACCAAAGACTGAAGAGAATAATAAAACGCCCAGAATAATACCAAAGTTATAAAGTGCTGCTGCGATACCGGGGATAAAGAAATGATTGTATGACTGGAGCAGTGCGGTAAAGAATGTCCCTACAATAAATAATAGTTGGCCGAAGATGATGATACGCATTAGATTTACCATCAGCGTCATCTCCGCTGCCGTGAAGTGTGAGCCGAGATTAAATATCTGGAGGAAGAATGGTGCAAATAGTACAAGAAGAAGAGATAAGAAAAAGAAAATACAAAAGCCTACCGCAAGAAGTGTGGACGCCATCTTGTGTGCTTCTTTCTCTTGTCCTTTTGCAAGATATTCTGAAAAGATCGGGATGAATGCACTTGATAGGGCAGCTGCAATTGTTAGTTGAAAGAGGGTGTCAGGAAGCTGTGAGGCATAGAAATAAATGCCCAACGTGTCTGACGCGCCGAAGATTCCTACAAGAAGTCGTTGCCGAATGAGTCCTAAAAATTGCGACAATAGGACTGTCGCCATAATGATAAACGCGGCTGACAGGATGTTGGTTTGACGGCGGGTCAATAGGTCAATACTTTTTTTCCACAGATTGTTACCCATCTTGTTGCAAATGTAAGTATATCATGGTAAAATTACGAAATGCCACTGTTAAAACACGCAAAAAAGAAATTAAAACAAGATAAAAAGCGAACTGCGCAGAACCGAAAGGTGAAAGATGCGTTTAAGAGTCTTATCAAAAAAGCAAAGACTGCGAAAACTGCTGAATCAGTAAGTGCTGCATTTAGTAGTATCGATAAAGCTGCAAAGCATCACATTCTTCACGAAAACAAAGCAGCACGTTTGAAGTCAGCTTTGAACAAAGCGGTTAACGCGACAGAAGAAGAAGTTGCGGCAGTTA
>JAHFKF010000063.1 GCA_023245475.1 Candidatus Levyibacteriota bacterium
GGAGTAGATGACAATGTCATTGCTTTTACCCGTGGAATTGTTTCTTACCAATGGAATCAATTGTCAGCTCTTGAAAGACAACAGCCGCAGGATTTCTTGGAGAAGCTTGACCCTATTGTCTTAGTGACACTGCTTGCGTCTGGTGACCCTCTCGTGCAAGAGATGCCGGTCGTTGATCGGGTATGGCGGGATATCCTTACCTCCGCTGCAGAGCGAGAGATTGATGAATCAGTGCAGGTGCTAATACGTCCCGAATCAGAGCTGAATGCTCTTTGGCAGGAGACCAACTTAGATATGGCAAAAAAAGGATTTAGCGTACGGATTGATACACTGCAAGATTTTAAAGATTCACTTAGTGCACCTATTAAGAAATTGAGAGCATTGCAGCAAAAGCTTCGTGGACAACGACCGCTTAGTCGTCCTACGCAATCACGCATCTAATCGCTTACTTTTTCATCTGGCAAACACGTAGGTGATATGGTATACTCAATGCGTTCCCGTAAGGGACATTTTATTTATTGGAGACACTATGGCAGCAGCAAATTCTCGATTATATCCATTAGAACGCATCCGCAATATTGGTATTATTGCGCACATTGATGCTGGTAAAACCACAACCACAGAGCGTATTCTCTTTTACACAGGTCGTACCTACAAGATTGGTGATATTGACGAGGGAAACACCCAAATGGACTGGATGGATCAGGAAAAAGAACGTGGTATTACTATTGTATCTGCTGCTACCAAAGCCTTCTGGACACCAACTACTGGTCTTTTTGCAAACATTGAACACTGCTTCAACATTATTGATACTCCCGGACACGTCGACTTTACCGCTGAAGTAGAACGTTCGTTACGTGTGCTTGACGGAGGTATTACCGTACTTGATGCTGAAGAAGGCGTACAGTCTCAGTCTGAAACCGTCTGGCGTCAAGCTGATAAATACAGTGTGCCACGTATTTGTTTTGTTAACAAAATGGACAAACTTGGTGCAGACTTTCTTAATTGTGTTAAGACCATTGAAGTGAGACTTGGTGCAAACCCTGCAATTATGGTGCTTCCAATCGGTGCAGAGAATACCTATAAAGGTAATATTGATCTCTTGACTCGTCAATCAATTGTCTGGGGATCTGACGAGCTTGGTGCAAAGTTTGAAGTCAGTGATGAAGTTCCAGAAGACATGAAGGATCAAGTTGAAGAGTATCGCAACAAGCTTGTCGAAAAGATTTGTGAAACAGATGATGCTCTTCTTGAGCGTTACCTCAGTGGTGAAGAACCAAGTATTGAGGAACTAAAGAAAGCACTTCGTGCAGCAGTTATTGCATATAAGCTTGTTCCAATTTATGCAGGTACATCACTTCGCAACAAAGGCGTACAGCCACTGCTTGATGCTGTTGTTGATTATCTTCCTTCGCCTGTTGATTTGGATCAAGTTACTGGGAAAAACCCAAAGACAGATGCTGAAGAAGTCCGAAAGCTTGTTCCTGAAGAAGCTTTCTCAGGACTTGCCTTTAAGATCCAAAACGATCCACACGTTGGAAAAATTACCTACTTCCGTGTGTACTCAGGAAAACTTGAAGCAGGTTCTTACGTCTACAACCCAAACAAAGGGGTGAAAGAACGTATTGGACGACTTCTGCTTATGCATGCCAATGACCGTGAAGAAGTAAAAGAAGCATACGCCGGAGAAATTGTGGCAATTGTTGGTTTGAAAGAGACATTCACTGGTAATACCTTGTGTGATGAATCAAAGCCGATTATTCTTGAACAGATCACCTTCCCAGAGCCAGTTATATCACTTGCTATTGAACCAAAAACCAAGTCCGATCAAGAAAAACTTGGTTATTCAATGAAACGGCTTCAGGAAGAAGATCCAACCTTTACGGTTAAATCCAATCACGAAACAGGACAGACAATTATCTCAGGTATTGGAGAACTGCAACTTGAAATTATGGTTGATCGTATGAAGCGAGAATTCGGCGTTGAAGCAAATGTTGGTGCTCCGCAAGTTGCATATAAAGAGGCAATTGAAACAACAGCTGAAGCTGAAGGAAAGTATATCCGTCAGTCTGGAGGACGAGGGCAATATGGTCACTGTTTCCTTCGTGTTGAAGCAAAGCCTCGTGGTGAAGGTAATGAATTTGTTAATGCAATCAAAGGTGGAGCAATTCCTGCTGAATTTATTAAAGCTGTTGAAAAAGGCGTTAAAGAAACCCTTGATAACGGTGTGCTGCTTGGCTATCCAATGGTTGATGTGAAAGTCACCTGCTATGACGGTTCATACCACGATGTGGATTCAAACGAAGTAGCTTTTAAGATTGCTGCAAGTCAGGCAATCCAAGCTGCTACCAAGAAAGCAAGCATTACCCTTCTTGAACCTGTTATGAAGGTTGAAGTTACGACTCCATCTGAATTTATGGGGGATGTCATTGGAGATCTTTCTTCAAAGCGAGCACAAATTAGTGGCACTGAAGAAAAAGGAACAGCAACTATTATCTTGGCAATTGTGCCTTTGGCTGAGCTTTCAGGGTATGCAACCCAACTTCGAAGTATGACACAAGGCCGAGCAAGTTACTACATGGAGCCAAGTCACTACGAAATTGTGCCAAAGAATATTCTTGAACAAATGGTCTCCAAGTCAAACTTCACTGGAAGAGTTGAATAGTTACTTTTGTGTCTCCCTTTTTGTAAAATCTCTGGTATAATTCCCCCTAGATTGATTTTATGATAGAAAAACGTAATACAATAGATCCTGTTTCAATTAAGATAGAAACCTCTTCTCCTTTGAATTCAGATCAAGCTCCTGGGAAACAACCCCTCACCAATAAAGCCAGACGTGCCGCACGTCGAAAGGCTCGTGCTCCCAAACAAGAATCCCAGCACACAGCGCCTGAGCTGTTGAGTGAGTTTGCTCAGTTACCAATTGATCAGATGCTTGATAAAGCTTGGGCAAGTCGGCCGAGAGAGTATATCGATGAAGAGACAACACCCGAAGAACAAATTGCTATGCAAACGGCCTTTGTTCTTACGCATGAGGAACGTACTGCTTTAGGAATTAATTTTGTCGTCCTTGGGAGACGGGATGCTCATGGATCGCTCTCTCCAGAGAGCGACACGGCAGAGTATGAGGTGCATATGTTTTTTCCTCGAGGTGATTATACGGGGCAAATGATGGCTTCTCGGCAGTATCTTGCAAGCGATGTTATTACTAATACCCCAGCCACTGCACAGTCTTTGGCGTTTTGGGATGAAACGGTCAATAAGCCAGAATGGGTCTGGGATGCAGGCGCTGATTGGAGTTATAATAGCTATCTTAAAGAAATACAAGCAATCGATACGCTTCTTGCCGAGTCTCCTGCCAATGCAGCAACGTTACATGAAAGGCGCTGGCATATCCTCGCTGAGAGCGTGAAGCAATCAGAGCTATTTACTGTAGCCCTACAGGAGCCTGTAGATGCAGAAACAGAATCTGCTGTCTGTTCTGAGTTTGTGTCCCCATCTCTTTCTTTATATCCCGTGTATGATCATGCTCAATCAAGTTATATTATTGCAGTCTTGCGAGGTGAGGATGCTGAATCTATTGCTCAGCAACGTGTTCGCGGCAATACCCCTGCTGTTACCACTGTTGATACGGAACAACTCTTAGCGTTACTTCCCAATGATAAGACAGGAGACATAAGAACAATCTGCGAAACCCTGGGGATAATTGCTCGACCCAAAGCAGTGGTCTTTCAAGCAGCAGAAGATGCTACTGAAGAGCTGCCATCTGTTGTAACACGGGCTGCAAGAAAAAGAGCAAAAAAAGGACCTGCCAAACCTCGTAAGGAAGTTAGTACCCGATATGCTATACCCCAAGATGTTGTATCCTCTTTCGCAGTTCCCCTTGAAGAAGACAATATCTCTGGAGTCGAACAAGAGGTAGCATCTGCAACTGTTGAATCGCAGGCAACCTCGGAGGGGGTTGCACCTTCTGTAGAGAAGACTTCACGACGTCGATCCAAGACAGGCGCAACAGGTAGGAGCCAACGATCGGTTAGTCTTGCGGAACTTGCTGCAAAATTTGGTGTTGAAGCGCCAATCTCAGAAGAACGTATCCCCGAGGTTCGCAGTGCTATGGCTGAGAAGCCTGCAAGTATTTTTATGAGAAGTACCAACGAAAAATTGCCGAAGAATTTGAATGTTGCAAAGATTGTGACTGAGATTAGACAGATGCCTCATGATCTATTGCGTCTTGCTCCTTCCAGTTGGGGTGAACCAGATGTTATTGTTCGACCAACCCCAATAGAGCTCCCTTCAGAAATTTCTCCTCTGGTAGCAACCCTTCAAGAAGCACATATGTTCATTGAAGATCATACAGTAGAAATGCCTGAATCAAAAACAAGAATAAAGCAGGTTCTCTCTTCTGCCATACGAAATGCTTTGGCGTTGCCACGAGCAGAGCGAGAAGCACAGCATGTATATGCTGTTTTGACAGGGTCAGCGCCAGCGGCAGAATTCTCATCTTACGGTATAAACCTTGTTTTTCCAAATGGGAATAAATGGGAAACACTAGCTACCACGCGTCACTATTTAGCACAGGATCCTTCTTCAAATCGTGCCTCTGTAGAACAGTTGCAGGAAATTGATCAGTTGGTGCAAGCTGCTCAGCTAGAAAAATGGAAGGAAACAAAAACTCAAGCCTTTATGCGACACATTGATGAAATTGCAGCCCTCGGACGAATAATTGTTGCCCTGCATGAATTTGGTCAGAAGGATACGATATCAGATTTATCGACAATGAGGTTATATCTCATTGCTTCTTGTTTTGACTCTGCCCGATCGTTACAACGTGAAGACCCCTCAATAGGAAAGTTGTTTACTAGAACCGAGTATAATATGGCGAAGATCAAGTTGGTTCATGAAGAAAATAATGCTGCACACTTTCTACAGCAATCTAAACAGTCCAGCCTTATTGCCTTCAGTGAATATCATTTTTCGATCAACAGTAAACGACTTAAGCGTCTGCAAGAAGCATACCTTGCGGGAGATACCTCTGAGGAACCAAAGGCGGCAGTAGCAATTATGAGTATGCTTTCTTCACAAGATTAAGTTTGATTCGGATTTGATAAGTATGTTAGTATGGTTTCATCTGTATCAATGACTGCCTTTACCCTTAAGCTCATCGCGATTATTACCATGATCATTGACCATCTTGGTCTTTTCTTTTTCCCCACGATTCCTGAGCTTCGATTGGTTGGGCGAATTTCGTTTCCCTTATTTGCCTGGCTTATTGCCAATGGAGCATATCATACACACAACATTCGATTGTACTTTCTTCGTCTAATTATCTGCGCGGCTGTCTCTCAAGTGCCATTTATCTTGGCCAATAAGCATCTTGATCCTGATATTTGGCTTCTTAATGCTGTCTTTACGCTGAGTATTGGTCTTGCGGCAATTATGCTTATCCAACAGACCAAAAACAAACTGCTCTGGATAGTTGTTACTTCCTGTGCTGCTCTTTTGGCACAAGTGTTGCAGATGGATTATGGCGCTTTAGGTGTGTTGATTGTTGTCTTTTCCTATGTTTTCTTTACCAAGCCGATACTTCTTATCATATCCCAATTCGTTTTGTTCTTTGGTGACTTCTTATTTAATGCGATTGTGAATCACTTTGTTTCAATTGAGGTCTTGGGCATCTTCTCTTTTGTCTTTGTGCTTTTGTACAATGGAAAGCCTGGTATACGCGCGAGATATCTTTTTTACCTCTTTTATCCATTGCAATATGTCATCATTTACTGCTTGCAACTGGTGTTATAATGAGATCATGAAGCCTGTTGTTGCGATCTTTGCTCACCCCGATGATGAAGCGTTTGGCCCCGCTGGCACTCTTGCAGCGTTTGCTAAGACTCGTCCGGTGTACCTTATCTGTGTAACAGACGGAGCTGCTGGGATCAATAGTGCAGACCCAAATAGGAAGCTTTCTGATATCCGTCGCGAAGAACTTCTTGCCTCAGCAAAGATTTTGGGTATTAAGCATGTGTACTTTTTAGAGTATAAAGATGGTACTCTTGCAAGCAATCTCTATCACGAAGTTGCAGAAAAGATTAAGCATATACTTGCAGAGATCAAGCCAGAGATACTCCTAACCTACGAACCACGAGGCGTTACGGGACATTTAGATCATATCGCCGTTTCGTTTATTACGTCGTATGTCTTTGAGAGGGCTAAAGAAATTACAGAATTATGGCAATACTGCATTACTGCACAAAGGCGCGAAGCATTCAAAGACTATTTTATTTATTTCCCACCAGGGTATACGCCTTCAGCAATTAGCAAGCATATTGATGTAACTGAGGTGTGGGATCAAAAAATGCAGGCGTTGTATCAGCACAAATCTCAACAGCATGATATTGCCTTTTCGCTTGCAGGTTATCTTGCCTCGCCCAAAGAAGAATGCTTTATCATTTCTTACAAGTAGATTCTTTGGTATAATACCTCACTATGGCAGAAAGAAGAGAACGAATAACGGATTTACGGGCATTGGGAAGTGCCTTTGGCATGAGTCCTCCACCTGCGCAGGCAGAAAAACCGCAAGTTGATTTTTATAAACTTCCCCTTCTGGAACAACTGCGAGTCTGTAGTAATAGCGAGATACGAAGCAAGCCCTTTTCTGAACGTAGAGAGAAAACTGCACATGCGGTGGCTAAATCGTTGCAGCTTGATGCAAAAGAGAAGAAAAAATTAGGTATTCATGTGATTGTATTTGGAGATTTGGACGAAGAGGGAAAGGTAAAAACCGATCCAGAGATGGTTCATAATAAGATTCTTGTTCGTTTTCCCGCCAACCATCGAGGCAATCCTCGGATAATTGAAACCACGGATCTTATTCTTGCCGATCTTGAGCCCCATAGTATCGAACATCTTATGTCAGGAGCAGATATTGTCCGTAATAAAACTATTGCTGAGAAGCAGGATCGATTAATATTGGCAATAAAAGGGTGTGACACCTTAATCTCTCATCAAAAGCAATATGTGTTCTCAGGAAAAATGACTGGAGACTATGCTCCTTTAAAGAGGCAGGTGTCCACCCGTCATGTCAGTCAAGTCATGGACGAACTCAATCGTAAAAAGACGCTTTTGATCAGGGATTTTTTACAAAATGCACTTCTTCTTGAAGAAAAATCTGGTATTGCTCCGCTTTTTGGATGGAAAAAAAAGGATAATTTACATGGAGAATTACAGATGAGGAAAACTGATGATAAGAATGTATTAAAAAGAGCACGTAATGGTAATATTTCTGAACTTCTTGTATTGAATCAAAGAATTAATACAACAAATATCAATCTCGAAGCACTAGAAGGTTCTTATCGAGCCTATCTATCGGCGCCTGAAAAAGCACATAGTGTGCAGAAAGCTGCGTATGAAACGTACCGTATTTTAAATGGAGACAATAGTCAACGAAGAGGCGAACACATAGCTCCTCAATCTCCCCAGCCCCAAGAAAAATCAATTTTACCCAATCTTGATGCTTTTATGCAGCTTCCACCAGAAAAACAGCTGAATGATGCACTCATTAGTAGGCGTAAAACCGCCTATGGCACCTTACGACGCCAGCTAGCTGATACGAAAACAGATATAGCTGTTCGTAGTGTCTTAACTGCTGCCGAAGTAGATCACGCCAAGATTATTGCAATTGCGCCCTATGATGCAGAAGGGAAGTTCCGTATTCCTGATTCG
>JAHFKF010000064.1 GCA_023245475.1 Candidatus Levyibacteriota bacterium
ACAGATGTCGTCGAAGTAGGTATGTTTACCCCATTCCTCAAAGAAAAAGAAAGCCTTGAAACAGGAGAAATTGGCTATATCGTGGGGGGAATCAAAGACATCAGACAATGCCGAGTTGGTGATACGATCATGCTGCAAGGAAATACAATCGAACCATTACCAGGATACACAACGCCACAGCCGATGGTCTTTTTTGGTCTGTATCCGATAGATGCAGGCGAATTTGCCAACCTTCGCGACGCGCTTGGTAAGCTCACCCTGAACGACACAGCACTTACCTACACAGAGGAATATTCTGCTTACTTGGGAAGTGGTTTCAGAGTTGGATTCTTAGGCCTTCTTCATGCTGATATTGTCAAAGAACGACTCAAGCAAGAATTTGGACTTGAGCTGCTTCTCACCATGCCACAAGTGCTGTACGAAAGACGAGCTGACGGAGAAATGTACGAGCCATATATGCTTCTTAATGTGTATGCCCCTGCTGAATTTGTCGGCAATGTGATGACCGTGTGTCAGAAAAAAAAGGGCAACCTTCTTGATATGCAATATCACGAAGCGTATGCCGTACTGTCGTATGAAATGCCTTATTCAATGTTTATCAGAGGGCTTTCAGGAGAGATCAAATCAGTCACCGCGGGATTTGGCAGTCTTGATTATGAACTCACTGATTATCAAAAGGCAGACCTCGTGCAGCTTGATATTTTGATTAATACCAATGTCATTGATGTGCTTTCAGAACTTGTTTATAAAGACGAAGCAAACTATATTGCTCGTGACAAAGCCTTAAAGCTCAAAGAATCACTTGAGAGGCAGCAATTCAGACAGATCATTCAAGCAACAGTAAATAATAATATCGTTGCACGCGAAGAAATCCCACCTTTCCGAAAAGACGTGTTGGCAAAGATGAGTGGAGGGGATAGAACTCGAAAAGATAAACTCCTTGAAGCACAGAAAAAAGGAAAAAAGAGAATGGTCATGACAGGTAAAGTCGCCCTCTCTCAAGATGCCCTCTTCTCTATGATTAGTGATAGTAAGTAGATACTATATATATTACGTCAACTCTTTTGAATTGATTACATCCTCAGCTCTTCTTATACCAAGATCTGTAATCTTAAGCAAAGAGTCAACTAGTATAACCTGGCGTTTGTTTGCTAAGGTTAATGATTTTACAGATCTTCGTATTCCAGAATTATCTCTAGGTATGAATGCCAATAAATCTTCTAAAGGCATACCTTCTTTAGGTCCAAAATAAAGTAGTACCAAAACCTCTTCCTCTGTCGTAAAAGCAACAGATTGCAATAATTTTCTTTCACCATATTCACGAACCAAGGGCACGGGATATTGTGCTAATTCTTGTATTAATTCAGCAACTTCCTTCTTTGTGGTACCAGCAAAAAGTCTTAAAATATCTGCAAGTATCCATCTACAACACTCCAGGATATAACGAGAATCAATTTCATCAGCTGTGTATTTAGGTGTGACATGAACAGCTCCACGTTGGCTACGCAGCTTGTACGCGGACTTTATTACTTTTACTATATGGTTCAATGCTTGCCTATCCGGGTATAAGTGTGTAGCGTGATCATTTTCAATATAATTAATACATGTTTCTACAGACTTAGTAAGATTTATTGTGCCAGAATCAACTGAGTAAATAATCCTAGAAGCAACTTCACAAAATCTTCCACCATCTAATTGAGTATGCTTCCATTTATGTAGTGCAAAGCTTGTTTCCAGTTCTTCTGATTCAGAGAATAACTGATCCGCTAATGTGGAATCAATGTGCCCACTAAGTTCACGAAGAGCTTTACTGGCTAGACTGCTTTTCATTTTGTACCTCTTTCTGTAAATGAGATTCTCCGTTTGGAGTTATATGAGCCAGATCATCTTTAAGATAAATGTAGTTACCTTTAATGTTTGGAGTATTTGCAGACGTAAAGCTCTGGGTGGATAGCCCTCCACCAATTTTCTTGGAATAACTGATTATTTCTGTTCTATTCAGCCCGTCAATATTATTCTTCTTAGCATACTCTAGTATCCATAAAACTTTATCAGATCTATTCTTAATATCAAAAAATTGAGGATAGGAATCAAGAGCTGTAGAGACAGGCAATTTCTCGACTTGATCGCGTACTTCAGAGGTAGTCTTCCTACCAGCTTTTGACTTCCCGCCCTGAGAACTGCGTTGTTTTACCTTTATTTTCTTAAAGCCTTCACTAGAAAGAGTATCGGTAGTCGATAGTAGACGATATGTACCATCATCCTCTGGATAGATATAGCCTAATGTAACAGCATCATTAAAGTCTCTGCTTGAATTTTTTGGTGTTTTCTCTCCAGCTTTGGAGAACAAGCTAGTGATTTCCTGTATGTTAAAAAGTCTCCCATTCTGGCTTGTTGCACCTAAGTATAAAGCTAAGGCTACTATTTTTTGCGGATTAGTTTTTGCTTTTAAGGTATCTATAGCTCGACGAGGAGAATCAAAGACATTATCAATAGCTTGCTGGGGGATGGCTACTCCGTTATGTGATATAAGAACAGGCTGATCATTGCTAGGAGATTGTACATCTGAAGGCTTCGCAATAAATCCAATGATTTGTGTCGCCTGCAGTAATGAAACCTTTGCTGAGAACTGTAAACCGTTACCTTGTAAGCTAACTTCAACTTCCATGTAACACTCACTATATCATAATGTTAATACCCTCGCAATACCCTCATTTGGTTAATTCGATTGAGTCTAGAATAGAGTGTGGTTCAGTATACAAATTTTACCTAATTAATTGCAGTAGAAGAGGAAATTCTTTATATTTTGCTCCTACTTCCAGATTAAAGTGCCCCTGGCCTTCTTTGATAATAAGTTGTCCATCTAATTTCTCAGCAAGCATCGTTGCATTTTCAATTGGCACATAGGGATCATTGTCAGAATGGATAATAATAAACTGCTTTGCTTTCTTCTTGATCTTTGCAAAATCAAACGGCTTCTCAAAGAGTTCTGTCAGACTATCCCACCCAAGATCATCAAGAAATCCTGAGACAAGAATTGCCTTGTCTATTACCACATCATCGGGCAATGCTTGCAGTAATCCAAGAATGGCAACAGCACCAGAAGAGTGACCAACGAGAACTGTTTCTGCATTAAACTGCCAGTCTTTATTGGCAAGAAGAAATTTATTGTAACGAGTAAGATTGGGACGTTCTGAGTGAGGAAGATCAGGAGACCAAACTTCCCAGCCTTTTTCTTTCAATTGTGAAGAAAGCCACGGTATCCAATTACTTTGGGAAGATCCAGCAGTACCATGCAAAAGAAGCGCATTCTTCATAAAGGAATTATAACAGGAAGAGATTGCTTCGTCATCTACGATTCCTCGCAATGACGTAAGAGAGGGGAGGTTTACCAGCGGAAGTGGCCGAATGCTTTGTTTGCTTCTGCTTGGCGGAGAGCCATGTCTCTCTTTCGAACTGCTTCTCCCGTATTTTGTGAAGCATCCCAGAGCTCAGCACAAAGCTTTGCTGCAAAACTGTGATATTCTTTGTTTGATCTCTTTCGTGCTGATTCAATCATCCATCTGAGAGCAAGTGCTGTCTTTCGTTCGTGTCGGACTTCAGTTGGAACTTGGTAGTTTGCTCCACCAATACGCTTTGCCTTCACTTCAACCTTTGGTCCAACGTTGGCAAGAGCCTTTTCAAAAAGCTTCATTGGTTCGTCGCCTTTTTCACCAAGGAGTCTCAATGCTTCGTAGACATTTGCTTGTGCAATAGTCTTTTTTCCATCAATCATGATGTAATTGATAAGCTTTGCCACAACAGGACTGTTGTAGATTGTATCTGGTGCAATTTTTCTTTTTTCAATTTTTTTATGTCTCATAAACGAAATTTAGAATTGATAGTTGAGAGTTGAAAATGTAAGGAGTATTTCTCCATTCTCAATTCTCCATTCTCAATTTTTATGCAGCTGTTGCTGCCTTTGGCCTCTTTGTTCCGTAAATACTTCGTGATGTCATACGACCTTGAACGCCTTGCAAATCAAACTTCCCACGAACTGCGTGATACTTCACACCTGGTAAGTCCTTGACACGGCCTCCACGAACGAGAACGATACCGTGCTCAGAAAGTGAATGACCAACCCCTTGTAGGTAGACGGTAACTTCCATCTTGTTGGAAAGCTTCACACGAGCAACTTTTCGAAGAGCTGAGTTTGGTTTCTTTGGTGTCATGGTTTTAACAAGTGTAACCACACCTCTTTTTTGTGGAGCATTTACCGCTGAGTATGCTCGATCTTTCGCATTAAAAAGTCGGCGAAGCGCGGTTGCTTTCACCTTTTTCATTCTCTTTGTTCTTCCGTATTTAGCTAACTGTGATAGTGTTGGCATAATGTTTTGCTATTATAGCATATTGCCTGCAAAAGGGGTATTAAGTGTGTATAAAATACTAAGTATCATGAATGATCAAATTGAACCTTCAGTATACTTACTTACTCTTAATACTTTATACTTCTGCAGCTTGACTCTCTACTTGTTGTACTTCTTCGGCAATAACAGCTGGAATTTCTTCTTTGACGGCCTCAACTTCAGGCATTCCTGAGACAGAGATAAGTCGTCCAATAATAACATTTTCTTTAAGACCAAACAGTTTGTCTTCTCGACCTTCAAGAGCAGCTTCAGTCAAGACTTTGGTTGTTTCCTGGAAGGAAGCAGCTGAGAGCCATGAGTCTGAGAACAAAGCAGCTTTGGTTACACCAAGGACAACTTGTCGACCTGTTGCTGGTTCTCCACCTTCTGAAAGTACTTCTGCATTGATTTCTTCAAATCGGGCTTTGGTTACAAAGTCACCTGGGATGAGAGATGTGTCTCCAACTGTTTCAACAATGATCTTGTCAGACATCTTTCGGATTGTCACTTCAAAGTGCTTGTCGTTAATACCAATACCTTGTGATTCATATACTTTCTGCACTTGAGTGATCAAGTATCGTTGTACCATCATGATGCCACCAATCTTCAGTACTTCTTTTGGATCAAGATCACCCTCTGCGAGCTGTGTTCCAGCAGTGATTTCGTCACCATCTTTGACAGTCAAGGTTGCTGACATTGGAACAAAGTATTCTTGTGATTCGATTGGCTTGATCTTGGTGTTCTTAACAATAATCAAGTGTCCATCTGCTGACGTCTCGATCTTTACTTTACCAGTAATCTCAGATACTGCTGCCAAGTTCTTTGGTGTTCGCATTTCAAACAGTTCTTCAACACGTGGCAAACCTTGGGTCACGTCGGACATCACGATACCTCCATAGTGCTTAACCTTCATGGTAAGCTGGGTTCCTGGTTCACCGATACTTTGTGCAGCGGTCACACCAACTGGGACACCAAGCTCAATTCGCTTCTTAGTTGCAAAATCCCAACCGTAACATGATGCACAGATACCGTATGCAAGCTTACAGGTAAGCGGGGATCGGACAACAACTTCCATGATTTCGTGTTCATCAAGATGCTTACCAACTTCTTCGTTTAATTCTTCTCCTGCTTTAAAGATAACCTTCTTGGTTTTCTTTGAAACAACATTTGAAGCAACAACACGACCCATAATTCTGTCACCAAACGAAGCTGTTCTGTCTTTCTCACCACGAACAATGGTAATACCATCTGGTGTACCACAATCTTCTTCTCGGATGATGACTTCGTGAGCAACGTCGACGAGACGTCGTGTAAGGTAACCTGCGTTAGCTGTTTTAAGAGCTGAGTCGGTCAAACCTTTTCGTGAACCTCGAGCTGAGTTTACGTATTCAAAGATTGAAAGACCTTCTCTAAAGTTAGATTTAACTGGAAGTTCAACAATCTTACCAAGCGGGTCAACGATAAGACCTCGGATAGCAGACAACTGCTTCAACTGTTCAAGACCTGCACGTGATCCTCCTGAATCAATACTGATTTTAATTGGATTGCCTGCGTCAAGTGCTTTCCAGGTTTTGTCTCCTACTGCATCAGTCGCTTTCATCCAAACTTCGTTTGAGAGTCTCTTCTTTTCTGAAAGAGTGATAAGACCATTCTGATAGTCTTCATCAATCTTAGCAACTTTTCCTTCTGCTTCAACAACCATTATTTGCTTTTCTGGAAGAATAATGTTGTCAAACATGGAGACAGACACACCTGAAATTGTTGCTCCATGGAAACCAAGCTTTTTGATTCGGTCAATAAGAGCTGCAACTTCGTCAGATGGGTAAAGCTTCATTGCACGAACAATAAGTTTCTTAATACCTCCAGCATTAACACTCTCGTTGACATATCCATATGTTTCAGGGAGTAATTCGTTGAACTTAAGTCTACCAACACTGGTTTCAATAACTTCAGGTGCTTTATCAATGGCTGTTCGAACACGAACTTGAATAGGCTGTCTCATGCGAACCTTACCTAAGTCGTAAGCAAGAAGAGCTGAATTGGTGTCATTGAAATCAAGTTGTTCCTCAACTGGCTTTCTGAGTGTTTCATCAAGCGTTGTTAAGAAGTAAGAACCAAGTGCCATTTCCTTGTTTGGAAGGGTAATAGGATCACCGTTGGCTGGCTTAAGCAAGTTGTGATTTGGAAGCATCAGTTGTGCTGCTTCTTCTTGAGCCATCTTAGACAATGGAATATGAACAGCCATTTGGTCACCGTCAAAGTCAGCGTTGTAACCAGCACAGACACATGGGTGGAGTTGGATAGCTGCGCCTTCGATAAGGACTGGGAAGAAAGCTTGAATACCGAGCTTGTGCAATGTTGGAGCACGGTTTAACAGCACTGGGTGGTTCTTGGTAATCTCTTCAAGGATGTCAAAGACTTCTGGTGGTCTCTTTTCGATATATCGCTTTGCTGATTTAATGTTGGTAGCAAGACCTCGAACGATAACTTCTCGAAGGATAAATGGTTTAAACATTTCAAGTGCCATTTCTTTTGGAAGTCCACATTGATCAAGTCTAAGATCAGGACCAACAACAATAACACTTCGTCCTGAATAGTCAACACGCTTACCAAGAAGGTTTTGTCGGAAACGACCTTGCTTTCCTCGAAGCATGTCTGAAAGTGATCGAAGTTGTGTTGCGGTTGTTTGTGAGCTTCGTTGTGATGAATCAATAAGTGCATCAACTGACTCCTGAAGCATTCTCTTTTCGTTTCGAAGAATAATCTCTGGAGCACCAAGCGCAAGAAGATGCTTCAAACGATTGTTTCGGTTGATCACACGTCGGTACAAATCATTAAGGTCAGAAGTTGCAAATCGTCCACCTGAAAGCTGAACCATAGGTCTAAGATCTGGTGGGATAACAGGAAGTACTGTTAACACCATTGCACTTGGTGGAACATCTGCTTTACGCATGTTTTCAATAAGTCTCAGTCTCTTGACGAGTTTAAGATAACGCTGTCCTGAAGTCTTCTCAGCTTCTGTTCGCAGTTGCGCGATGAGTTCTGATAATTCAAGATTTTCAACAACTTCAAGAAGTGCTTCTGAACCAGTCTTGATGGTGAAGAACATAGGGATATCATATTCCATGAGTTTGAAGTATTCATCTTCTGACAAAACACTACCTACTCGAAGACTCTTCAAAAGCTTGGTGAAAGTATCTGAAATCTCATCAAGTTTC
>JAHFKF010000065.1 GCA_023245475.1 Candidatus Levyibacteriota bacterium
AAAGTACAGGGGAAGACAATGGTATTACAAAATACATTACTTCACTATCCTCACCAAACAGTGAAAGAATTTATACAAGAGATTAATTATTACACAGATCTGCGTGCCAAAGACCTATATAGCAAAAAAGTTAGTGTCACGTGGTTATCAATTCTTATCTATCCAAAAGCAAAGTTTGTTGTAAATTACTTTGGTAAAGCTGGTTTTCTTGATGGTATCCCAGGGCTTGTCTTTGCCATGATTATGTCATTTCATTCTTTTCTAACTCGTGGCAAACTATGGCTAATGTATCAGAATCATGAATAATAAAGCTTTTCCGATACTCTTTGTTGGTTGGAGTCTCTTTGTTCTTGGTCTCTACCTTTTTCATCTCATTAACAAAAACATTCATTGATTTATGATTCTCTTTACACTTCTTATCTGCCTCTTTGTGCTACAAGTAGTGGTAAATGTTATTGGTGCGTTGGGACCAGAACTTGCTTTTGATGCTCTCTGGTATCATCTGACATTGCCAAAGCTCTATTTACTTCATGGTGGCATTTATCATATCCCGGGAGGATTACTCTATTACAGTGATATGCCGAAATTTGCCGAGTTACTGTATGTTCCCGCGTTAGCTGTTTTTGGTGAGATTGGTGCAAAACTTATTCATTTTTCGTTTGGATTATTGACGTGTTTACTTATTTATAAATTATCTCGAAAGTTTTTTAGTCCCTTTATTTCTTTTCTTGCAGTGGCTATTTTTTATGCAAATTTAGTTGTAGCATGGGAATCAATTACTGCTTATGTCGATTTAGTCCGGGCGTTTTTTGAGATATCTGCATTATGGGCATTTGTGCAGTGGTGGGGGAATCAGAAAAAGAAATGGTTACTTCTATCTGCTCTTTTTGTGGGCTTTGCGATAACGACGAAATTACTCACGATTGGTAGTTTGGTGATTTTTAGTATTTTTGTTATATACAGGTTTATAGTTGCAAAAGCCAGACCTCACCCTGACACTCTCCTCAAAGGAGAGGGAACCGATTTGAAAGGTTTGCTTATCTCACTAGTTACTTATTGGTGCACAGCATTACTAATCCCTCTGCCGTGGTTTATTTTTTCCTATAAATTCACAGGCAATCCTGTGTATCCTTTCTTTAGTAATGTGTATCCCGTCCAACCTCATTCACTTAATCCATTACTTTTTTTTAGAGATGTCTGGTTATTATTAACGCAAGCGAGTGATCCTATTTCACCGATTTATTTACTGTGTCTCCCTTTAGTTATTTTGTTATTTAAAAAGTTTCGTCCAGAAATTAAATTGATGGCAGTTTATTCATTCTTAGCAATCATTGTATGGTATATTACGCCTCGTACAGGTGGAGGAAGATTTATCTTGCCATATCTTCCTGCAATGTCAATTGTTTGTGCTGCCACGTATGCAATTTTTCAGAAACAGTTAAAGAATATTTTTATATCTCGTC
Organism: Candidatus Levyibacteriota bacterium; assembly: GCA_023245475.1. Taxonomy (GTDB): domain Bacteria; phylum Patescibacteriota; class Microgenomatia; order Levybacterales; family UBA12049; genus JAHFKF01. Next base: position 1,464 of record JAHFKF010000065.1, read on the forward strand.
TGTTATTAACTGCCATCATTGTTGTTGCTGTGATTTCAATTGGTTATCGATTTGTTGCTAACAAAAAATATATTCCTGTTATTGTAGGGCAGCAAACAAAGCAGAAATTCTTAACAAACAATCTCAATTTCTCTTTTGGTGATTTTTATGATACGGATGGGTATTTTAAAAAGCATATCACCTCTGACGATAAAGTATTACTGATTGGTTTCCATAATTTGTATTATGTTGATTTCCCTTTTATTCATGAGACGTGGTTACAACCTAGAGATACTTTTAATTACATCGCGACACAACAAACAGACTTACCAAAGAAATACAAGAATTGGAAATTAGTATATGAGAACAAGCAAACAATGGTAAAATTATATAAGCAATGAAATTATTACAATTTTTAATTATCATAATTTTCATCCTTTTTCCTTTTGGGGAGTTATTGCGTTTTGATTTAGGAAATAGTATTGCAATTAGACTTCTTGATTTTGCAGTTATTACAACGGCAATTGTGTATCTGACTTTATTAGTATTTAAAAAAATGCCTTTTCACTATGAAAAGATACGCAAGTTTTTGCCTTTCCCTTTTATACTGATTCTTTCATTTGCCTTTAATATGTTTTGGCTTACACCAACCGAATTTATGGCATCAATCTTTTATCTTATTCGGTGGATTGCTTATGCTCAGCTTGTTTTTATTGTTATTTCTTTTGATAGCCAGTTTAAAAACATCATTAAAAAGTTTCTTGTAGTTGATGGATTGATCATTCTTCTTTTTGGTTTTATTCAATATTTCTTTTATCCAAGTCTCAAAAGTCTTTTTTATCTTGGTTGGGATGAGCATATGTATCGCATGTTTTCAACATTTTTTGATCCCAATTATGCTGGTGCCTTTTTTGTTCTTTATTTACTCTTCATCGCGGGAGAATTCTTTGCAACCAAATCAACTGATAAAAGAAAGAGAGCGGTTTTGTTGGGAATTATAATGATTACATTACTCGCTGTTTTTTTGACATTTTCTCGGAGTGCCTTACTTATGTTGCTTGTCGGAGTAATTATCTTTTTGATTATGCATAATAAAAAGAAACTCATTTTTCTTTTACTAGGGAGTATCGTAGCATTTTCACTTATTATTTCTCCATGGTTTTATGTTGAAAATATAAATCTTTTTCGTGAGACATCAGGTGCGGCAAGAATTGATAATTACAATTTATCTTTCAGGATTATCTTCGATCATCCACTGCTCGGGGTAGGGTTTAATACACTTCGATATGTCAGAGAAGAATACGTTACAAATCAAAATTGGACAAACGCGCCATCACATGCTGATGCGGGAGTTGATAACAGTTTCTTGTTTGTTGCTGTCACGACAGGCCTTCTAGGTTTAGTTGCATATGTATCACTTTGGTATTTTATTCTCAAACGAGCATTTACTAAGCGGAGAGCTGTTATCGTATCATCAGTGATTGGTCTATTTGTCAGTTCTTTATTTGTGAATAGCTTATTTTTTCCGCCGCTAATGTTATGGCTGTGGATAATTATTGCACTTTTATGGTGAGTTCTTTAGTTGTTTTATTTCCCGCTTCGTCTTCAGCAACTACTTTGAGATGATTATCTCCGTCTTGGAGAGGATATTGATACGAGAAGCTGCCATCGTCAAGCGTTATTGCCCAAAAATCATTCACTGTTACTTTCGCGCCTGAATCTGCCTTTCCGCTGATTTTAATTGGGCTATCTGACTTTGAGAAGGTTTGCCCGTCTGATGGAGAAGATACTTCAAGATTTGGTGCTTTATCTAAATACGTTACGGTGATGCTATTAGAGTAAGTACTTTCTTTATTATTGTCAGTAAATGCTTTTGCTTTTATTTCGTTTTCGCCTTTATCCAACGTCACATCTCTGAGTGTGAAGCTTTGATCGCTTTTGACACTTGTCTTATCAGCTAATTTTCCATTGACATACAGTTTAATTGTTTGCGATTTTTCTCCCGTGCCACTAATGATTACTTTCGCGCTACTGGTTGCGTCATTCATATCATTAAGCACTGGAGGAGCAACATAGTTTGAATCTTCTTGGCTATGTGTGACTGTATCAGATCCTGTCAGCTTACTCATAAGGAGTGCAAAGTTGATGAGGATATCTGTACCGAAAGCAAAAATAATGACAAAGAGAATAACGATTCCTCCGCCTACAAACCACAGATTGCGAGATGCTTGTTCTTGTAGTCGTCTTTTTTTGTGTGAGCGTTCCATACCTTTATATTAGCATACTCCTTCTCATTCTACACTTTAGTATGTCATCGCGAGTCTATGAAATAGACGTGGCGATCTCATCGTAGATTGCTTCGCCACTTTGTGGTCTCGCAATGACGTTTTTATTAAATTGCTTCGAGGAAATCGTCAATGGTGGGGTATATTTCATCAAAGATGAGGTAAAGGCTTTCAGCTTCTTTCTGTTCACCGATCAGGATGCATTTTTTGCCCAAACCATATGCCACACCTGCTTCTACGTGACAGGATTTACCAGCAGGAAGAAGCATTACAAAAGTATCACTGTTCTTTTCCCCAGTCATGTCATTATGAAAGACATCTTTGATATAGGGATCGTTTCTCCAGTCGAGTTTTTCAAAAGCTTGCATTGATGATTCAGGATCTTCTTGAACTCTGTGTGTGCTGTGTGAGGCTTCAAGAAAGCAGTAGACAGCATAGCCTTTTTCGCGAACTTTGTTAGTTAGATCCAATACCTTATCTCGATTTCTCCAACGACCTGAGATAAAGAAGTCATAGTGTTGAGGTGAACTTAATTTGCTCATATGCTTAAGGATGGGAGCCGATGGCCGGATTTGAACCGGCGACCCGCAGTTTACGATACTGCCGCTCTACCAACTGAGCTACATCGGCGATAGATGTATTGTAGGAAATTTCTTCGTGTATAGCAACTAGTTCACATATAATGCTCAATATGTTGTTGTTATCTTTTTATACTCTTTTAAATTCAGGTAAAAGTTACCAGACGAACAAAAACTATAAGCCTAAACAGGATTTTCTAGAGAGATCTATGAAAAAGCAAGTTTAAAAAATATAGAAAAATGTGAAGCGGGTTATACTGATAATGCCCAATAAGTTTAGCAAATTTTTCATTCGATTGCTAATTGAACCTGATGTATTCTTGGTGAAATTTAAGGAATAAAATACTATGAGTCTTTTTGAGGTTTTGTACGATGCGATATGTGTAATTTATTTTATCACTAACTGTTTTCAATAATATATACTTGCATTAATATAAAATGTATTGTTATGCCCCAAAATGTTTTAATAAATTGATCGTACAATTTTATTTTATTGGTGCTGAGTTATGATGGCGACGTTTTGCAACATGAAGTTGGAGAATCGCTTTACTAAGTTCTGCCTGTGCGGTAGCAAAGTCTTCTGCACTGATGCCTTCTTCTTTCTTCTTAATAATTGCCTCTGCACGCTTTTGTGCTTCAATTGCTTTCTCTACTTCAATTTCTTCAGCTCGAACTGCATAATCAGCGAGGATACTGATTCCCTTATTACTTACTTCCAAAAAACCACCGGTAATGGCGAGGAATTGCTCTTTGCCCCCAATTTTCATAATGACTTCACCAGGGAGTACTTTGGTAAAGAGATTCACATGGTGAGGAAGCACAGTAATTTGCCCTTCGGCTGTGTTGACGATGATTTCATCAACTTCACCTTTGTAGGTTATTCTTTCTGGAGTTACGATTTCAAGTTGCATATATTTTGATGAGGTTACTTTTTCTTGGCTTTTTCTACTGCTTCTTCGATTGTTCCAACCATGTAGAATGCTGATTCAGGGAGATTATCGTGTTTACCTTCAAGGATCTCTTTAAATCCGCGTACTGTGTCTTCACGCTTTACATAGACACCTGGTTGTCCTGTAAAGATTTCAGCAACGTGCATGTTCTGACTGAGGAATCGTTGCATTTTTCGAGCACGTGCCACTGTCAACTTATCGACGTCTGAGAGTTCATCAATACCTAGGATAGCAATGATGTCTTGTAAGTCCTTGTAGCGCTGTAAGACCTTCTGAACGCCACGTGCGACGTCATAATGATCTTGTCCTACGATGTTTGCATCAAGGATACGTGATGACGATGACAATGGATCAACGGCTGGGTAAAGACCTTGTTCTGCAATTGATCGATCAAGGTTAATCGAACCATCCATGTGAGCGAAGGTTGTTGCTGGTGCTGGATCTGTGTAATCATCAGCAGGAACGTATACAGCTTGTACTGAGGTGACAGAACCTTTCTTTGTTGAGGTAATTCTTTCCTGCAATTGACCGATTTCGTTTGCAAGCGTTGGTTGATAGCCCACAGCAGATGGCATTCGTCCAAGAAGTGCTGACACTTCAGCTCCAGCTTGTGCAAATCGGAAGATATTATCAATAAAGAGCAGCACGTCTTCACGCTTTTCATCACGGAAGTATTCAGCCATGGTAAGAGCTGTTAATGCGACACGAAGACGGTTTGCTGGTGGTTCATTCATCTGGCCGTATACCATGACAGTCTTGTCCATAACTTTTGCTTCGACCATTTCCATCCATAAGTCAGTTCCTTCACGAGTTCTCTCACCTACACCAGCAAATACTGAATGTCCTTTGTGCTGTACCGCGATGTTTTGGATAAGTTCTTTAACAACAACTGTTTTACCAACACCGGCTCCTCCAAAAATAGCGATTTTTCCACCTTTGGTGAATGGAGCGATAAGATCAATGACTTTAATACCTGTTTCAAGAATGTGTGGTTTGGTTTCTTGGTCGGTGAATGCTGGTGGATCTTTGTGGATTGGTTGGTAGTCAACGCCTTTACTGTCAAATTTTTCTCCGTCGATTGTTTTCCCAAGAACGTTGAAGATTCTTCCAAGGGTTTTGTTACCAACTGGCACTTGCAGTGGAGCAAAGGTTCGTTTGACTGCGGTTCCTCGTGAAAGTCCATCAGTTGATCCAAAGGCAAGTGCTTTTACTTCATGGTTACCGATTTCGAATTGCACTTCAAGTGTCAATTCTTCTTTGTTGTGCCCGCCTGCCGGCGAGGCAGGAAGCGTAATGATGAGTGCCTCATAAATTGGTGGAACCTCACCTTCAAAGTATACGTCAACAACAGGCCCTTGAATCCTGATTACAATACCGTCTGTTTTCTTTTGTGTTTTTTCTGCCATATTTTATTTCTTGATTTTATACTACACCGCCTGCAATATCAAGCAGTTCGCTAGTGATTTTTGCTTGTCGTGATTGATTATATTCAAGTTTGAGGTCTTCAATCATATCTTTAGCGTTATTTGTTGCGTTTTGCATAGAAAGCATTCGTGCCGCTTGTTCCGAAAGGTAACTTTCAATGACTTCTTGATAGATGACCATTTCCATATATCGATTCAACAGATCAGGAAGGAGAGTTTCCAAATCTGGTTCAAATAGCTGAAACTTATTGGTATTTGCTTCTTCTTTGATTTCACTCGGAACAATCGGCAATAATTGCGTCACTTGAGGTCTTTGGGTAAAGATAGTCTGGAAATGAGTTGAAATAATTTCGACTTTATCAACTTTGCCGCTGAGGAAGTAGTCGTCAATGATTTTGGTTACTGGATAGACGACGTCAAAAGAGGGAAGTGTGTTGCCATACGGAAAGGAAGCAACTAATTCTCTACCGACATAGACGACTGTGCCTTCAATTTTTTTGCCGATAGTAACAAAAATATCGTTTTTGTTATCTCTCTTGAGTACTTCCTTAACGAGGTTTGTGATAAGACCACCACAGAGACCTTTATCAGGGGCAATGACTATGACAAGCGTTTTTCCTGCCTTGCCGGCAGGCAGGCCAGTGGCGGTAGCTGGTTTTAGATAATTGGTACGTGCATGAGCTTCGACTTTGCTTGTAAGGCTTCTTACGACTTCTGAGAGCTTCTCTACGTAGGGACGAGAAGACAGTGCAGTAGTTTGTGCTTTTTTAAGCTTTGATGCTGAGATCATTTGCATGGCACGAGTTGTCTTTGAGACGTTTTGAGCGGTTTTTATTCTTCTTTGTAATTGTAATGTATTTGCCATGGGGACTTTAATTTACAAACGTTTTTTTAAATGTAGCGACTACTTTTTT
>JAHFKF010000066.1 GCA_023245475.1 Candidatus Levyibacteriota bacterium
AACGAAGCTCTTGCGTTATTTAAACGAGAATTCGATGAGAAACGCGCGTACAAAGTTCTTCCTGATTCAATGGTCAGAAAGAACGAAATGCCACGTCGAGGCATAAAAATGCAAGAATCTCTAGTCGTTGCGGCACTTGTTATCATTGCTATTCTTGGCTATCTGCTTTTTCAATATCGTTCTGCTTTCTTCCCACCATCGCTACACATAACATCCCCCAAAGAAGAAACCGTGGTCAATCAAGAAGTAACGGTAACAGGAAAGACAGTGCCGGAAGCAGCGGTCACGGTCAACAATGAACCTGTCTCTCTCAAAAGCAATGGAGAATTTTCAAAGATACTGACACTGTTTCCTGGGAAGACGACCATTACCGTCAAGGCAAAAAATTCCTTCGGCAAAGAAACCGTGGTCAATCGCGAAGTGGTGGTCAAATGATGCTCTTACTATTCTCTGTCTTGACATTGCAGGGGTAAGTAAGGTAACGTTAAGATATGATCGATTCTGTCCAATTGATTCTGCTTATTGTCATAATCGTATTGACTATTCTTCTTGTCGTATTAGGCATACAAGTCTTCTTTATTCTTCGAGATGTTAGGCAAACAATTACTAAAACAAATAGAATTCTTGAAAATGCTGACTCAATTACCTCAAATATCCAAGAACCTCTTGAAGCTTTGGCATCGTTTGCTCTAGGAGCAAAAGCAACTTCATTGTTTGGTGTAGTTAAATTCATTAAAAGCTTTTTGGGACGAGATAGTGACGACAGACGATCCTCTCGTGAGTAATATCATGGAACAAAAGAATAATCACAACAGCGGATTTGGGAGCGGCTTCATGTTAGGCTTAATTATTGGCGTGGTTGTGACGTTATTATTTACTACAAAACGTGGCCGTGAATTATTTAAAAGAGCAACAGAACAAGGCTTGAGCAAATTTGCTGATCTTGAGCAACAAATCAAAAAGACAGGCGCCTTACTCGAAGATCCTGATGAGGATGATTATATCGATGAGGAAGAAAGAGAAATACTTCGACCTGTGACCAAAGAAGAGAAGGAAGAAAGCAAACCACACGTTCATCATCATGAAAATGAAGAGGAAGCTGCTCATGCAGAACACAAAACCCACCGCTTCTTCAAAAAGAAAAGTTAATTACTCCACTTTAATGGACACCGTATTTCTCAATGTTCGCATTATGCTGGGCAAGTGTTTTGGCATAATGATTGTGACCGCTTGAGTCTGAAACGTAATAAAGATAATCGGTATCTGGCGCTTCAAGAACTGCTGTTAAGGCCTCAATGCCAGGATTAGAAATTGGCGTTGGTGGTAAACCCGTAGTCTGATACGTATTGTAGGGCGAATCAAGTTTAAGATCATCAAGACTCAAGTGCTTCTTCCACCATGACTTCTCAGATGGTTGATATCCCAAAGCATATTGCACTGTAGCATCAAGCTGCAACCCCATATCAATTCCTAGTCTATTGAAAATAACCGAAGCAACCAATGGACGATCTTCAGGATAAAGCGCTTCACGCTCCACAAGAGACGCAATGGTTACCAATTCTGATTGTGAGAGATTACTTTTATTGGTGTGTGGGATGCTTGCATATTTTTTGTCAAAATTGCCACGCATGTCAGTAATAATAGTATCAATTGTCGCGTCTTTAGCAAACGAATACGTATCAGGGAAAAGATACCCTTCATTCGTAATCAATCGCTGCCGCCAACTAGGCTGGTATGAATTAGGTAGTTTCTCTTCCAACAGATCAGCAATTTCCTCAGCACGCTTTCCTTCAGGAATAGTAAGCCTGGCATCAAACGTCCCCGTCTGTAAGGCTGTTAATACCCCTGACATATTCATGGATGGCGAAAGATAAAATTCTCCAGCTTGGATTTTGCCATCAAGCCCTTGTTGCTTGACGAGTAAGAAGAATGCAACAGGTTCTCTGATGAGTCCATCTTCCTTCAAATGACTTGCGATCTCACGCACACCCTCTCCCTGCTTAATGACAAACATTTTTGTTGTTTTATTGGAAGGATCAACCGCAGCAATACTGTGCACAAACCAAGCAAGGATGCCACCTACTGCCAAAAAGATAAGAACAATAAGAAAAGAAAATTTTCTCATAACATTGCCTCCACGACGACGTCTAGTAAGACGCATATTCTGTAGATCATTCATATTCAAAGACAGGGAAATGCTTAAGCGAATCTTGTGCCTCCTTAAGATTGTATTCTTGCTCAGCGTAGAGCGTCATCAAGGGCTCATCTCGATGAAATGATTCCCTCATTTTTTTCTCGAGATAAATGCCACTTTTCTTCTGTGCTGGTGCCCCAAGAATCTTTGCCAGAATAGAAGCATTCTTACTATTAATTGCCTTTACCATGCCACTTTGCTTTGCAAGAACCACATAGCTGAATCGACCCGGTCGTAAATCAGTACTTATTATATCAGATTTCCCACCTTGCGCTTTAATAATTTGTCTCATTTTTTTTAATGCTTCCCCACTTGTTAGTATTGATTTTGCCCATGTTCTACTATCTCCATAGTGCTTTTGAACATGCTCTTGAAGAGGTTTTGTTGCATCAGGCAGGCACAAATCAAACAGTTGTGTTGCAAGACGAAGGGCACGTTCTTCAAGATCTAAAGGACGGTCTGCTGTTTGCTCAAGTACTCTCAGGGCATCTCGCGCTTCAAGAAGGGGTCCTAACCCACGTCCTGCAGGCTGCTGTGTTTTATGGATATTCACAAATAACTTCACATTAAAACGCCCAGCTAGATATTCAAATTTTCCTGCCAAAATATTAGCCTCAGCAAGCGTATGTACTTTGACATGATCTCCATAAGGAAGATCTATGACAATATGATTTGATCCAAAGGCAATTTTCTTTGCCATAATTGAAACGAGTACCTTATCAAAGCTTTCAAAAAGAAGTGGCTGCTCGACACGAATCAATTCATCGTCAGCAGGTGCAATATCAACACTTCCCCCCCAAACGATACATGCATTGGTCTTTTTGACAATACGATAAATATCTTTTTCAGAGAAAGTTACAGGAGCAAGTACTTCCATATCATCTCCCGTCCCACCGGGCGTTGTGATGGCACGAGAAGAACTCTTAGGGATAGTAAACCCAGCAGCGGCAATAATAGGAACAACAATCATCGTCGTCCTAGTCCCGGGCACGCCACCAATAGAATGCTTGTCAGCAACAATCCCCGGAAACTTCAATTGTGAACCTGTTTCAATCATTGCTTTGGTCAAATAGTAAATCTCTTCATTAGAGAACCCTTTGGAGTAACCCGAGGCGGCAAAGTAGGTGGTCAGAATATCTCCGAGACGCTGGTTAGCAATCTCGTCCATGATGGTATAAATTTCTTTATAAGACAACTCCTTACCAAGTAATTTCTTTTGTATCGCTTCACGAACGACTGAGGCAGTATTCATACATTAGACGTTTTTTATTTGCTCTATTGCTGTTTTAATCCCATTACTAATAATCTTGTAAATAAAATAGACAGCACTGGTTAATGCTCTATGCACAATCGGCCATACCTTCTTGGCAAGAATAACAATCCTGGGTTGTTGCAAATTATCTTCCATATTTATATTCTCTCAAGTCTTGCCTTGATAATCAACCGCTTCCATGTAGTCCCTGGAGGAGTACAGGTAACAATTGTCAAATAACTATCATCATTTTCCTGCGTCAAGTACGATGTATCGTCTGCATCAACGACCGTAATACTAAAAATCTTGTAGGTAAATAAGGCATTGTTGCTACTTACGTGCAGCACATCATCTACTTTTACATCTAAGACATTAGCAAAAATCGTTTTATAATCTTTCGGGTTGTATAGCTGAGGCAAGGTTGAATGACCAAAAATGACAGCATTACCTTTATTCGGCGGCAATGGTGTACCGGGGAATTGAACAAGATGACTATTAAGATCGGTATCTACTGTTGAAACCGTTGCATTCTCAATGGACAATCGTGGAATTGAGATAACATACGAAGAAACATCTGTTTTAATTTGCACTTCTTTATACGTAGGCAACCAATCATTTTGTTGAAAGCTGTGAGTTGATGCGGTAAGTAAACTTGCAAGCGTTTCTTTGGTTAACACTTTGGTTTGAGGGATAGGAGAAGCAAAATTTGAACTTGCAAACGCTGGTTTTAAATAAAGTTCCCACGAAATTAGTGGAGAGAGTGTATACAAACCAAAGACTAAGCCAATAACAGATAACCCAAGTCCAACGAAACGAAAAAACTTACGTATATTTCTCGTTTTTGATTTAGTGTAAAAATATTTTTTCATTCCGACCTAATCTCCACCGTTATATGGTTGGGTAATTTAGGAAAGAGGTTGGGTAAGAGTGGAATATTGGGTGAGAACGTTATCTGACTACTTCCCACTTGAGGAAGATCAGCCAAAATAGTATTTGCCTCTTTCAAAGACCTTCCTTGTAATCTCTCTACCACGTCCTCTGGTTTAATGTTTGGCAACATGCCACCCTGAATAGCTATTGTACCAGAAACAGCATCTTTTCCTTTCTGCTTTAATTCTCTGACATCTGCTTTAATCGTATCATCAGCAAAAACACTTTCTTCATCATATTTATTCTTCATTAAGGATTTTGCATAGTCAGTCAGTTCAGTATTCTGATATGCCAAGCCTTCAAAGACAACAGTGGCAACCAGCTTCACTTTCTTTGCCTCATCATCCACATCTTTATCATACTTTGGCTTCTCAAGACCTGCCGTAATAATAAATGGCAATAACGTCTCATCTCCACCAGCCTTCTGAGAGAGCTGATCTTTGGCTTTGGACTCAAGACTCTTGGTTAGCTCAGTACGAAGCTTTGCAAGATCATCTTTGGAGACAACAGTTACTTGTTTTTTTGTTCCTCCAGAGAATGCACTATCGTTCTTGCCAGCAAGATTGCTGTTTCCACCAACGGTAAACTTCGTCCCTGAAGGAAGATTGGCATCCGTTCCAATATCTTTGGCTGTAACTGCAACATCTGTTGTTCCGGGTTTCGTTCCTGAGAAAATATCTCCCGATGCTGATGCAATGACAATGTCTTTATCAAGAACAAAGGTCATACCATTACTTGATTTAATTGATGTACTGCTACTAAGCTCTGCTTTATTATCATCATTATTATAGAGAGTAACTGTTCCTTTAGCCTTATCTCCCACTTCTTTCTTTCCCGTTGTATCAATCGATACTTCCCCTGTAATTGATTGAGAGATTGTTTTGGCAGCAATTGTATTGTCTGAGAAATCGCTTGGAGCAGTTGATGAGAAAGTGACAGGTGAAGTCTCTTCAACCATTTTGGGAGTAACTGCCACAACAACCGTTGCTTGCATCTGATAGAAGTAGTAATAAATAATGCCACCAATAAGAAGTACCATTCCTGCAACAAGCGCAATCGGCAGAACCAAACCTTTACGCAACTGCTTTGGTAATTGAGGAAGAGACACATGAGGTAGCTTAATCCCCTTGAATCGATCTTGCAGTCCTGCCACGAGCCCAACAGCATCTTCGGGTTCATCATAGTCTGCTTCCGGTGTCTGCAACGAATGATGGACAGGTGTCGTAGCCTGTGCACCGTGATGAATCACTGGCTCATGATGAGCCTGATGCCCTGATGCATGGACGACTGCATGATGAGTTGCATGTTCTGTATGTGGCTTTTTAACTTCTGAGATTTCTTGATTACTAACAAACCCAAAATTATCAGCAGTGATCATTGACTCTGGCTTTTCTTCAGGTGCACTCTCAAAGGTAGCAAGCGGTTGTGATTCAGAAGCAGGCTCTGATTCTTCAAGAAGTGGTTCAGAAGCGTTCTCTTTATGAACTGGAGGTAAAACGTCCGCTGGCGCCTCAGTAAACTCCTCATCACTATAATCGTTAACTTTTGATTGTGACAATTCTTTCACCAATGTTAATCCCATTTGTGTCATAGCACCAGCTGCAACAGCCCGCGCATCAAATCCAGGCTTCAGTACGGTAATTTGTGGCACGTGAATAAATGGCAAACTCTTGCTCCACTGATGAGCAATAAACGACTGAGAAAGCTTTGCTATTTCGTGCGAATCAAAGAGAATAATTCGTGCAGGCAAAGCGGGGATGGTAAAGTGATGAAGCAACTTATCAACGACAAGAGTAGGCTCTCCTTCGCGCTCTCCCTCGATTGATTCAATTGCTTTTCCTCCACGGAAAAGGGTCAGGGTAATCTTCTGATGACCAATTTCAACCAAAATTGCAGAGAGAGGAGCACCTTCATCCTCTTGCAACAAATGAGAGATTGCTTCTGTCACAACCATAAAACCCACTGGTATCAAATCAAGCGCTTCACAGACTTTCTTCAGCTTTGCAAGGTATTCTTTCTTGATCTTCTGTGTTGCGGGTTCAATCCATTCAGGCTTTACACCAAAAACTGTCTTGTGGGTTTCAATCTGTGGCGGCAAGACTTCTTCTGCTCGACTGACTGTCTTATCAATTAAATTAATCAGTGAATCCTGATCAAGCGCTTCAATTGGCTCACGAGCATATTCTTCATGTCGGCCAATAATACTTACTTTGCCAAGATGCTCATGGAGAATGACTGCACTTGCTTTTTCATGAGTCAACAGAAGCGTCAAGTAATATGCTTCATCTGATTCAGGTTGTTTCTTTGTAAAAAAGGGCAGATTCATAATTATCCAACAAGTGCATACAAGCGCCTCAGCTTATTGCCAAGATTCTCCTGCTTCTTTATCTTAAATGATTTTATCTTGCTTGTAAAATCGACATGTGGTCCACCACAAAATTCAATCGAATAACCAGTGTGATCTCCCTCTTTGCCAGTTCCTCCAATGAAATAAATTTTGGAAGTTTTGGCATAGGTATCTTCAAAGAGTCCGATTGCACCTAGCTTCTTTGCTTCATCTGTTGGGATCATTTCAAAGTGAACTGGTAAGTTTTCTTTGATCTTGCCGTTAACGACGTCTTCAAGCTGAGTAATCTCTTCATCGGTCAGCTTCCGATCAAAGTTAAAGTCAAAACGGACACGCTCTGTTGTGATGTTGGAACCGCTTTGATGAAGCTCTTTCCCAAACATATCACGAAGCGCTTGGTGCATCAGATGCGTTGCCGTGTGCCCCATAACAGTCTTCTCTTGATGATCAGCTAGCCCTCCACGAAATTTCTGTCCAGCACCGGCTCGAGAAAGATCTTTGTGTGCTTTCATTTTTTCAGCAAATGATTGATCGTCAAACGTGTAGCCAAGACTCTTAATTTGAGTTGGGGACAAACCATGCGACGTGTACAGATAAAACGCATCATCAACGGTGATTTCTTTGGTTCCCATGAGTTCGTCACCTTCTGTTTTATATTTTTTAGCAATATATGTTTTGGCTCGAGACAAAGCTGTACTATACTTTGTTACTTCTTCCAAAATCGTGAGCTTAATCTCTTCAAACTTTTCGACAAGCTGAGGATCTGTCTCTTTATATTGCGTGACAATTGCTTCAACAACGGGAGTAACTTCCGTTCCACCAAGACTCGAGAAATGATCAAAACCACGTCTGATC
>JAHFKF010000067.1 GCA_023245475.1 Candidatus Levyibacteriota bacterium
TTTATGAGTAACTGGAGTGATTGCCACCTGGAGGGTGGCGATATCGCTTGTTAGCCCGTGTATAGCGAGCTGGTAGGCGTTTTTTATCTTTGCAGGAGTGACGCGGCCTCAGCTAAAGATTCATGCGGTTTATACGCTGGATTCTTTAAAAAATATTCAACTTGGGTTGTATGCACGTGTCCTATTAAAAAACCTACATTGATTGATTCTGGTGCTGTTGTATCTCCAGCAGACTTATCACTGGAAAGTTTTCTGACAATATCTTCTATGCGTCTTGCCTGAATATAGGAACGATCGACAGATATAGATGGCTTATGCAGATCGTTGCCATTACTTAAAACAAGGCTCGCCTCAATATCGAGAGGTTCAGGAAGTTTACTCATTTCAACCAATCTTTGAGCCAGTAAGATATTTCCCTGATCAAGTTGTGTCATTACCGGGCCATGTACTTCAATTAAATCATCGCTTTGTAAATAAGTAAGTGCATTTACAATGGCTTGTCGATCTTGGACTACCGATTTTATGACAGTAACTGTGTCGCCTAATTTTTTTATAAAACCTCTTCGACCTTTCTGTTTATCTGGACTTCCAGTTTTGCTTGCAAGAATTAAATCAAAGTAATGCCCCTGATCTTTTACATCAATTGCATGATCTCTTATATCAAAATCTCTATCAAGATTCTGTTCTGTAGCCCATGTGAATCCATATTGTTGGTGCGTATGGTCAACAAAGTTTTTAATACGAGCACCATAATCAGTATTTTTCGGCTTATGGTTTCGTCCACTGTGAGTTACCCCTACTAGATAAACAGTAGCGTTTCCTAAGTCTACTTTTCTGTAGGGAGGAGTTTCAATTCCTCCAAATTCTTTAGCTATTTCAAGGCTTGGAAGGGGTTTTGACAATTCATTTCGAAGTTTAGGAAGCACTCTGTTATGCCAACTGTCTAAAACTTCAGGGACAATTGTTTCAAGAGTATCACTCTGTACACTTCTTGTTGCAATAAGATCTTTGATTGTTCTGCCCCCTCTAAATAAATTATCTTGTCCTTCTTTTGGCGGAAATTCTTGGTAACCCATAATAATCGGCATTATATCACAGACGCCTAGGATGATCTAGATTTTCACTTTTTTGAAAGTCCTTTCATATTATATTGAGAATCGAAACAATGCTGATTGTGAGGCTAAATGGGTTCTAACGTCGTCCATGATCCTCAACAATTTGCCTGAATGAGAAGCGCCACCACGGAGTGGCAAGTACCCTTGGGGTAAATCCAGGCTCGACAACAAAAACTTTTTGCTTCTTTTTGCTCCATCCGCTATAATCATCCCTTATTCATATGAAAGTTGAGGAATTTAACGGAGTACAGTTCTATATTTCGGATGATATTTATGCTGACGATGCCGGTTCTACACGGTTTGCTCAGTCACGAAAAGAGCTGCTCCTAAAGATATGTGAAAAACCACTTGCTGTCTTGAAAAAAGAAGGGATTATTTTTGATACAACAAAAAAGAGTCCGGTTGTATTGCATGCTCATGGAGGACTGAGAGATGATGTGTGGACATTTGCCGATGATCAGGATGAAATGCCTGTCCAAGACTGGATTAACCAGATGGATGGAAAGTATGATCCATTACTTATTCAAGCATGTAACGGAGAGAAAAGTGAAATTTCTTCAAAGCATTCTGTCGTGATTCATGCCAACGCTCGAATAAAATTCTTTAAAGGTAGAAATGGCTATCATAGGATACCTTTTACTAATAGCCGGAGACTTTACATACCTGGTTCGGGATATCTTGCGTAACCTTGTGGTATTAATTAGGTTCTAATCTATCCATGATCCTCAACAAAAATGATATGGTATACTAATATTTAGATATGAGAAAGATTACTGTTCTTGAATTTATTACTCTTGATGGTGTCATGCAGGCACCAGGTGGCTCCAAAGAAGATACAGCAGAGGGCTTTAAATACGGTGGATGGATGAGTCCATACTTTGAAGATAAAGTTGGGGGTCAAGAGATGGCTAAACAAATGAAAGCGACAGATGCCTTGCTCCTTGGGCGCAAAACCTATGATATCTGGGCAGAATTTTGGCCAGAGCATACAGAAACGTGGCCGCAAGTAAACAAAATTACAAAATATGTTGTCTCAAAAACTTTAAAGAATCCAACGTGGGAAAATACTGTAGTGATAAAAGATACTACAGAATTAAAAAAGCTAAAAAACTCAGACGGTCCAGACCTGCAAGTGTACGGAAGCGCTAATCTTGTACAGACATTAATGGAGAATGATTTGGTAGATGAATTTTGGCTTAAAATATTTCCTATTACTCTTGGTACGGGAAAACGGTTGTTTGAAAAAGGTACAATACCTGCTGCATTCACATTAGTTTATTCTAGAATTTCCCCAACTGGTGTAATTTTTGCTTCATACAAACGTGCAGGAGCAGTCAAAACTGGATCAATGGCATAAGTCTTTCCACTAATCATTGCCACCCTCTTAAGTTTTTTCGCTAGCTATTTCTCTTTTGCTTTCGTAAGTTTTCTAGTATCAATATTATGCTGAGACAGTGTAGCGTGTGGACTGTTGTGAGAGGAAGATGGTTCTCCGGAATCTTTTATGCTTTTTTTGCTAGTAAAGCCCTAAAGACTGTTGTGTCCTCTATTAGTTTTTTTCTATGGTCATCTGCAATTTTTAGTAGATCGCGGCTGATCTCTGCCACGTCTTCTCCTTTAGGTATAGGAAAGCCAAGTCGATTTTGATGGACTTCTGCGCCTTTTATGAAAAAATCTGCTCCACGAAAACCATATCCACCCTGAGATTCTCCTAGTGGGAAGTGCATGAAAACCTGATCTGATCTTCGAGTTGGAGTATTTGCTTGTTGAGGGATGTCTTGATGCAAGGTCTCTTTCACAACTATATTGTATCATATAACGCAAGGATTGTTGTCGTGTTATTTTTCATCAAGCGACGGCAAGTTTAAGTTGTACAGCAGTTGTTTTTTTCTCTGTCTGGTGTTCTCTGATATAATTTTTAATACTGAGAATATCCTCCAAATCTTTTTTCCTCCCTAATTGTGCTTTACAGCTAATCAGCTGCTCAAGTCCCATGACGGGAATCCCATCTACTACAATTGCTGATTTTTGTAACACTTTAAGATCCCTTCCTACCCAATCAAGCATAACTTTGTACCCTCTCCTACTCAGAATTTTCTTTCCACTATCTTGTATATATTCTTTCCAATGATGTGAATTAAGCCGCTTGTAGGTCTTTTGATTAACGACCAGATCTAATTCGACAGTTTCACGAATGCCCAAAATTTCAAGGACACCACCACCGATAACAACATACTCATGTGGGAAGAGATTGATCGCTGCAATCCTATCCTTACTGGTGATATGTTTCTTCGTATATGCTTTAATTGCAAAACGCAAACTAGGAAAGATCGTTATGATGTCAGTTAATTTATAGCGTTTGAGTACAGAGTTGAGATGAGGTGAAACATGTGCAATACCAAATTCAATATTGTCTGCACTCAATTGGCTTGATAATCGTACCAACGTTTTGGCAGCAGTATAATCGATATCGGTAATGGCACTTGCATCCAAGACAAAAAAGTTTACCGGTTCTTTTGCAGATTTTATTGTTTTTGTAACACGTTTCAAAAAGTATGAGGCGTTTTCAAAGAAGAGTGCTTCATTGAATCGATAGACAAGAAGCCCTGCTGGAGCTTCATGCAGGCGATGTCTTTTTCCATCACTTAGTCTTAATGCTGTCCATTCAGTATATTCTTGATCTTTGAGTAATACTTCGTCGTGTGGATGATATTGTCTTCGTAATCTTTCAACTAATGAAATAAGAACTGCTATCATGATCCCTTTTTGAACCCCCATGAGTGCGACACAAATAAGAGCAAGCATCGCAATGCCAAATTCAGTTTTTCGCATGGCCCAGATTTTTTTGAGTTCTCCGATCTTTAACAAATGCAAACCAATGGTAAAAACGACTGCTGCCAAACATGCACCTGGTACGTATTGGAAGAGACCTGTCGCAAATACCAACACGATGCCTATTAATGCTGCCATAATAACATTAATTAACTGTGATTTGCCTCCTGCCATTTCACCAGCTGAGGTACGAGGTGGACTACCATTAATTGCGAATCCACCGATAAAAGCCGAGGTAATATTTGCCAGACCAAGTGCAAGCAAATCTTGGTTATCTTTTACTTTTTCTTCATGTCGTGCTGCAGCATTGCGGATAACAGCAAGACTTTGTGCAAGAATAACGATTGCAATTGAGAAAGCCGCAGGAAGAAGTGTCGTAATCATTGCTGGTGTTATCATTGGCATATGCAATGATGGAAGACCTTGCGGTACTGCGCCAATCACTTCAATGCCAAAGGTTGGTAAATTAAAAAATTTAGTTGCTAGGATTGTACCGACTAGTGCCAGTAATGCTCCCGGCCAACGATACTTCCAACCAACGACAATAATTGCGACAACAATCGTTGATAAAATCGCTGGGGCAATTTCAATATGACGCAGATTGTTTGCCAGAAAAATTAGTTTATCTATAATAGTTCCGTGAGTATGTAGCCCAAGCATTTCAGGTAGTTTACCAATCAATAATTGGATACCTACTCCCGAGACAAATCCAACAAGAACGGTTTGGGATATGAGATCTGCCAAGAATCCAAAACGGAATGCAGACATAAGTAATAATAGTGCTCCTGTTAAAATGCCTAGGACAGCAATGGCATTTGCATATTCACTTGTCCCAGCAATCGCAATCATTGCTCCCCCACTTGCTACCAATGCTGCCGTTGCCGAATCTGCTCCTACGACCAATCTTCTCGATGAGGTAAATGCTGCAAAGATAACGGGAGCTAGGAGTGCACAATATAATCCTGTTTGAACAGGAAGTCCTACAATAACTGCAAAACCTAACGATTCAGGGATTGCAATAGCGGTTACGACAAGAGCTGCCATGATGTCTGACCGTATCCATTTGTGCTTATAACCTTTTAAATTGCTAAATAATAAATGTTTCATTCAAGCTAACAGTAGAGGTTCGATTATAGCTACTGGTCTAGATTGTTGTCAATGTAGAATATAGAAATGAGTTTTCTTTTAAAGAAAGTAATGCTTAGTGCCAGTCGATTGGTTGGAGATTATGCTCTTTAAGATATGCATTACATTTACTAAAATGATGATTGCCATAGAAAAGAGAAACAGAATATGGTGATGGATGTCCTGAAGTGAGTACCAAGTTTTGTGTTCTATCGATTACCAATCCTTTGGTCTGCGCATACTTTCCCCAAAGCAAATACACAATATGTTTCTTGTTGGCATTAAGCGCTGTAATGGCTGCATCAGTAAACTCTTCCCAGCCCCTTCCTTTATGAGATGCGGGACTTCCCGCTGCAACAGTTAAAACGCTGTTTAGCATGAGTACCCCCTGCTTTGCCCAACGAGAAAGATCACCGGATGGTAATGGTGTAACCCCTAAGTCATTATGAATTTCCTTATAGATATTTTGTAGCGAAGGAGGAAGTGCTACTCCATCATTGACAGCAAATGAAAGTCCGTTTGCTTGTCCAACTCCGTGATAAGGATCTTGCCCAACAATGACGACTTTTACTTCGTCAAATGGACACAGATCAAATGCATTAAAAATATTTTTTGCTGGAGGATACACCTTGGTAGTTTCATATTGTTTGCGGACAAAGGTAGTTAACTCTTCCCAATAAGGTTTCTTAAATTCTTCTCCTACTGCTTTTTTCCAGCTTGCATTAATTCGTACATTACTCATATCGCACATAGATTATACAGTTTTTGTGCAATAATATCTCACTTTTGCTATAATCCCTCTCTATGAATTACGAAATACTGAAACACATTCCTCCACATTTATTGCGTGAACAACGTACATATCCTTTCGCGGAGAGTTTGCAACCATATCCACCGTTAAATCAATCCCGCGTTGAAAATGATATTGCGAATATTCCTGTTCATCTGGTTCATGCTATGCCATTTGATACATCAGGAATATTTCAGGTAGTAACTGGTGAAAGGAAGTTTATAGCACAGATTGTTAAAGGTGAGAGTATGGCATTTATCGCTTCATTGCGAGTTGTGGCAGTAGATGATCCCAGATTTTTCATGGATGCACATATCCGTCGGCCTGGTGTATTTCAGGAATTATTAAAAGATTTCAATTTACCTTTTCTTCCTGATCTTCCCAAAGATGTCACACCGATCTCTTTTGATTTAATTGCCAAGGTGGATGATCGCCATCATGATGGTTTTTACGCAAAAACCTTTGTCCCATGGGCAGTGCAAGCATTATCCCCATATCATCCGACGCATGCTCTTGCAGAATGGGAGCCACAATCAGATAATCATGCAATCTTCTATAATGCTCTGGGGCAAGGAAAGAATCCTGTTGAAGCAGTCAAATCAACTTGGACACATGATATCTATACGCAGCTAGGGTTTGAACTTATACCTGCTATTGGTATTACTGATATGCGAACTCTACCTAGTCTAGGACAAACGAGAGTTTCACCTCATGATAATCCTCTTACTACAATTCACGCCATGTACAAAATAAAATAATAGCAACTCTAAAAATTAGGTAATATGCATGCATTGTGTTATAATAACTTTATTGCAGATTGTATGCACATACATCTGCTTAGATTTTGATTTAGTTTTTCAAAGATAAAAGATACCTCAAATTTTCCACTCGTATCTTCTTGACAGGCGAAACCCATTCATCTTTGAGCAGATCTACGTGCTTACAATAGAGACAAATTTTACGAAAGGAGGCATACATATGACAAACAAATTATTTATAGGAAGTCTTGACTACTCAGTAACTGATTCTCAACTCGAAGAACTATTTTCAACCATTGGTAAGGTAATATCTGCAAAAGTAGTTGTTGATAGAGACACAGGACAAGGTAAAGGATTTGCTTTTATTGAAATGGAAACGGTCGAAGCGGCAAAAACAGCAATGAATAAACTTAACGGTACAGTGCTGATTGATCGTGCCATTGCAATCAAAGAAGCAAAACCACAAGTAGGAAGATAATATGAACATATTATTCATCAGTAAGAATTCTCCATTTGAGAGTATTGGGGGT
>JAHFKF010000068.1 GCA_023245475.1 Candidatus Levyibacteriota bacterium
AGAGTAGCTTTATTCCTTCCTTGACACTTGGAAGCATTTTGGCGTATGCAGATACACTCGGTGGCCAGACTCTTGGTGCTGAGTAAAGAATTGCTTCTTTTGAGACCTCCTTTCCGACATGCTTCATTTGCGCACGGAATTTGTTGAATGTGTCTGTCACCTCCGAACCCATTGTTCCATCAGTTTCTCCAGATCCTCGGAGTCCAAAGAAATGGATGGGAGCTGAACAATCAACTACTGCCTGGGCGTGAGCTGACGCTACGACCGAGGTCGATGCGACCAGTCCTGCACAGAGCAGGAGAGCGACGAAGAAACGTCGCAACCAACTGACTGGCATTGTTTTTACCTTT
This sequence comes from Candidatus Levyibacteriota bacterium, assembly GCA_023245475.1. GTDB lineage: Bacteria > Patescibacteriota > Microgenomatia > Levybacterales > UBA12049 > JAHFKF01. The sequence continues at coordinate 351 of JAHFKF010000068.1, forward strand.
CGTGTTAGGTTGTACCATCTGGTTTCTTACTGAACTTGTCTTGTAACCTCCTTCCGTTATCGTCATTAAACAAAATGAGTAAACCTCCTTTCTCCCGATCCTACAAGAAAGGGATAACATGAAGAGATTCTGGACAAGCCAGAATGACGTGTTTCCCCCTTGTTGTAGGACAGAAGTCCGGAGTCACAGAAAGATTTATAGACTTAGTATTGTATGCCGATGTCAAAGAGCATTCCACAAGAAAGGAACATACTCAGGTAAACCCAAGGGCTCGTCTCTTCTGGAGTATGGATTATAGTAAATAATATAGAATAAATCAACTACTGTCTATCAGTTGTGGATTATTCAGTGGATTCTGTGTCCAGACAGCCGCCGAGGCATTCATGGGAAATGAATGTAATATTAATGACAGTTTTTCCACTAGGTACAGAGTTTTCTTTGAATTTTGAGTCAACATCATTTGCCCCATTAAAATAAGTATGGTTTGTTATTTCAATAATAACTTGGTCTTTATCTCGATTCGCCCCTTTCATAACCCAATATGGTTGACCATCATTTTTTGCATATCCTTGGAAAGATTGACAATCGTTTCCTTGATACATATATACTGTACACAAAGAATCGTCGTCATGGGTTGCAAAATATTCTTTAAATGTATAACCATACGTTTCTAGATAGCTTTTGATCATCTTATGAGAGAGATCAGGTGATTGATCTCCCTGAAAGATGTAAATGAAGAAAGGGACGGTATTATCAAATCCATCAGCAGCGCCGTTATATTCATAGATTTTTTTGAGGTGATGCTCCTTGGCAAACGGAAGCATGCTAGACGCAAGTTTCTTGGCTGGGTTATTGACCTGAGTTTCATAACCTAGCTTGGTAGCGTAGTAAAGTAGTTGGATCCAGGGGAAGATAAATTGAACAAATAAGATTCCTGCAACAATGAGCAATCCTCCACCTACAAGCAATGCTTTTATATGCTTTCTCACGAATGTTCCGGTTGATACCGTTGCTTTCTTACTCTTCATATTGTTCTATACAAATTAGTATACCCTGTTTTTTCCCGTCTTAACAAGAGGTATTTTTAACAGAACGTTTTCTTCTTTACTATTATTTGCTATCATAACAGTATGGGTATTCTTATCACGTGGATTGCGAGTACAATTGTCATTCTTATTGCTGCATATATTCTTCCCGGTGTTCATGTTGAGAATTTCTGGACAGCACTGCTTGTGGCGTTAGTCCTTGGGATTCTTAATGCATTAGTACGGCCATTGCTATTTTTACTCACCCTTCCTATTACCATTCTCACGTTGGGATTGTTTACCATTGTCATTAACGCTCTGATGGTGCTTCTTGCAGCAGCAATTGTGCCGGGCTTTACTGTTGATGGCTTCTGGTGGGCAGTACTCTTTAGTCTGGTAACATTTGCTATTAATATCGTTGCTTCTCAGTTTAGTTCCTCTGAGTGATTTATTTTATTCCTAACAGTTCCACATCAAAGATAAGAGTAGAGTTTGGGGGGATTGCTCCAGCTGCTTGATTGCCATAACCTAGTTCTGGAGGAATAGTAAGTTTTCGTTTGCCACCAACTTTCATGCCAACAACTCCAAGATCCCAGCCTTTGATTACTTGTCCAACACCAATTTGTGTCTCAAAAGGTTCGTTTCGATCGCGTGAGCTATCAAACTTCGTGCCGTCAGTGAGAGTTCCTGTGTAGTGGATAACAACAGTGTCTCCATTTTTGACAGCAGAACCCGTTCCCACTAAAACATCTTTGACGACCAAGTCTTGCTTGGTAGTTAATGCAACTGGTTTGGCTTTCGGCGTGTTGAACCCAAAAATGAAATAAGCAAATACGCCTAATATAATAATTCCAAGTACTGATCCAAGAATAATAAATCTTATCATAAATATATCTTATCTCATTGTTGTTTTGTTTGTAAAGTACACATGAGAATCTGATTTGACACTAAACTACTAATAGTATACAATTAGCAGACAATTTAACACTCTGCTGCCCCGAGATTATTCTCATGCGTAAATTTTCAAGAATTAAAACCATTTCTAAATCTTATTATCGTCGTGCAACAGCATTTATCAAAAGACGACCAATGCCAAGCTTTTTCATTGTCTTAGGCTTATTGCTTGCTGTTCTTATTATTGGTAATTTGTTGCAATTTAAGGCTGAAGAGAAGGCTCCGGCACCTGTTACTAAAACGGTTCGAGTCTATGATACCGGTGACGGAACAAAAGCTACCTTTCAAGCAAGTATTGAAAAATCCGGCGTTATTCAAGTTGTCGCACAAGCTCCTGGTATAGTATCCTCAATCAATGTCAAAGAAGGAGATGCTGTTGGGCAAGGAACCCAACTTGTTGCTCTCGCTTCTAATTATCAAGGTGGTAATGCTGCATCTGTTCAAAGACAAATTGCCCAAGCGCAATATGATAATGTTGTTGACACGTTTGGTATCCAAAAAGAGTTGATTGGGAATCAAAGGGATGTTGCAACCTCATCAGCCGTTATTTCAGAGCAACAATCTGAGCAAATGAAAAGCCCAAATGAGAAGCTTAATACGTATACTACCTTGCTAAGAGATTTACAACACGAGACGACACTGGAACAGCTTGCCGTCCAAGACAAAGGATTGGATCTAAGCAAGGAAGTCTCACAATTGCAGCTCAATTTGGCAGCTATTTCAGAATCAGCAATGTATCCAGCAAGTCCATTTGTTGGAAAAGTAGAACGTGTGTATGTGCACATCGGACAAGTGGTTAGTCCTGGTACACCAATTGCAACGGTGACATCAGCTGAAACCACAACAACTGCTGTGTTGCAAGTACCACAAAGAATTGCTCAGATGCTGCTTGTTGGTCAGACAAGTACACTTATGATCGGTGGTAAAAAGGTTAGCTTAGCTCCTTATTACGTCTCGACCCAAGCAACCGACGGACAATTATATTCTGTCTTTTATGATATTCCTGAACAATACCAAAAGGATCTTTCTGATGGTGACCATATTTCAGTTATTGTTCCAATCGACGAATCAACAACAGTTGCTAATGATCCATTAATTCCTATTGATGCTGTGTACCAAACACAAGAGAGTGCCTTTGTCCTCGTCGTTGAAAATGGTAAAGCTGTTACCCGAACTGTGACATTAGGTAACATTACCGGTTCCTATGTAGATGTGCTCAGTGGCCTCAAATCTTCAGATAAAGTTATTATTGACCGCAGTGTCATCGCAGGAGACAAGATAAAGGTTGCAAGTCAGCAGTAATTGTGACTTTAGACTTTTGCGTATTGCATTATTTTTATGACAGAACTAACAAGCTATTTAAAACAATTGAAATTTGATCCTAAATTAAAGGAAGGGTTTTTTGCGAAGTATCTCCAAAACACCCGTCTTGTTTTGTTGGTTTTGTTACTTGTGTGTTTTATTGGCGCGTTTAGTTATGTTAACTTACCCCGTGTCTTAAATCCACAAATTAATATCCCAATTGTGACAGTTGCAACAGCGCTTCCTGGAGCATCTCCTCAAGATGTTGAATCGTTGGTTACGGTTCCAATTGAAGATAGCGTTGATAGTATCGAAAAAGTAAAGACAGTTACTTCTTCTTCGCAAGATTCAATTTCTGTGGTGACATTGGAGTTTGAATCAGGTGTTAATCCAGATGACGCAAAAGCAGATGTACAGTCAGCAGTTGATAGTATCAATGATTTGCCAGAAGACGCCCAGTCTCCATCTGTCCAAAAGCTCGATTTTGAGAACACACCAGTATGGATGTTTTCATTGACAAGTAATACTGATTATTTGAGTATGAGTCGATTTGCAAAGACGGTTAAAGATGGTTTAGAAGCGCTCCCTTCAATTGATCGTGTCGAGACAACAGGTCTTGATAATGATGAAATCCAAGTTCTCTTAGATCCTGAAGCGATCGCGACCTATGGCATTAGTCCACAATCATTATCTCAAACAATTAAAAGTGCAACTGGTTCATTTCCTGCCGGGTCTGTTACTACAAGTGATTCTTCTTTTGTCTTAAGTCTTGATCCAACAGTTACAACAATTGATGAACTTCGTAAGATTCGAGTTTCGGCAAATGGAAGAACTGTAACATTGGGAGATATCGCAAAGATTAGTGAGCGAAATAAACCAGATGTTGCATCGTCATATCTTGCGAGTGATATGCAATCGCCTGTTGAAACAATTTCATTTAGTGTTTACAAAACAAGTAGTGCAAATATCACCAGTGCTGTGACCGATGCAAAAAAACTTGTTGACACAAAAATGGCTGAGTATCCAAATCGTTTTACCCTGTCATCAATTCTTAACAGTGGTGCTGAAGTTGATAAACAATATTACGAGTTGCTCAGAGATTTGTTTATTACTGTTGGACTTGTCTTCTTGACGCTCTTTTTATTCTTAGGTATTCGTCAGGCAGTTGTAGCGTCATTCTCAATTCCGTTGACCTTTCTTATTACCTTTATTGTGATGAACGCGACTGGCATTGATTTAAGTTTCATTGCATTTTTCTCATTACTCCTTTCACTTGGTTTACTGGTTGATGATACGATTGTGGTTATTTCAGCACTAACGGCGTATTATCGTTCCAGCAAATTTACTCCAATTGAAGCAGCGTTGTTGGTATGGAGAGATTTCAAAACAGCAATTTTGACAACGACACTGACGACTGTTTGGGCGTTTGTGCCGCTTTTGTTATCAACAGGTGTTATTGGTGAATTTATCAGACCAATTCCAATTGTTGTCTCGAGTACCCTTCTTGGATCTTTGATTGTTGCGGTATTTATTACCATGCCATTTTTGATTTTCTTATTTGGTTCACGACTTCCACATCGGGTAGTCGTGTTATTCCGGGTGATTGGTATGCTTCTGGTGCTTGGGGTCTTTATTGCCATTGCACCAAAAGGTGCTTGGTTCCTGCCAACATTACTGCTTTTTGTTCTTAATCTATTTATCTTTTTTCAAGTGAGACGTGGCTTGTTTAAAAAAGTACAAACACAAATTGCTGAAGTAACAAAACCTTCATCCTTAAGCAATGGAATTTTACATGCGCTTCATACGTTACCATTTGCTCAGTATGTTAATCATGGAGTAATTAATTTTGAAAAAGTAGAACGTGGATATCGAAGAATTCTGCAGAATATCTTAGCCAATAAAAAGACTCGTCGCAAAACAGTGTTAGTAGTTGTTATCTTTTCACTCTTTTCTTATTCTTTGTTGCCACTTGGATTTGTTCGTAATGAATTTTTCCCACCAAGTGATCAAGAGTTTTTATATGCGTCATTGGAGCTTCCTGCTGGTACTAATGTAAAACATACAAACGAAGAAACGCTTACTATTTTAAATGACTTACGACACTTGTCTGATGTTTCTTTTGTGACGGCAACCATGAAACAAAGTATCGATGCTAGTACCGGTGGGTATTCCGGAGCAGGGGACAACACAGCTCTCTTTACTTTGGTTCTCCCACCACTTGAAGAACGATCAAAGACATCAATGGATATTGCGCAGGAACTTCGAGACAAATATGGTAAGTATGAAAAAGGAACCTTTTCGGTAGTTGAAGTCAGTGGTGGGCCACCAGCAGGTGCTGATTTGCAGATTAAATTATCAGGAGACGACCTTGCAACTCTTGATGGGTATGCTACAAAAATCCAGGATTACTTAAAACAACAATCTGGTGTTGCCAACGTGTCAAAGTCGGTAAAGTCTGGAACAAGTAAAGTGGTTTTTGTCCCAGATCAAGACAAAATGCTTGCTGCTGATATCTCTCAACAAGAGATTGGTATGTGGCTTAGGTCATATGTCAGTGGATTTACGCTTGAAGAAAATACCAAGTTACATACCGGCACAGAGGGAGATAAAAATATTGTCTTTAGGTCAGCAAGTGAACCACAATCATTGGACGTCGTAAATACCCTTACGATTCCAGTCCAAAAGGGTTCAGCAGTGCCGCTTACGAGTTTGGGACGTTTTGAGCTTCGTACCAATCCAACGCTTATTACTCGTGAGAATGGCAAGAGAACACTCTCTGTTTCTGCAAGTGTAACAAAAGGAACTTCAAGTAGTGAAAAAAGTAAGGATCTTGAAAAGTTTGCTAATTCGCTCAACTTACCAAGTGGTTACAGTTGGTCAACTGGTGGTGTGAACGAAGAAAATCAAAATTCTGTTAACGCAATTTTGGCTGCGATGGTGTTATCGTTTATGTTAATTATTATAACCATGGTGTTGCAATTTGCTTCATTTAGAAAAGCACTGATTGTTATGCTTGTTATTCCATTATCTATCTCTGGTGTGTTTATCCTTTTTTCTTTGACGAGAACACCATTGTCATTTCCAGCACTGATCGGTGTCCTTGCTCTGTTTGGTATTGTTGTGAAGAATGCTATTTTGATTGTTGATAAGATCAATCAAAACCTCAAACATAAGATGTCATTGACTGAAGCAATTGTTGATGGTGCAGAGAGTAGACTCGAGCCAATTACTTTGACAACCTTTGCGACAATCGTTGGTTTGATTCCAATTACTTTATCTGACCCATTATGGCAAGGACTAGGAGGAGCCATTATCTCTGGTTTGTTCTTCTCAGGTGCAATGATGCTGTTCTTTATTCCAGTTGTCTATTACTATATTTTTAGAAATTCTGAAGGTAAATCACGTCCCTCTTGACCTCTGGAGGTAAATCAGTCTTAATGAGATTATGGATCATAACATTGAAAAGCTTGCAGAGGCTCCTTCTATTG
>JAHFKF010000069.1:0-4340 GCA_023245475.1 Candidatus Levyibacteriota bacterium
CCCCAGAAGTTGGGCGACGATAAAAATTGCTGCCAATAAAACGACAACGCTTGATACAATGACGCTTATTAACGGGGACATTAACGAAGACAAAGCAATTACTGTTAAGGACTACAATATCTTGCTTAACTGCTTCGGCGAAAAGCAATATACCGAGGCTTGTATATATGCTCCTGTTAGCAATCGAGTTGGTGCGGATATTACGGATGATGGCGTTGTTGATGGGCTGGATTACAACTTGTTCCTCCGTGAATTCTCTACACAAACCTCGCAATAAACTTCTCCTGTTTTATGCTATGCTAGATCTATGCTTGCTAAAGTATTCTCTGCTGCCGTTATAGGAATTGAGGCAACCCCTGTTGAAGTTGAAGTCGATATTGCCTCCCAAGGCCTTCCATCCTTTACCATCGTTGGGCTTCCAGACAAAGCTGTTGAAGAAGCCAAAGAACGCGTCAGATCAGCAATTCGGAATTCAGGAGCAGATTTTCCGGCGCGAAGGATTACGATAAACCTTGCCCCGGCTGACCTTCCCAAAGAAGGGCCAAGCTATGACTTGCCTATCGCAGTTGGAATCCTTGTCGCGTCAGGACAACTCGAAGCAGATCTGTCTCATTCGCTGGTGACAGGAGAATTATCCCTTGATGGTCGGGTAAGATCAGTCACAGGTGCACTTCCCCACGCCTTGTTAGTCAAAGATAAGCACTTTACCAACCTCTTTCTCCCGGCAGAAAATAGCACCGAAGCAGCAATCGTCCAAGACATAAGCATTTATCCTGTAGCATCGCTCCTCGAACTCTTTTTACACCTGAGTAAACAGCAACTCATCCCAATTAAAGAACCAATAGTATTTACAGAAAAGGTTCACGGCCCATTTGCCTATGACATGAAAGATATCAAGGGACAGCACCAAGCAAAGCGGGCATTGGAAATTACAGCAGCTGGATCACACAATCTCCTCATGAAAGGTCCACCCGGCTCTGGAAAAACACTTCTTGCTAGGACACTTCCCTCAATTTTGCCCACACTCACCTTTGATGAAATGATTGAAGTAACCAAAATCTATAGCATTGCAGGGCTTCTCGGCAAAGAAACCAATCTGACCAAGCGGCCCTTCAGATCTCCCCATCATACAACGTCCCTTGTTGGTCTCATAGGCGGCGGCTCAAGCCCTCGGCCGGGAGAAATCACCCTTGCCCATCGAGGAGTACTGTTCCTCGATGAGTTCCCAGAATTTCCTCGCTTCATGCTTGAGAGTCTCAGACAGCCAATCGAAGACGCAATCGTCTCAATCTCTCGAGCCAACGGCAAGACAACCTTTCCTGTCAAATGCATGCTCATCGCAGCCCAAAATCCCTGTCCGTGCGGCTACTTGGGTGACAAATACCATGAATGCACTTGCTCCCCTGTCCAAATCAGCCGTTACCAAAAGAAAATCTCAGGACCACTGCTTGATCGTATTGATATTCATATTGAAGTTCCAGCCGTCAAAGTTGAAAAGCTTACCGAGCAAGAGACGAATATGACCGAAGATTCAGCAACAATACAATCTCGTGTCCAGAAAGCTCGTGATATGCAACACCAGCGGTACATTGGTAAAGCTATCAATTCCAATGCCGAACTCACCAATAAAACCATCAAAGAATACTGTACACTTTCTGATGACTGCATTGGAATGCTTAAACTTGCCGTCTCAAAGCTCAATTTGTCAGGACGAGCATATTATCGTACTATTAAAGTAGCTCGAACAATTGCAGACTTGGAAGCATCTGAGGAGATTCAACCAAATCATATCGCAGAAGCTTTGCAATACCGACCAAAAAGTACAAATAGTCACTAAGATTTCCATCAAAAAGAGGCTGATGGATGTTCTTTTTTGCAAAAAATAGCAAGCAGCCTCTAAACCAATACCTATGCAAGACGGACTAACAACAGCACAAGCACAAGAAAACCTCATCAAATATGGGAAGAACATCATCACCTCTTCCACTACAACCTCTGCCATCAAAATCTTTCTCTCCCAATTTGCGACAGTCATCAACGCAATCCTGCTTGTTGCCGCAATCTTCTCGTTTGTCATTCACAGCATACTTGATGCCTCATTTATTATCGCAATCATCATTCTCAACGCCTGCCTTGGCTTTCTCCAAGAATATAAAGCAGAAAAAGCACTCGAGAAACTGAAAGCATATACCAGCCCGACAGCTCGAGTCATACGAGGCGGCAAAGAACATGAAGTGCCCGCTTCGCAAGTAGTTCCTGAAGATATAGTCATTCTCTCGGAAGGATCTCGCATCCCGGCAGATGGTACAGTCCAAAACGTCGTAAATCTCGAAGTTGATGAAGCCATCCTGACAGGAGAATCGCTTGCTGTTGCCAAAGAGGCAGGCAATGAGGCCTATCTTGGCACACTCGTAACCAAAGGAAAAGCCCATTTACTAGTCACAAAGACTGGCATGCAGACTAAATTTGGCAAAATAGCTGATACGCTAACAACCATCAGCGAAGAAAAAACACCGTTACAAAAAGACTTTGATCACCTCGGCAAACTCCTCTCTGTCATCGCAATTCTCGTTGGCCTTATGATTATCCCTATTGGCATCTATCACCACGTTGCCTTTATTCCCCTTGCCCTCGTTGCAGCAAGCATCGGCATTGCTGCCATTCCCGAAGGACTTCCTGCTGTGATCACCATTGCCTTTGCTGTCGGCACTCATCGAATGGCACGCCAAAATGCCATTGTTCGCAAGATGGCAGCCGTGGAGACACTTGGCTCAATCCAAGTTGTTCTGGTCGACAAAACTGGCACTATTACTCAAAATGCCATGCGCGTCAAAAACCACTGGCTCAAAAACTCCTCCGACCTTACGTGGCTCCTTAAATCCTGTATCTTGGGCAATACAGCCTCCCTTATCGATAAGGCTGAAGGAGATCCCGAAATTGTTGGAGACCAAACAGATGGAGCCTTACTGCTCTGGGCAACAAAGCACGAACATTTCAAAAACATTCCCACAGGAGAAGTGCTTGACGAATTTGTCTTTGATACCCAAACCAAAACAATTACTACTCTCTGGAAACAAGATGACCGCGAATATGTGTTTGTTCGCGGGGCACCAGAATCAATTGTGGCACAAAGCAAGTTGAGTCAGAAAGAGAAAGACGAGCTTACCAAACACTACGAAGCCTCGGCAAAACAAGGGCTTCGTGTTATTGGATTTGCCATGAAGCAAGAAAAGCATCTCAACACCAAATCCCGTGAACATCTGGAACAAGAGCTAACCTTCCTCGGATTTATTAGTTTGTATGATCCTCCAAGACCTGAAATCGCTGAAGCGCTTGCCAAAGCACACACGGCTGGGATTCAGGTATGTATGGTGACAGGCGACAATGAATTTACTGCATTGGCAATTGCCAAAGAAGTAGGGCTGATCACCAAAGATGAAGATGTTGTCACGGGAGCAGAGCTTGAAAAACTTTCTGACGAAGAACTTAGTGCCATTCTTTTACAAACTCGTGTCTTTGCCAGAACTCGTCCTGAGCAGAAACTCCGCATTGCAACGCTCCTCCAACGACAAGGACTTGTAGTCGGCGTTACCGGCGATGGAGTCAACGATGCCTTGGCACTTAAGAAAGCCAATGTGGGAGTCTCTATGGGCAAAACAGGCACAGACGTTGCCAAGGAGGCAAGTGACATTGTGCTGGCTGATGATAATTTTGCCACCCTTATCAAAGCAGTGGAAGAAGGACGTATGGCCTATAAAAATATTGTCAATGCCATCCTGTATCTGTTATCGGGGAACCTTGCTGAGATATCTCTGGTGCTGTTTGCAACCCTCTTTAACCTTCCTTTCCCGCTGCTCCCAACTCAAATTCTCTGGATCAATCTGGTCACCGATAGCTTGCCTGCAATTGCGCTTGCAACAGGAAGTCATGATGCAAGTGTTCTGCGTCACAAACCACGAGACCCCAAAGCACGCCTCTTAACGTTTAATCGAACGCTTGTCATCTTTATTGTTGGGCTTAGTCTGGCAGAATTTCTGATCCTCATGTTTGCGTTCCTCCTCCAAACCCAACCAGAACCACAGGCTCGTACGGCTGTCTTTAATGGGCTCATTTATCTGCATTTGCTTATGGTGATTGTGCTGGGTTGGCATTCGATCAAACGAGGCAATATCTTTATGATTGCGACCATTCTCTTGATCGCGCTCTTGCAAGTGGTTATTACCTACATCCCCTTCTTCCAAAACCTTTTCAAACTAGCGGTGTAAGGACTTCCCATTGACACTGTCGGAAAAAATATTGTACAGTGAAGATATGGCAATCTTTGGATTATTCTCAAGCAG
>JAHFKF010000069.1:4350-7039 GCA_023245475.1 Candidatus Levyibacteriota bacterium
AGGAAAGTTTACTTATGAGGACATTCTTTATAAATATCTACATTTGAGAACTCAATCTTAACTCCACAAGGCATTGTATTTAACAAAAATTGAACCATAATAAGCGTAAATATCACCGTTAAAATTGGCGACCAAAGAGGTGCAAGATCAATAAAGCGTTGAGTACGACTCTTAAGTTGATTCTTCAGGAGAGTTTCCAAATCAGCCAACTTATCAATAGCCTTAGTATAATCAACTGTTATTTTTTTAATTTCTGTGAGCCATTTTTCTGTTAAGGCAACAATTTCTTTTGTTTCTTTTTTCATCAGGACAATAGTTTGGGATGTTTTTTGCGGGCAGACATTAATACATCTTCAATCATACCAATGCTTTTAGTGAAAAAACTAACTAAAGCTTTTTCTGATGTAAGCTCCTCCCTAGTAGAAAACTCAAGAATACTCTTCTGTTGCACAGCAACAACATATTCTGTACTTATAGTGATGGAAAATAAACCTGTGGAATTATCTGGTATTATCATTTTTCTCCTTTACTGTCTTTATTAAATCAGTTAATACATTTGACAGTTTTTCTGCATGAGCGAAATCAATAACGACACGCTCAATCAAAATTGGGGTATCCTGATCTGGATCCTTATAAGAAAAAGATATGACCACCTGTTGGCTATGATCCATCACGCCAAAGTTTATTGATGTGCAATATTTAGGAACAGCATTTTGTGAAGTAGCAAGAGCTTTGACTTTTTGGGATTGTTTTTTTTCTTCAGCCATCAAGTTTATTATACCAGATCCTGTCAATTTGGCTCTTTACTTTTTAAGATAAAAAAAGGGCTTCTTCCCATTGACACATTTCAAAAAACTAGTGTACACTAAATCTATGGCAATCTTTGGATTATTCTCAAGCAGTAAAAAAACCAGTAACAAAAAGGCTGCAAAAAGCCTCGTGAGTAAAGTATCCAAGGCAAAAAAGAGTGTTAAAAAGAAATCAAAAACCTGCGAATTCTGCTAATAGTATTTCACATTCTTATATCCCTCTTTGTCATGCTGAATTTATTTCAGCATCTGTTTGATTGAAGATCCTGAAATACCCCAGAGGGTACTAGCTTCGCCGAAGCGGCGCAGTTCAGGATGACAGGTGGAGCTATTCCTCTACTTCTTCATCCATTTGATCTCTTCCTTTCCTTCAACATGATTGACGTAGCGTGCCATCGTAAAGAGTAGATCAGACAACCGATTCACGTACTTCACAATCGTTTCATCTATCTCTTCTATTTGCATCAACGCAACAAGCTGCCGCTCAACACGCCGGGCAATGGTACGAGCAACATGTAAGATAGAGCCAGCCTTTCCGCCTCCAGGAAGGATAAAGTAGTTGATAGCTGGAAGCTTCTCTGTCAGCTCGTCTATGAGCTTCTCAAAGTCTTGGGGGCGTGTTGCAATACTTGGAACGGGCAAAGGATGAGGAGTAGCAAGAGCGGAACCAATGGCAAAGAGGTCATGTTGGATTGATTCTAATTGAGCTCTCAGTTCTCCGCTCCCTGCCTTGCTCGCCTCGATTCGGACGAGTCGAAGCGGGCCGGCAGGCAGGTCAGTTCTCCGCTCTCGGTTCTCCGCTCTCAGTTCAGCTAAGACCACTCCAATCATACTATTGAGCTCATCAATCGTGCCGTAGGTATCAACTCTCACGTGAGATTTAAGGACGCGTGTCCCGTCAAACAAAGACGTTTTCCCTTTATCCCCTGTGCGTGTATATATTGGCATAGTTAATTAAAGATAAAGCGAGCAGATGATATTAGCAAAGCGCGAGTATACAAAATTTTTTGGGTTTCATCTGAACTCCCTGATTATATAATCAAAATTGCGTGAACTGAAAACCAGATAAATTTTCGTATACGAGCGCTTGGAGCCAACAGATTAGCACTCACTATAGCCGCAACTATAGCACTTTTTGCAGCCTTCTTCAAAGGCGAGGGTTCCAGATCCACATTCAGGACACAAATCAAACAGACTTGTTGTTGAAGCAGACGCATCCATACCTGCCTGTGGAAGTGGTAATTGATTCATAGGAAGAGCCACTTGTGCAGCCGATGGCACTTCTATGGGTGCATCAGTCGTAATACCATGTCCATTGGTACTCCCTGCTGACTCTATCTTGTCTTCCACCTTACCGTTTACTCGAAACTCATTGTGCTTAGCAAGAACCTTGGCAACAGCATCAGGAAGAGAACGAACTCTGTTGGGACCAAAACCAATCGTTCGTGCACCACCAATACCTGCAAGCTCTGACACAATCTCGCGTACTCGCTCACGAGCAGGCACAGGACTATGAATACGAAGTACTAGTGAAATCATACGACCCAACGCATCAGCAAGTGCCATAAGGTCTGAACCACTCTTCCCGTGATTGATGAATACTTCAAAAGCATTGCCCTTCTCGTCTTCATTCATCGTGACATAGAGTCTGCCACTTGGACTATCTGCTTTGTAGGTAACACCGGAGAGCATCATTGGTCGTGGCACACGGGTCGTGACAGGAATGACTGGTTGTTCTTGCTCTTTCTTTGCAGCTTCTGCTGCTTCTTTTGTTTTTTTATCGTCAACGCGCTCAAGAACACCTTGCCTTGACCCATCTCTCATGTATGTTACGCCTTTGAGTCCCATATCATACGCTGCCATGTAGAGTGTCTTTACAT
>JAHFKF010000004.1:0-11855 GCA_023245475.1 Candidatus Levyibacteriota bacterium
TTCTGCGTAGGATGCAAAATTTCCTACTTGCAAAATAAAATGTTCAGGTTATAATAGAAGACATGGCAAAATCAACTGCTACCAAAGCTATAAAAAGTAAAACAACAACAAAAGCTGCTTCAAAAACAACCCCTGTTAAGAAAACAACTGTAAAAAAATCTTCCATGGTCCAACCAATGAAAGTTGAAAAAGTAGAAGAAAAGAAAGTAGAAACGAAAGCTTCAGCACCTGTAACAAAACCATCAACTCCTGTTAAAGTAAAGAAGCGATATGTTGTTTGGGCAATTGTTATCGTAGTGCTTGGTGCATTGTTATACCTTGGCCGCAGTTTGTTTGTTGCGGCAGTTGTTAATGGCCAGCCAATTAGTCGTTTAGAAGTAGTTCAACAGAGTGAAAAACAAGGTGGTAAAGCTATTCTTGATGGATTGGTTCGCAATGCGCTTATCGAGCAAGAAGCACGAAAGCAAAATATTACTGTATCAGATCAAGAAATCGATGATGAAATTAAAAAGGTAGAAGGCAACTTGTCAAAACAAGGCCAAAAGCTTGATCAAGTTCTTCAAATGCAAGGGATGAATAGAGAAGAGCTTCGTAAATTAATCAAATTAGATAAATTAGTAAGTAAAATTGTTGGCAAAGAGGTAACGGTAACAGATGAAGAAGTAAACAAATATATTGAAGACAACAAAGCAAGTCTTCCTGAAGGACAAGATGAAGAAGCTATGAAGAAGGAAGTCAAAGAAAGCTTGAAACAACAAAAGCTTAATCAGAAAGTACAAACATGGCTTGCGGATTTGCAGAACAAAGCACAGATTATTAAGTTTGTTAGCTACTAAACGCCACTTTCCTTATTGACAACCCTCCCACTCAATGGTGTATTATATTCTTATAAAGAGGTAATTACATGGCAAAAAAATCAGCTCATAAAACAAAAGCAACAAAAAAAGTAAATAGAGTTTCAAAGATTAAATACTCAACCAATGATCAAGACTTCTTGATTATTACTGGTGGCGGATTTATCGTCATTGCTCTTCTGATGGTCTTTATTCTCCGATAAAAAGTGTTTTACTGCTTTATTACGTCTCTTCATACTTGTTGTAATTGCAATTGATAATTCTTCTTCAGTGAATTGTTGTTGTAGTTTGTTATAAAAATCTACCAAGACTTGCGCATCTCCAAGTGCCCGATGCCGTGCTTGGCATAATAGATCGAACCGTTCAATAATTGCATCAAGGTTATGTCTGGGCTGAGTAGGGAAGAGATGCCGAGAGAGCCTGACTGTACAAAACTTCTTTGAAGAAAATATTTTACCTTCTCGTTTAAATTCACTTTTAATGAAGCTGTAATCAAACTGGACGTTGTGCGCTACAAAGACACAGTCGTTAAGTATTTCAGTGATATCGTCCTGCAACGATCCAAACGAAGGGGCATGTTTTACTTCATTAGGTGTAATACCTGTAATGTCAGTAATCACTTTGGGAATATATGTACCTGGATTGATCAGTGAATGAAATGTGTTAACGATCTGATTCTCTTCTACTCGGACAATGCCAATCTCAATAATTCGATTCAATGAGGCACTAAGACCCGTTGTTTCTATGTCAACAAATGCAATATTTTTTGGCAGCATGCATGACATAGTAACAAATTATTTTCTTCTCTGCAACGGCAACATTTGTCAGGTTTTTGGTTGTTGAATTCTCTAATCTTGGGGAGTATAATCTTTTTTTATGACAGAAAAAGAACCAATATCATTAAGAATTGTACCTGATAGCTCCCGAGTTGAGGGACTATTGATTTATGGAGTTGCAAAAAATCCTAATAATATAGTTACTGTTAATACATCATTTAGTAATAGGGATTATGCGACCGAGTTAGACGCATATCGTGGTCCACTAGTTGGGGCAACAGTGTTTGATGCAAATAATTCTAGTAGAGGCCTGCGGACAACTGAATCAATAGCAAGACGTAGGCAGTCAGAAGTAGTAGTTCCAAGACAACGAAAGAGTAAGACTAAGAAAGTCAGGTAAGAGCATTACTCTTCAGGACGTTCCTCAGGAATATCTCCATCCAAGATCCCCGGTAAATTCTTCCATGATTTGTTGATGCGGTGATCCGTTAGTCTGTCTTGTGGGAAGTTATACGTTTTAATCTTTTCTGATCTGTCACCTCGACCCACTTGGGTAGATCTAAGGGAAGAGATTTGTTCTTGTCGTTTGGCAATTTCAATTTCCCAGAGTTTTGCACGAAGGAGCTGCATTGCGATTTCTCGGTTTTGATTTTGTGAACGCTCAACAGATGTCGTCACGACAAGCCCTGATGGAACGTGCTTGAGTCGAACAGCAGTTGACACTTTATTTACATTTTGTCCACCATGTCCACCGCTTCGGAACGCTTCAAATTCAATATCCTCAGGATTTATGTGGACATCCACATCTTCCAGTTCAGGAAGAATTGATACTGTCGCTGTTGATGTGTGCACACGACCTTTTTTCTCTGTTGCTGGAATTCTCTGAACTCGATGGACACCAGCTTCATATTTAAACACACCAAAAGCTCCATACCCTGAGATTTTAAGGACAGATGGTTCAAGCTGTTCTACTTGGAAATTCTTCCGTTGACCTGCACGTGTGTACATACGGATTAATTCCTCAGCCCAGAGTTTTGCTTCGTCGCCTCCTGCGGCTCCGCTGACTTCAAGGAGAATATTGCGATTGTCAAAGGATTCTTCTTGCTTTTCACTCGATGCTGCAATGCCTTCCTCAAGAGATGCTTTTTCAGCTTCTAGTTGGGCTAATTCTTCGCGCACGAGTTCTGCTAGAGAGGGATCTTCGTCAACAAGTATTTTGGTTTCCTCAATTTTTTGTTCGAGTTCTTGGAGTTGTACTAATCGATAGTCGTTCATTGAATCTATCTATTTGAGTCCCATCAGCATTTCGCGGAGTGATTTAGGTGCATTATCTCTCTTCTTCTTTTCATCTACTTTTTGTTTCTTAGTAGCTTTATATGCTTCAGCTTTCTTTTGCTTCTCAACAAATTTTTCAATGATTGAGCCTCTATCAACAAACCGGTGTTCACCAGTATAGAATGGGTGGCATTTGTTGCACAATTCAACGTGGATGACTTCCTCTGTAGAACCGGTCGTAAATTTGTTACCACAAATACAAATCACCTGGGCTTCGTCAAAGAATTTTGGATGGATATTTGCTTTCATAGGCTTCATTATAGCGTACTTTGCTATACTTGACAAGTCTATGTTATAATTCATCCTTCTTATGGTTGAACGAAGCATACCAAGGCAACGACAAGGAAGAAGTGAATTGAACCCGGCAAGCGGGGGAGATCGTGGTACCGTTTTTTCTCGCAAGCCTTTATCACCTACGGAAAGAGCAAGAAGAGAAGAGAATGAATGGTTAAGTGGAATAATGAAAGAGCATGGTCAATCATTGGTACATTATTTTGCAAGAAGGACAGGGGGAGATTTGGATAGAGCTGAGGGTATTGCCCAGCAAGTAATACTAAAGGCATGGCAAAATAAAGATACATTAAATACAACTGAAAACATAAAGCCCTGGTTGTTTACGGTAGGTCGACATATTCTGGTTGATGAAATAAGAGCTGTTCAGGCTAGGCCACCTGAAGTGTTATCTGATCCTAAATATCATGATAGAGAGAGTAATGAGAATATGCCTGAACTTTTTGAAACAGATATGGTTATTACGGATGCTTTAAAGGGAATATCTCTGGCTCATCGTGAGGTACTTATTGCATTTTACCGAGATGATCTTAGTCATGCAGACATTGCGAAAAAATACAATATATCTATTGGTACAGTAAAATCAAGAATTCATTATGCAGTTGATGCCATGAAAGGTATTTTTGCAGAGATGGACATAGATGCCTCTATGTTTTCTTAATTGCTTTTTTGTTTTGCTTAGTTAGTGCATGGTGCGCTGGATGGTAGCGTAAATGCCCCTCAGCAATAAATATTCCCGCAAACACTAAAAGAGTACCTATGATATATGCAGGAGTAATCGTCTCTCCCAGAAGCGGCATAGCAACCAAGATTGTGACGCTTGGTTCGATATAGCTAAAGATGCCTACTTCACTGCCTTTGATGTACTCAACGCCGAAATTGTAAAAGAGATATGCAAGAAGTGAAGAACCAATTGCACCATAGAGTATTCCTATAACTCCACGATAATCAATATGTTGTAATGAATGCATTGCATTTACTTCAGTAATAAATAATGGGAAAAACATTATTGCCCCCAAACCAAATGTCCAAAAGACCAGTGTCAAAGCAGAGTAGGGAAGTTTAAACTTTTTTAAGAGCAGTGTATAGATAACCATACAAATCGCTGAAAGCAGAAAGAAGAGGTTCCCCAGTATTGAACTATCGATTCCTTCTTCAAAAAGAGGTCGGATGATAATAAAAACTACGCCACAAAGACTAAGAATAGTTCCGATAATAATTTTCTTTTTGGGTTTCTCATGCAGATACACGATAGACCCAATAACAAGCAACAGGGGAATAGCAGCTCCAATAATCGGCACGTTGATACTTGATGCTATTTGTAAGCCCAAGAAGAACAGAGCAATGTGAATAAAAATACCAACAACTGAGAGTAAAAATATATGAGGGAGATGGTCAAATTTAATCTTAATTTCTTTAGACACAAAGGGTAGTACCACAAGTGACGCAACAAAAAACCGCAAAAATGCTAATGTAAACGGAGGGATGTCTTGGAGAGACCATTTTAAAATTGGGGGAGTTGCTCCCCAGATAATACTATTGGCAACGAGGGCAAGAACGGCAAGATGTTTGCGGGTCAGTTTCATAGTGTTACTGTCGAGAAGAGCTCCCTGCCATATTTGCGCTACTTACTGATCCAGCGGTTGCCAATGCAATTGCTGCAGCTGCTGTAATAAGTCCCATTTTTAGTGCCATAAGGAGTGACTTGAGCCAACCAGCTCGCTCATCTGCGTTGTTCTTATCTTCCTCACTTGCATCAGGATCCAATGCTTCAGCTTCTGCGTTGGTTGCTTGTGTCTCAAGATCAGCAGCAGTGTCTTCTGCTGATGTTACATCTACTGTTGTATCATCGATATCAGGAGCTAGTTTTGTAATTTGGTGAATGCTATCAATCATTTCTGGATCCGCTGCTAGTTGGTCAATAAGTTCTTGCCCCTGTTCTGCTGTCATCGTGCCATCTGCTATTTTGTCAGCAATTGTTTGTCCAATCTCTGCCATTTTTAAAAATCGGTCTTGTTCGGAAGTCTTTGCTTCTGCTTCCTTTGGTTTGGGTGTTACATCTTCTGGTGTAGTTGTTTGGGATGATTCAGCTTGATCATCTGTAGCTGCGGATTCAGGCGTTGGTTGTTCATCTGTTTTTTCTGGAACAGGAGATGTTGTTACAGAAGCTGGTTCTGTAATAGCAGGTTGCTCGTTAAATGCATTACCTGTTGCTACCGCTTGGACTGTTTTAGGAATGTCTTGAGTTCTTCTAACTGAATCGAACAATTGTTTGCCTGCTTTTCTTGCATTATCTACTGGAGATCCTTTTGGTTGTTCAGGTCCTTTATTGCTTTGTTCCGGGACAGCAGGTCTGATTCCTTCTGTAACGACTGCATCAGGCATTTTTTATTTCTCCTTTCGCCACAGCAAGTGCTTCTTCGATTTGCCCTTTGTGTATATGCTGACTCATCAGTGTTAGTTTTCTTTGTCGTTCTTCTTCTTCAAAGGGTTTAGCATATTTGAGATAAATTCCTTGCGTTGCTCCATTATCACGACTGAGTTGTAATAATTTATTGAGCAAGTCTCGTTGATCTTGAATAGGGAGGAAGGCAAGAAACTCTTGAGCGAGTTTTTGTGCATCTTCGGAAGACATTTTGTTTTGATCAAGACGGCGAACGATCTCATCAAGTAAGTCTCTTTCAATATCAACAACTTCCTGCTGTAATTCAGAAGTTCCTCCAAGCGATTGAGAAAGAGCGGGATCTTGTTGTAGTTTTTGCTTGGTCGCGGCAGCTGCTTGATCCAATTCTTGGTCAAGGTCAGCTGGTACGTCTTGTTGGTCATCTGACATGCCTTAACTATAACTCAAATAAGGCTATTTCTGCAAGTACTCATGTAAGATTTCTTCAAGAGAAGCACTGATCTGTTCTCGTGTCTGTATATTTTTGAGAGTAACGATATTCTTTTCAGCTTCTTGAGGGCCGATGACGAGAACGTAGGGGATGTTCTTACTAGCAGCATATTTGAGTTGTTTTTCCAGAGGATTTCTTGCTTTAATTTCGCCAAGGTAGACTTCACTAGCAATGTTGGTCGAGCGTAGTCGAGAACAAATCTCCAATGATTTCTCTTTGAGTGTATCTGAGAAAACAGTCACCAGCACTTTTGTTGAAGAGAGTGCTATCTCTGCAGGGAATAATTCCAGCGTATCCATTGCTTCAATCGTTCGATCAAATCCAACGGCAAGACCAACGGCTGGGATTTGTTTATCAGCAAACATCCCAATAAGTTCATCATAGCGTCCACCTCCGCACACCGATCCAACAGGATACTCAGGAATTTCAATTTCAAAAATCATACCAGTATAGTAATTCAATCCACGTGCAAGAGTAGGGGAGAATTCAATAAGTGATTGCTCGACTCCTAATTCTTCCAGAGCTTTAAAAATCTGAATGATTCGTTCGGTTGGTTGTCGATCCAATAACTCTTGTAACATAATTTTTGCTTCAGCAATTGATCCAACAAGTTTTTTAGTAACAAGTTCTTGGGCGACAGCATCAGCGCCAATTTTTTTCAACTTATCAATTGAAACAATAGTTTGTGTTGCCAAGTTTGCAAACACCTTACGGTCATTAATAAGTATTTTGAAATTTTTGAATCCTAATGCTTTATATGCAATAAGAGCAGTTGTAATTATTTCAGCGTCTGCAAGAGCGGAGTCCACACCAATGGTATCGATGTCACATTGCATAAATTCTCGATATCGTCCCTTTTGAGTATTTTCTGCTCGCCAAACAGGCTGAATTTGATACCTTTTGAAAGGGAAGGGGAGGATATTTGCAAATTGAGCTACTACTCGGGCGAGTGGCACTGTTTGATCATATCTCATTGCTACACGACGTTTACCATTGTCCTCAAATCGATACATAAGCTGATCTCCTTCATCGCCATATTTACCAATGAGAATTTCTTCATATTCAAGCACGGGAGTTTCCAATGGCTCAAATCCATATTGTTCAAATACGGTTTTTAACGTAGCGATTACATATTGCCTTTTACGCGCCTCAAGAGGGAGGAAGTCACGAAAGCCTTTGAGTGTTCTTGGTTCGATCATACATGTATTATACAGCTTTTGGGCGAGTGTTTTCTATGATTAATTATGTATCTCGAGAAGTGCTCTTGAGGAATTTGTTAGCTGCACAAGTTTATGTTCTTCGACTGCGAAGATATCTTCTATTCGTATGCCAAACTTGTTAAGGTTATAAATTCCTGGTTCAATAGAAAATACCATACCGTCTGTAATCATATCTTCAGATGCTGGAGAGAGCCGAGGAGACTCATGCACCTCAAGTCCAATGCCGTGGCCTAGTGCATGAGGAAGTGAATCATATTTTTTCTTAACCATATAATCCCGTGCTATCAAATCAACTTCTGACAAATTAATTACTTCTTTCTTAGCTAATTTTTTCTGAATAAATTCGATTGCTTTTTCTTGCGATGCTAAAACTGTTTGGTATGCATCTTTTTGTTCGTTTGTTGCTTTGCCAAAAAAGAAAGTTCGTGACATATCAGAACAATAATTTTGGAAACGTACGCCGAAATCAATTAAGATAGGGGAATTGGCTGTTAGTTTTTTATCACCAGTTTTGTGATGGATGTATGCACCATTTTCTGCAAACGCAACGATTGTATTAAACGAAAGTTCAGCATGGTGCTTCTTAATAAACATTTCTAATAACAATGCAACTTCTTTTTCTGTCATGCCAATTTGTATTTGTTCTACAATATGCTCAAATGCTTGATCGGTAATAGCACATGCTTTTTTTATTGCAGCTATTTCTTGTTGTGATTTTATCATCCGCAAAGCATGTAAATCATAATGCTTTGTTCTTGTTACTGCTGAGGCAATTTTTTTGTACTCCGCAATAGTAATGTTGTTTTCTTCAATACCAAGTCTATTGATTATTTCTTTCTTAGCAATTTTTTTGATCCAGTCCTCCAAATGGTTATCCTGTCCAATTTCACAAATAGTAAAATCCTTTACATGCTTCTGTGCTGCGTAAATATATCTCCTGTCTGTAAAGAGATAATTATTGCCTCCTGTAATAAGGAGAAACGCTTCTCGTTCTTCAGAACTGAAGTGAGCAAAGTCCGTCAAGTAAATAATATTTGGAATACTAGAAATAATAGCTGCATCGAGTGATTCTTGTTGCAAGAGCTTTTTAAGCTTTTTTAGACGAGGTTTCATGGAGTTTTTGTAACGCTGGCGGAAGGTGATGCACTGGATTGTTCAATAATGATCTTTGGATTTTTAGGAAGTCCTGCTAAGTCAATAAAACGACTAGCGACAAGAAGAGTAGCGTCTTTCTTGTCAGGAAAACCAATGGTGGTTGCTCGATCACCAACGTGTATTTTGGAGAAACCTAGTTTAGTGAGTTCACCGCTACCTTCATAACCAAGTATTTTGGTTGTTGTTTGAATATCGATACGATGTTGCTTTTCATCTTCTGTCGTAATAGTTATTGCAAAATTTTTGTTGTCGACTGCTGATATTGTTCCATTGAATACCGTAGGGTCAACAGAAAGTCTGATAAATCTTGCAAGCAGCCGCTTTGATTGTTTGTTGTAAATTCCTAAGATACTAACTCGAGAGCCTTTGGTAATATCAGAAAGTCCAAAGGTTTTTGTCCCTCCTGAAGAAAACTTTGTTAACTCATCAACGTCAACGACACGAATTTTTCCGGCGCTATCTTTAACGGTAATTTTATTGGTTGAGACTTCAGTAACGACTCCAATCATTCCTCGTCTTTCAACTAAGTTTAATTCTGAAACTCGAGAAGCAATCTTTTCTTTTAAGTTATTAATCTGTTCATTAAGTTTTTCATCAAGACCTTCTTTATTTGCAGAAGGAGAAGCTGTTTTTGATTTTGCCGGCGTAGGACTAACCGCGAAAGCAGAAGAGGTATTTGTAAAGAAAAAGAGTACTGTAACCAAAAATAAAAGTTTTTTCATAATTAGAAATTTTCTGTCGAGAATGTTACTGTTTTTGTCAAAGTTTTTTCTTCACCGCTTGGTGCGACAGCAGTGATAGTTAGCAATGTTGTCCCATCAGGGATAGTTTGGGTAATAGAGAAACTTCCGTTGCTCGCCGGTTTGACTACTTGATCACCATCTTCAGATGACACAATTACCGTCGCGTCTTGCAATGTTTTTCCACTGATAGTAATTACT
This sequence comes from Candidatus Levyibacteriota bacterium, assembly GCA_023245475.1. GTDB lineage: Bacteria > Patescibacteriota > Microgenomatia > Levybacterales > UBA12049 > JAHFKF01. The sequence continues at coordinate 9,467 of JAHFKF010000004.1, forward strand.
TTTTTATCAAAGACTTCTTCATCTTTTGGAGAGTCAATTGTTAGCATAACTGCGGTAGATGTTGGTGTAGGCGCAGCAGAAACTTGTGATCCAAGAGTTGCAGGTTTTGCTTGTTCATTTGGGACAACCTTTGTCATTTGGTAAAGATAGAAAGCAACTCCTGCAGCAATAAGACCCACAACTACGGCGACAAATGATAAGATTACTTGCTCAGCTTTCATAATTGGGTGTGTTTGATAATACGACAAATGTGATCTCTTGTCAAGAAAATGAACGTATGTTAGTATGGAGTACATGGAAATTGCTCTTCTCTCATCAGTAAGTCTTCGAATCAAAAGTAAATCTGCAACACTTTGTGTAGATCAATCAGATAAGGCAACATATGATGCCGATCTTATCGTAACAAAAACACTTGCAGACGTAACTCCAAATGATGAAACAGTTATTATCTCAGGTACAGGTGAATATGAAATCGGTGGTAACAAAATTACTGGACTTCGATCAGAACAAGACATGATCTACACCTTGAAAGTTGACGGTATAGATATTGCTTTGGGAAAAATAAACGCTCTTAACAAAATGCAACACAAGCTAAAAGAGAACAATATTATAATAGTACTCTGTGACGTTGTTGAAAGCGCGGCATTTTTGAACTCGCTTGCATCAAATGTCGTGATGCTCTATGGAGAAAAGGCAGCAGAAATTGCTGAGACTTTTGGCAAAGAACAAGTCAAAACATTAGCTAAATATAGCAGTACAAAAGAAAAGTTACCTACAGAAGTAGAGACTGTATTACTAACTAATTGAGAATTGAAAATTGAAAGTTGAGAAAATGAGTATTTCTCCATTCTCAATTCTCCATTTTCAATTACGTTATGGCTATCAAAGTTTTACCTCACAATGATGAAGCAGAGCAGAGTGTCCTTGGTGCAATTTTAATTGATAAGGATGCTATTATAGGTGTTTCAGAAACCTTACGTCCCGCAGATTTTTATAGTGATATTAACGGCATTATTTATGAATCAATGCTTGCGTTGTATGAAGAAAGGCAGCCAATTGATTTACTTACCCTTACAGACCAACTGAAGAAAAGCAAAAAATTAAAACGGGTAGATTCAACATATTTGACTGATTTAGTTAATCAAGTTCCTACAGCAGCCAATGTTGGTGTTTACTCAGGCATCGTTAAGCAAGATGCCACCAAACGTAACCTTATTCATGCAGGTAATCTTGTTACAGAGTTAGGCTATGACGACAACAATGAGGTAAAAGATATTTTAGACAAAGCAGAGCAAGCAATTTTCTCTATTTCACAATCACATCTTACTCGAGGTTTTGTTCCGATCAAATCAACGCTTACTGAGAGTTTTGACAGAATTGATGAATTGCAAAAAAATGGTTCTGGATTCCGTGGTGTACGAACTGGGTTTGTTGATCTTGATAATGTTTTGTCTGGCTTACAAAAAAGTAATTTAGTGATTCTTGCAGCTCGCCCCGGACAAGGAAAAACTGCTCTGACGCTTAACATCGCGCAAAATGTTGCTGTTAAAGATAAACTGCCAATTGGTATCTTTTCTTTGGAAATGAGTAAAGAAGAACTTGTTGATCGTTTGCTTGTCTCGCAAGCTGACGTTGATGCATGGAAACTCAAAACGGGAAGGTTGACCGAAGACGACTTCTCCAAAATTTCTGATGCGATGGGGGAGCTTGCTGAAGCGCCTATTTATATCGATGATACACCAGGTCTTTCACTAACTGAAATGAGAAGTAAAGCAAGGCGTCTGCAAATGGAGCATAACTTATCTATGCTGATTGTTGATTATCTTCAACTTGTTAATCCTGGTAAAAGCTATGAGAGTAGGGTACAGGAAGTATCAGCTGTCTCTCAGGCGCTTAAAAATCTTGCTCGTGAACTTAATATTCCTATTCTCTCTGCTGCGCAACTTTCTCGTGCGGTTGAGCAACGCAATGACAAAAAGCCGCAACTGTCTGACCTTCGTGATTCGGGTGCTATTGAACAGGATGCCGACGTTGTAATGTTTTTGCATCGTCCTGACACGGAAATGACAACATCGTTTATTCCTGTTAAATTGACCGTTGCTAAACATCGTAACGGTCCGACAGGTGAAGTTGATCTGCTCTTCCAAGGTAATAGAATCCGATTTAGTAGCATTGAACGTCACCATCAGGAAGCTGCTTAATGGATCGTTCTTATTATCTCTGCTACAATCAAAAGAGATATGATTGAATCACTCAAAGCTGTACTATATTTTCCCATTGCTTGGTATTTCCGTTTCTTTGCTGAAATTCGCTTGCGAATATGGAATCCTCGTGTAATTGTGGTGACAGGATCCAATGGTAAGACAACGCTTCTGCATATGCTTGAGTC
>JAHFKF010000004.1:11865-27922 GCA_023245475.1 Candidatus Levyibacteriota bacterium
TTTAGATTTACATAGAAAGACACTGCAACAATCTGAATGGATTAATTTATTTTTATCTGCACCATTTGCCATCTTTAAATCACTTCCTAAAGAAAAGCTTTATATTGTCGAAGCTGATGCTGATAGACCTGACGAAGGGAAATTTCTTGCTTCACTGCTTCGTCCTGAATGTGTCCTTTGGGTGAGTACGTCACGAACTCACAGTATGAATTTTGATCGGCTGGTAAAATCCCCCCAAGATCCTTTACGTAAAGGGGGCGATGAAGGTGGGGGATTTGCTAATGTTGAAGAAGCAATTGCATTTGAGTATGGATACTTTCTTGCATATTGCTCCAAATTTGCTGTCATTGATGGGGATTCAGATTTGCAAAAAAGACAACAACGGAGAACAACAGCACGCGTTGTTTCTGTTGAGAAAAAGGATTTACAAAAATATGAGGTAACACAAGAGGGGACTGCTTTTACAATTTCTGGGCAGAAATATTCGTTTGCTTATCTTTTGCCACAAGAGATTTATTATTCAATTGCTATGTGTGAACAGCTTGTTCACTACTTAGACTTATCCTTTGATTCTGCTTTTACTCAGTTTAGTCTTCCATCAGGGAGGGGATCTGTACTAAATGGAATAAAGAAAACAATTCTTATTGATAGTTCGTATAATGCCAACTTGGCATCCAATAGTGTTCTTCTACATATGTTTGCAAAGTTTCCTGCAAAAGAGAAATGGGTCGTCATTTCAGATATGTTGGAGTTGGGTAACGAGGAAAAAGAAGAACATGAAAGATTAGCAGAGTTACTCAACAAGTTAGCATTTGAAAAAGTTGTTCTTGTTGGCTCGCGGATAGCAAAATATACATTTCCTTTGATCAAAAAAAATGCCGTTAGGTTTCAAACAACCATTGAAGCCCGCGATTATTTATTGAAGACAATAAAGAGAGAAGAGGCAATCTTATTTAAGGGCTCACAATCAATGTTCTTAGAAGGGATCATCGAATCATTATTGGCAGATAAAAAAGATGGTAGTAAACTTCCACGAAGAGGAGATTTTTGGGAGAAAAAAAGAGCAAAAGCGGGATTGTAATTTTTATGCTAGTATATTCACTATGAAAAAGAAAAAAATTAGAGTTGCAGTTTTATTTGGAGGCAAGTCAGCAGAACACGAAGTCTCAATCCAGTCAGCAAAGAATGTTGTTGCGTCATTGGATGAAACTAAATATGATGTTGTTCTTGTTGGTATCGATAAGCAGGGGAGTTGGCATACTCTTCCTGGTCAATCTCTCTTGACGTCCTCATTTGCAAAGCAAACAGCAATTGGAGATACAAACGAAGTGAGATTAGTAGCGCAAGATGGTGGGGGGAAATTAGTTTCTCTTTCAGGATCGGGAGATGCGGAAGCAATTGACGTTGTTTTTCCTATATTGCATGGGCCGTTTGGTGAAGATGGCAGTATGCAAGGGTTTCTTAAACTTGCGAATGTGCCATTTGTCGGATCAGGGGTGTTGGGATCGGCTGTGGGAATGGACAAGGATATTTCCAAGCGATTACTTAAAGAAGCTGGTCTGCCAATTGCGCAATTTTTGGTATTTCGTAAGAATGAAAAGATAGACAGTGATGCTGTGATAAAAAGACTTGGATTACCATTATTTGTCAAACCAGCAAATCTTGGATCTTCAATTGGAGTAAAAAAGGTTCATAACAAGGATGAATTTAGTTCCGCAATTAGCGAAGCCTTTACCTATGATAATAAAATTCTTATTGAGGAGGCAATTGTTGGTAAAGAAGTAGAATGTTCAATCTTGGGCAATGATGATCCGATAGCATCCCTACCTGGCGAAATTGTTGCAAATCATGAATTTTATGATTACGATGCTAAGTATTTTGATGAAAAAGGAGCAGTTCTTTGTATCCCGGCAAATATTCCTAAAGAAAAAATAAAGGAAGTGCAAGCGTTGGCAATCAAAACGTTTAAAACGTTGTGTCTTGAAGGGATGGCACGTATTGATTTCTTCTATACGAAGGATCAAACATTTTTTGTTAATGAAGCCAATACTATCCCTGGATTTACCAATATCTCTATGTATCCCCAGTTGTGGGAAGCAAGTGGCATGAGTTATGCAGCATTAGTTGATCGTTTAATAGAACTGGCTCTTGAAAAATATGCTTCTGAGCAGCATCTTAGTACGACAGTTATTCATTGAGTAGATATTTAAATATATTTGTTATAATCAAACCATGAAAAAGATTATTCTCGCTTCTACATCTCCGCGAAGAAAGCGTTTGATGAAGCAACTCGGTATTGAGTTTACTATCATTCCCAGCAAAGTCATTGAAAAGTTTAACCCACGTCTGAAACCAAGACGCCAAGCGGAAGAGTTATCGTTACAGAAAGCAGAAGCTGTTGCTGGTAACTATCCTGACGCAATTATTATTGGTGCAGATACGTTGGTTGCTCTTGAAGATGAAGTCTTGGGTAAACCGAAAGATGAGAAAGAAGCAAAACGAATGCTTAAAAAATTAAGTGGGACAACGCACAAAGTCATAACCGGAATAACAATCATTGATAGTTCCTCACGAAAGACAATCACAAAATCCGTTGAGACAAGCGTAACGTTCAGAACACTGTATCCACCAGAAATTGCTTCGTATATTCAAACAGATAAACCTTTTGATAAAGCTGGTTCATATGCAATCCAAGATAAGGGAGCTCTTTTTATCGAAAGAATTGAAGGAGATTATTTTGGTACTGTAGGATTACCGTTATTTTTACTCGCAAAGGAATTAAAGAAACTTGGGATTTCTATCCTCTAAAGTGGTGTGCTATAATGCCCCATTATGCAAGTAGAATCACTCTCACAACGGACAAAGCAAGCGTTTTTAGAATCTGGTGCTAGACTACATCGTTACAAACGAAATGAAGTACCTTTGGTTGGTGAAGAACATGTTATTTTTGTTTCCTCAGGGGTCATTGCTGAATCTCGTATACAGAATAAACGGATTGCTACTGTTTTGCTTAATAGATCAGGAGACCTAGCTGGTGGTGCTCTAACAGATACTACTGATTTCGCTAAGGTGCTGACTCCAGCTGTTGTTTTCACTTTACCAAGACGCAGGGTTGATAGTAGTTGGGATCATCTTATAGAAGAGCATGCAAAAGCAAGAACGGCCAGATTAAAAAGTCATACTGCAAGTTTAACTACCGGTAAGACTATAAATAGAGTTGCTCATGCACTCGATGAAATCTATGGGGATGGACGCGTTTCTGAGCATATTGCTCAAGAAGACATTGCTGATTATGTAGGGAAAACTAGACAGACTGTTAATGAAGCCTATGTCAATTTAAAAAACAGAAACATTATTACGGTCACAAGATATAGTTATCTTAAGATTATTGACAGGGAAAAGCTTATTAAAATAGCTAACGCAGGATAGTGGGCGAGGAGGGACTCGAACCCTCAAGATCGCAATGACCAATAGTTTTTGAGACTATCGCGTATACCATTCCGCCACTCGCCCGATTTTAACCTTGAAATTAAGGCGTTACTATTATATACTTTCACGTATGACGATTCAACAGATTTATGATTTGGCAATTGAGATGGGTATTAAAGCCGATCCCCGAGGTGAATCCTTTGTCGCCAAACGACTTGCAAAAGTAAAGAAACTCTACCAAGAACTTCCTGAAAAGAAGAAACTCTATTTCGATAAAGAAACATTTACCAACCCATATTCAGATTCGCGATTGCTTTTTGGAGACCCCAAAATTAAAGTAAAAAAGATCCTTGCAGGGATTGATGCTCATGCTCCTGAAGTACTGCTTGCTGACAGACTTAATCAAAAAGGTGAGGGAATTGACCTGCTGATTGGTCATCATCCGGAAGGACATGCCTATGCCAATTTACATGATGTAATGGAATTGCAAGTTGATATGTATGCAAAAGCAGGGATGCCCGTCAACGTTGCCCATGCATTGATGGCTGCTCGTATGAAAGAAGTAGAACTTGGCTTACATCCGGTAAATCATAATCAATCTGTTGATATTGCACGGCTGCTTAATATTCCCTTGATGGCATTGCATACTATTTGGGACAACATGGGGCATCATTTTATGCAACAATACCTGGCAAATAAAGAATTTGATACTGTTGGTGAGGTGATTAATGCACTGCTTGAGATTCCTGAGTACCAAGAAGCAATGCGAGGTAAGGCCGGTCCCTTAATTGTTGCTGGAAGTGAATCAAGTAGAGCTGGAAAGATTTCGGTCTTCTTTACAGGCGGAACCAATCCTTCAAAAGAGATCTATATTGAGCTTGCAAAGTTAGGGTATGGCACAATTGTTGATATGCATATGAAGACTGATGCAATTAAGGAATTACAAAAACTCCATATCAACGTGATTAACGCTGGGCACATTTCATCTGATTCTATTGGAGCAAATCTTTTCTTTGATGAGCTTGAAAAGCAGGGGATTGAAGTCATTCCATGCTCAGGTTTAATTAGAGTAAAACGAAGTAAATAGCGTTTTATGTTATAATCACACATATGATTTCAGTAACAGAGCTTCGAGCTGGCACAACATATGAAGAAGATGGAACCTATTTGGTGGTTATTTCGTATGAACACATCAAGATGGGGCGTGGTTCTGCCAACATTAAAGTAAAAGTCCGCAATATTAAATCTGGTAGTATCGTTGAAAAAAGCTACATCAATGGTGCTAAAGTCCAAGACGTACAGGTATTGAAAAAAGATATGCAATTTTTGTACAAAGATGATGACTTTGTCTACTTCATGGATCCTAAGACATTTGAGCAAGTAGATATGCCAATTAAATTGATGCCAGATCATATCTATCTCCAAGAAGGCGAAAGTTTTAATGTCTCATTCTTAGAAGGAAAACCTTTATCAGTACTCCTTCCTCCAAAGATGACCTTTACTGTTGCTGATACTCCTCCAGGAGCACGTGGTAACTCAACGACCAACGTCTTCAAAGAAGCAACACTTGATAATGGACTCAAAACCAAAGTACCTCTTTTTATTAGTATTGGCGAAAAGATCAAAGTAGACACCCGTACTGGTGCTTATGCCGAAAAAGCCTGATATAATGGATCTACATGAGTACCAATATTCTGCACGCGTTGTCTGAAAAATCGTTTTTTCATTTGTGGGTTGGAGAAGTCTTTACTCAAATTAGTGTTAACCTCTTTAATTTCTTTCTGATTCTTGTTGTATTTAATCAAACTCACTCAAATACTGCAGTTTCATTAGTGGTCTTATCCTTTACCGTTCCTGCAATTATTTTTGGTTCAATTGCTGGTGTGCTCGTTGATCGATGGAGCAAGAAGCAAGTGCTCGTTCTTACCAACTTGGCCAGAGCGCTTTTATTAATTTTCTTAGTATTTTCGCTTGATAATTTAGTAGTTGTTTATATTATTTCGTTTATTGTATCTGCATTGACGCAATTTTTTATTCCAGCAGAAAGTCCCATGATTCCGCTCGTTGTTCATCGTAAACATTTGTTATCAGCAAATGCATTATTTGGGCTTGGAATTTTTGGATCGATTCTTATTGCCTATGTCCTTTCAGGACCTCTTATGCTGCTCATTGGGCCACAAAATACACTCTTGGTGCTTGCTGCACTACTGGGTATTGGAGCAATTTTCATTTCGTTTATTACGCCTACCTACGCAAAAGGAAAAATAAAAGAGAAGTGGCGTACGCGTCTTACGGTGTTGAAGGATATTGTCCACACACTGAAAACAATTTCGCGTATCAGAGAGGTATTGCATTCAGTATTGTTACTTGCCTTATCTCAGATATTAATTTTAATTATTGCCACGATTGCTCCTGGGTATGCAAGTCAGATCCTTGGTATCCATGTCGAAGAATTTCCATTGCTCTTTGTCGCACCAGCAGCATTAGGCATGATCACTGGGGCTGTTATTTTAGTACGATTTTTCCACAATCATCCTCGAGAACGTATCATCAATTTTGGTATTGTGTTATCTGGTGTAGCGATGCTTCTTATGCCATATGGTTCTAAAGTTGCCTCCAGGGATTTTGTCCAGACACTTAATATCTATCTTCCACATATTTTTGAAATAACCATTTTGCACATAATGATTGTACTAGCATTTATTCTTGGTGTTGCAAATGCAATTGTGTTTGTTCCCGCGAATACAATTATTCAAGAAAAGACCAAAGATGAGATCCGAGGTAAAATTTATGGCATGATTAATACTCTAGCCGGAGCATTATCACTTATTCCGATTATTCTTGTTGGTGGGCTTTCTGATTTAGTTGGGGTGGGGTGGGTGCTTACTGGGATAGGAGTTAGTCTTTTAGTGTTGGGTATTATCCGTATGGTAAAATAGTGACCTATGCAGCTAGTTGTTCTGATACCAGTTTTATTTATTTTTTTGTATTGCTTATACCGGCTCGTAAAAGATGATTATGTATTCATTCGTAAAAATCTTTCGCCTGAATTAGCATTTGATCTTGCATTTATTACTTTATGGTCAAGCTTATTTTTCGCACGACTTCTTGCTCTTATAGCTGATCCAATTACTGGAGAAAATCCCATAGTAGCATTTTTGTCACTGAATAAAGGTGGATTTTCTTTACTTGGAGCAATGCTGGGAGCTCTCTTAGCATTATATCTTCTTGCTAGATCAAAGAAGCTTCCGTTAGGGAGATTATTTGATTTCTTTAGTCTTGCGGGAAGTATTTCTTTCTTCTTTGGTTTTGGATTGTCAATCTTACTTGTTTCAGGTATGGAGCGATTTATTTTGCTTGGTAGCGCAGTGATATATTTGTTTTTGGCTTTGCTCTATCGGTTTATTTTATATCCAAGACTACTTAATAGATCGATTAAAGATGGAACGCTCAGTATTATTTTTCTTATGGTTTTTTCGTGCGTTTCTACAATTACGGCATTGTTACCCTTTATTCAAAAACAGGTAATCTCAATTAGTATACCCTTAGTTTTATCAGGATTCTTCTTTATATTTAGTTTCGTTCTTCTTATTACACAAGCACGGCATTTGAAAAAGCGATGAATAACACAATAACAATTTTATCTGAAGATGAAGAAATAATTGTCATTGATAAGCCCGCTGGTATGATTGTTAATCGGGCAGAGACGACAAAAGGGGTACTCACTGTACAAGATTGGGCAGAAGAGAAGATTGGTATTAACGAGCAAGAGTTAGACTTTAACGATGCTCTCGAGTATGATCCTGTCAGAGAGTTTTTTAACAGGGGTGGAGTAGTACATCGATTGGATAAAGAAACTTCAGGTGTATTGCTACTTGCCAAAAATCCTGAGACATTTGTGGCACTCCAGAAACAGTTTAAGGAACGAACGGTAAAGAAGGTATATCGAGCGTTTGCTCATGGACGTATTAAACCAGAAGCGGGAGAGATTGATGTTCCTGTTGGGCGATTACCGTGGAATCGTAATCGTTTTGGTATTTTACCTGGGGGACGTGAATCAAAGACGCTGTATAAAGTGTTACAGTATTATCAACAAGAAAAGCCAAAAGAAATATTATCGTATGTTGAACTCTATCCACAGTCAGGAAGGACGCATCAGATTAGAGTGCATTTAAAGTATATTAATCATCCAATCTTTTCTGATTTTCTTTATGCTGGACGTAAAACCTCACGAACAGATCGACAGGTTTTGCCTCGTGTTTTTCTTCATGCAGCAAAAATCACCTTTTTCCATCCGATAACAAACAGAGAAGTTTCTTTTGAAAGTCCTTTGCCAGATGAGCTATCTGATGTTTTACAACAATTTACCCCAATCCCAATGATATAATGATCGTATGAAAAAGAAATCTGCTGAACCCCAAGACAGTAAGAGTCTCAAGACATTTTTTCTCTACAGTGCACTCGTGTGTATCTTAATTTTTGTTGCATTAGCTATTAAAGCTTTTTTCATCATAAAAGCAAGCACTTTCGATGGGACACATCAATTTATTATTGCTGTCGTCAATAAAGATCAAGTTAAAGAAGTAATTGCATTTCAGCCAGACCCGCCATCGTTTGCCAGGGTTGCAATAAATGGGGTACTCTCTCAAGATGCCCTTGGGAGTACCCTTGGTGTGATTCCAGACGCCTATATTATAAAATCCAATGACACATCGTTTTTGGATAATCCATCGGGTAGAACGAAGAATATGACGATCGTTGATATGTTGCGGTTGGTAATCATCAGCAAACAAGCAGCACCTCAAAATAAAACCCAGAAGGAGATTAAACTACCAATGGAGCCTATAGTAAGTGATAGGGCAATAAGTTCTGTATTTAAAGACGAAGCAGTTGCTTCAGAAAATGTGAGTGTGCAAATTATCAATGCAACGCAAACGCCAGGGATAGGAAAACGATTGGAGAGAGTAATAACAAATATGGGGGGAAATGTGGTTGCTATTTCAACTGCATATAGGAAGGAGACTAATTCCACAATACGATATTATGGAGAAAAGACATATACGCTAGAAAAACTCGGGCGGATTATTGGTTTCCCAATAGAGAAGCTTGATCAGGAAGCGATTGCAGATATTGTTATTACGATAGGAGAGAAAGGGGAGAAGCGCTTTTAATGATTTACGTAGTGATTATCATTTTAGCGATTATTTCAGCAGTAATGGCTTTATGGTCTTTGAAGCAGCAGTCTAAGCTTGTAGAATTGAAAAAGGCCAAGAAGAATCTTTCACGAAAACGAGTTATTTATGATGCGTCAGCAACTTGAAATCATTTGGAAGACTTTTCGATTGTTAGTTTCATTTTATCTGTTGAAACAAACGAAGGTTGATTAATAAATTTCTTTGCCCGTTTACTTTCGCGAATAAAAATACACACACGATTACTGTCAGAAGTCTTTACGTATGCCTCATATTGGTTACCGCCTTTAATAAATTTCACGAGTCGCTGACAGATATCATCAGGCAGCATGCCAATGTATTGATTCTCACCGTCTAGGGCAAAAATTTTATTTCGTTTAATAACAACAGATAGCATTTCTCCACATCGTAGATAAGAAAGAACTTTTTTATCAGCGATATTGAGAAGATCAATTACTTTTGTTTTGCCTGGTTCTTCAATAAAAAGGTTGTTAAGCGAAATACTCATTTTTTTACTTTTTGGATCATGAAGTCGTTTGAGGTTACGAATCGCGATAGGATTTTTCATATCGAGCGCAAGCACACGTTCATAAATATTTTTTGCGTCTTTGGTGTTTCCTAGACTGAGGTAAGCAAATCCGAGACGATTAAGGGTGTCAATATCACTCGGGTCTAGTTCGAGGATTTGTTGATTTAATGTAATGGCTGTGCCCCAATCTCCGACCAGGGCAGTTTGGATTGCTTGAGATTTGAGTTGCATACTTGCAAAAGGTTGAATGAAATTCTACTAACATTTGTTGCAAAAGTCAATATGTTCGAGGTATAATGGCAGATATGTCAGGTCATTCAAAGTGGGCAACCATTAAAAGACAAAAAGGCGCAAACGATGCTAAGCGTGGGCAGCTATTTACCAAACTTTCAAAGGCAATAACAATTGCGGTACAACAAGGTGGAGGAGTTGCTGATCCAGATAGTAATTTCCGTTTAAGATTGGCTGTTGAAGCAGCTCGTGGAGCAAACATGCCCAAGGAAAACATTGAGCGAGCGATTAGCCGAGCAGCAGGAAAAGAAGCTGGGAATTTGGAAGAAGCAGTATATGAAGGTTTTGGACCAGGTGGCTTTAGTGTTATCGTCGAAACTCTTACGGATAACAAACAACGTACAGTATCTGATGTTAAAAGTACCTTTGATAAAAATGGTGGTAGTATGGGCAGTCAAGGAAGTGTGCAATATCAATTTGAGAAAAAAGGAATGATTACCGTTGAAAAAAAAGGTAACACACTTGATGATGTCTTTATGATTGCTGCCGAAGCAGGGGCTGATGACGTTGAAGAAGGAGAAGAAGAATTCTTTGTATATACATCTCCCACAGATCTGATGAAAACAAGCTCAGCTTTATCTGCACAAGGCCTAGCAATTACAGGCGCTGAACTACTCTGGAGGCCTATAGTATTATTCGCCATCTCGGATCAATCTATTGTAGATAAAGCCTTTGCCTTCTTAGAAAAGTTGGAAGATTTTGATGATGTTCAGAAAGTCTACGCCAATATCGACGTAATCAATTCATGAGTAAGAAACAGAGGAGACTCCCGTCATTTTCAATAGACAAGAGACAAAAGTTTGTTGTTGCTATTATTTTACTTTCAGTAGGCCTCTTTGTAACAGAATTTCAATTAGGGAACTCAGGCTTTTATGTAGTCTTTTTACTAGCTGGGTTAACGAATCTTTTTTTGTTTTGGGCAATTAAAGATGAAGTAAGAGCCAACAAATCATACCATGTATTCATCTTGCCATTTTTTTATAGCTTAGCCTTTGGGATGTTTTATTTTCTCACACCAACGCTTTTCTTATCGCGTATTTTGTTAACGCTGGTGTATGCCTTTGGATTATATTCATTATTTTTAAGTCAAAATATTCTGGTTGTCTCATCGAGTAGAACAATCGCGCTCTTGTCTGGAGCGAGGATCGTATCATTTGTTATTACATTGATTTCATTTTTCTTTTTGACAAATATCGTTTATACATTACACGTTATTGTCTTTTTGGTAATTATCTTTTTGGCATTATATACATTTTTGCTCGTTTATCATTCACTATGGACATACAATTTACAAAAGGCAACGCAAGATGTTCCATTATGGGTGGCAGCAATTACGACATGTATAGTTGAGGCGGGGACTATGTTATGGTTCTGGCCGACAAGCCCAACAGTTATTGCATTATTTCTAACAGGCTTTTTATACACGATAGTAGGGTTATCTCATATCTGGTTTGAGAGAAGATTATTTAAAGGTGTTTTATGGGAGTATGTGTGGGTAGGTTGCATAACATTTTTTGTATTATTGCTGTTTACTCAATGGGGAAAATAATAAGCCGCACAATAGAGTAGAGGAGGCCAAAGCCTATAATATGCCTGCTATGGTTTGATATAGTAAATGTGGATAAGTTGAAATCAGTTTTCACAAACGCAACTTTTCACAGGCACAAATGATATAGTTTGATCTATATTCGCATGTATGAATTATAGATGCATTTAGGGAATTATTGTGCCTTACGGAGCAAGAAGCATGCCTGATTGCTAAAAAATACGAAAGCCCTTCTGTGAGTTCACGCTTACATAGATACGTACTAATTAAATTAGTAGATGGTGTGATGATAAAGAGTGAGTACTAAGTAATAAAAGAGTACTGTCTCCACCGTCCCCTTAGCGTTCTTAGATTACCCAAACTGATATAAGTACTTGATTAAATAATTAGACGACCGTTCAGAGTTCATGTCGTACAATAATACTTTTACGACATGATGCATGGCAGTTCCTGGGGGGAGGACGTGCAAGTTAGTTTCATTAAGAAAGTTTTGACATCCATTTAACTACTTATTCAGTCATATCTCAGGTAAAATTTGACATCTTATTACCTGTTGTAACTATATTAATGTTTATTAGGCTATTCTAACTATGGGGTTTGTTTTTGAGGCTAAGCTCTACTTTTCACGCCTATTGCTCCCCTGCTGCATTTTTTCGGTAGAGGAGTAACTTTTCTCGACGAAATTTAGCTTCAATTACAGATCTTTCGTACAATGTTGAGCTATTGTGAAAATTAGGTATGAAGTTCTTAGTTGTGGTCAAGTAGTTGTACGTAACGGTAGAAAATTGCGTTTGTCCAACCAAAACCTAATTGTGTAGGATACCAGTATTCAGGAGGAGCATCTCCCGTGAGTCCATCCATTTTTTCAAGCAGTTTGCCATGTCGTAGGAAAGCTTCATTATTAACTGCAAGATATTCTTCCATTAGTTCGTTTGCTTCTTCTGTAAAATGATAGTTACGTAAGCCCGCCGTCAACATATAATGCAAGGGCGGCCAGATATTTGGATAGTCCCATTGCTTAGGCTTTAATACTTCTTCAAGAGTGACTCTGTATGGTTCTGCAACGGCCGATAAATCTATTTCCGGTGGTAATGATGCTTTATCTGTTGCAGATGGCCCAAATTTCGTTTTAAAGGCTTTGATTTTATTTATCATTCGTTTTGCCTGATCATCTGTTGCAAGTCCTGCCCACATAGCAACAAAACCCGCCATTGAGAGAAATTCGCTTTGTTGTTTCTGGACATAATCATAATCGTAAAAGAATCCCTCTTTTTCGTTCCACATATACATATTGATAAGGGTTTTTCGTTTTTCTGCTTTTTCATTCCAATAGTTTTTTTCTGCAGGATCATTAAGGATTTCTGCCGCCTTTGCAAAATCCTTTTCATATTTATACAGCAGACAGTTTAAATCAATTGGGAGAAAGTCATCACAACGGCTATAGAACCGTGAAGTCATATCCCAGCCGGATTCTTGTTCAGCATGCTGTCCATAACCAACGTCACGGTCACCATAACGGTTTAAATTATATTCATTGACCTTATGATTATAATGATGATGATCCACATCCATTGGACTTTCCCACACTTCTTCATACTCTTCTTTTGCAATAGTTATTGCACGAGTAAGCCATTTTTTTTTGCTTGTAAAAAGTTGCTTAAAACGAGCTGACAGACGTTTATCACGTTGGATGACTTCATATGCATCAAAGATCATCGAGGTTAAATATGGTGCTTGAGATCTACCAAGTGATTCTGGATGGCTAAAGTTTGGGATAATACCATAATGTTTAAAGATATAAAAGAAATTCTCAACCATTTCAGGAATTACCCACTCACGTTCTGTGTCTAGTAAGCCACGAAACATAAAATAACTATCCCAATAGAAAATATAGCGGTATTTTGAATCATTAGGTACGATACAAGTATATGGTACGTCAATGATATGATAGCTTTCTTTTTTGGGAGGTCGCATCGTGACTTGCTTAATAATACGATTTCCTATCTGAAATCGTTGCGGCTTAAGGATTATATTGTTCCAGTATTCGTCTATATATGTCAGACATTTTTTGTATTGTTGAGCAGTTGAGGACATAGTCATAATTATTATGACAGATACCTCTTAATTTGCAAACGTTCCTACCATGTCGTACAATAATTATTAATGACTACTTCTCTGCCCGAATTAGTTGATCAGTTTTTAGAACATCTAGAAATTGAAAAAAATGCCAGTAAATTAACAATTCGTAACTATCGACATTACTTGCGGATTTTTTGTGAATGGTACTCCCCTCTTTCTCCCACAGGGATACCCCTTTTTCCAGAAAAAACAATTGATAAGCTCGATTTAGGCATAATTCGTAAATATCGCGTGTATTTATCCAACCAAGTTGATGATCGAGGTAAAACGCTTGAGAAAGTCACCCAAAACTATTATGTAATAGCCTTACGTTCATTTTTACGTTTTTTAATTAAAAATGACATTAAGACGATCGAGCCTTCCAAAATTGATTTGCCCAAAACCGAAAGCCGCAGTTTAAAATTTTTGGAAAGAGAACAGGTCGAGAGACTCGTTACCATGCCAGATACATCCAAAGAAGAAGGTATTCGTGATCGAGCAATCCTTGAATTGCTCTTTTCCACAGGTCTTCGTGTATCAGAGCTGGTTAGTCTGAATCATGGGCAGATCAATGTTGAACGAAGAGAATTTGGTGTGATTGGTAAAGGCGGTCGTGCTCGAGTTGTGTTTATTTCTGATCGTGCCGCAGAATGGATTGATCGATACCTTGCTGCTCGAACAGATGCTTTTAAGCCACTCTTTATTCGCTACTCTCGTGGTGTTGATGAAGCTGATGATGGTGAAAAAATGCGTTTGACTGTGCGCAGCATTGAACGAATCGTAAAGAAATATGTACAGCTTGCCAGGCTCCCTGTTGATGCGACCGTTCATACTATGAGACATTCATTTGCGACTGATTTACTCACCAACGGTGCTGATTTAAGATCGGTTCAAGAGATGCTTGGTCACAAAAATATCGCAACGACTCAGATATATACTCATGTTACCAATAAGCAGCTTAGAGACGTCCACAGCGCCTTCCACAGTGGCAATAAAGAGTGATTTGATTTACTTGTCTTCGTTTCTATGATATAGTCTCTCAATATGAATAGTCTAGAGAATAGAATTGGTCCTGATTTAGAAAGATCTTTTCGCTCAACGTTTTCATTAAGTACATTAGAAGAAACCCCTCGTTTTATTAATAAAAGCACCATCCTTACTGCTAAAGAAAGAGAAAAAAAACTTTTTATATTTCAAGAGGCTCCTTCATCGTTAGCAAAGGATGGGATTATCTTTTCAGCAGTGGATATTACAGCTATTTCAGTACCTAAGTATGAAACCTTGCAATGGGATTTGACAACACATGATGTTGATTATGGTAATGATGAGCAATATCGTCTAACTACGCGATTGTTTGAACACTCAACAAGAGAACTATTGCAGGTAACAATTGATTCTGCAACTATGACTCGCATAGTATTTGGTTCTGTATTTGATACTCCAATAATAGCAGCTTTTCGTAATTTTAAAGAATCTCAAGGTTCGTCTTCTAGAACGTCTCGTAGGACAAACTTACGGTAACTGAAACTTTATTTTCTCCTGGATTAAGTTCTGTAGGTGGGGCTTCACTTCCTGCAGACTCAAGTTTTAAATCTGTGGTTCTGTACATTGGTTGTATTCCCCCACTTGTACTTTCTTGAACGTCTACTATTCTGCCTAATGTAATTCCGGCAGTTTTTGCAATACTTGATGCTTTTTCTTTTGCCTCTTTAATGGCTTCTTCTCTCGCTTGGTTTTCTAATTGCTTTTGCTTTGTGTCATCAAGTACAAATTGTACATTGCCTACTTGTGTCGCGCCATCCTTGGTAGCAATGTCAATTGCCTGGTTTGCCTTTTCAATTGGTGTTACTTTTACTTCAATATTTGCACTTACCGTGTAGCCCCGAGCAACTTGTTGACCGCTGTTGTAATCATATTGAGGGCTTACATTGTAGTTGGTTGTTTTGATATTCTTTGGATCAACACCAAGTGATTTGAGATCACTAGTAATTTTATTGATAATACCATTTACTTGGGTTTGAGCTGCTTCAACAGTTGCAGCTTCTTTGTTGACTCCAAGGCTTACGAGCGCTGTGTCCGGAATAGCTGCAACTTCTCCAGTGCCCTGTGTCGTAAAGAGGTTTTGTTTTGTGGTAACAACGCTGGTTACTGAAAAAGGAATAGGACCGAAAAATTTTGTATAGAGAAACACACCGAGGAAAAGAAATAGAATCGTAAAGAATGGAATTTTAATATTTCGCAACATAATTCAATCTAACTACGTTTATGGATGTTTGTCAATAGAATTTAATTTGAAAGTAGGGATACATGGTCAATATAGACAGTTCCTGTAGTTTTAGCCATATTGAATTCAAAAGCAACATTTGAGTTTGAATCCGTTGCTCTATAT
Source organism: Candidatus Levyibacteriota bacterium (assembly GCA_023245475.1). Lineage (GTDB taxonomy): Bacteria > Patescibacteriota > Microgenomatia > Levybacterales > UBA12049 > JAHFKF01. The sequence continues at coordinate 27,360 of JAHFKF010000004.1, forward strand.
GTTTCTGTAAATTGTTGCCAAGAAGTTGTTAAATTAGCTGTCTTACTAAGGTACTCTTTATATGGTTCTGTGTTCTGTTGCAATAAGTAAGTTACTGGTCTATTCTTTGATGCTTTTGCCCAAAAAGAAAAAGTATAGGTCTTCCCTTTAGTAAGTTTTAGTCCACCTTGATACAGTTGTATATACCAATCGCTTTTCGATGCATTCGTTATATCTACTTTGAGCGAAGATAAACCTTGTACTGCTGTCGTAGTAGTTTTCGTCATTGTTGCTGCTGCTGGGGATGTTTTTTTGAGGTACCAAGGTACAGTACCTGTTTCAAAGGATCCATTTTGCAACATACTAATAGGTGCTTGTTGTTGTGTAGGGATTGCTGTAGGTGTTGGCGTTGGTGTCGGTTGGTTTGTCTGGGTTACTAGGTTTGTAGGTGTAGGTTGAGTTTTCTGCCATACACGGATATAATCAATTTCAAATGAACTAGGAAACACTGTTGTTGTGTCAGGTTCTCCTGGCCAATTCCCACCGACAGCGAGGTTTGCTATGATATGCATTGGCTCTGCTGG
>JAHFKF010000070.1 GCA_023245475.1 Candidatus Levyibacteriota bacterium
GCTTAACTCCAATAAAGACAATAAGGGTGAGAAGAGCGAGAAAAATAAGTGTATACAGAAGCCAGTGGTATGCTGAGGCGAAATTATGAGTTGATTTGTAAACGAGGATAAATGGCAAAAAGACAATAATGCACAAAGGATTTAAGGTGAGTGAAATAACTTTAGCGAGTGTCAGTTTCATACAATTGCAAGTTTAAGAAGTTCAAGGGTCTTGTCTTTCCCAAGAATTTCAAGAACTTCTGGAAGTGGTAGCCCATGCTTCTCGCCGGTGAACAATTGATAAAAGACTGACATTTTGACCTTGCGGGCAAGCATGATACTTTTCAATTCTGCAAATATCATAGCATGATTCCAATCGGTAATACCAGTAAACTTTTCAAGTAATTCTGCTGCTAATTCTTTATCAGTTCCATCTGGTAATTTGTTTGTAAAGAAGAGCCATGTCTGCGCCTCAAAGTCTTGCAACGTTTGCATGCGAGATTTGAGCAGCGGCATGAGTGCTGTAAGTGTTTCCTCAGAAAGTTTTGTTGCTCTTGGGGAAAACTCGATGATAAGTTTTTTTAACTGAGCGTCGGTTTTGTTTTGAAGATATTGCTGATTCATCCAAGTGAGTTTGACCAAATCAAAGACTGGACCGACAGGTTTTACATCTGAAAGCTCAAAGAGATCTATGAATGTCTCAAGCGAAAAGATTTCTTCTTCTTTGGGATGACTCCATCCCAGAAGTGCCAGATAGTTAAGAACCGTTTCAGGTAAAAAGCCTTGCTCCAAATACCACGATGCCCACACTGGATTTTTGCGTTTAGATAATTTTGATTTATCAGGATTGCGAATGATTGGCAGATGAGCAAATGCAGGAAGTTCCCATCCAAATGCTTGATAGAGCAGAACGTGCTTTGGAGTAGATGAAATCCATTCTTCGGCTCGTATGACTGTTGTGATTTCCATTGCGTGATCGTCGACTACAACGCCAAGGTGGTAGGTGGGGAATCCATCAGATTTCAAAAGTACCTGATCATCCAGGTCATTTGAATTGATTGCAATCTCACCACGAATCACATCCGTAAAGGTAATGGTTTTGTTTGCTGGTACATTGAGTCGAACAACATAGGGCTCTCCATTTTCTATTCCCCGTCTCGCGTCGACTCGTCTCCTCGAGTCGAGGCGGGTTCGTTCTCCGTTCTCAAGAATTAAGCAGTGCTTATCATACCGAGGGGTTTTCTTTTCTTTGATTTGTTGTTGTCGTAATTCATCCAATCGTTCTTTGGTGCAAAAACAATAATATGCAGCGCCTTTTTCAATTAACTCTTCAGCATGCTTTTTGTAGAGAGGTAATCGCTCTGACTGACGATATGGTGCAAACGGTCCTCCAATATCAGGTCCTTCATCATAGTGCAGCCCAAATGCCTTCACCGAAGATAAAATCTTTTCTTCGGCGCCCTCCTGAAATCGAGTCCTGTCTGTATCTTCAATACGAATAATAAATTTGCCATGATTCTTTTTGGCTACCGCAAAGTTAATAAGGGCAGTATACAAGTTGCCAATATGAATATCTTGTCCTGTAGGACTTGGTGGGATTCTAGTTCTTACCATACCTTGCATTATAGGTAAATTTTGCCTTATACTCAATATGCATGTCACTTCACCAAACAGTCGAATTTGCTAAAAAAGCTGGACTTATTTCAGGAGCAACGCTTGCAGGGCTTATTGTCTTGTTTATTGTTATCCGAGTAGGAATAGTGATTAAAAACATTATGTATCCTCCAAAAACTGTTCCTCCAAATCAGGCATATGGACAGCTTCCTCCTATACAATTCCCAACTAGTGAATATACAACGCCTTTTTCTTATAAAATTAATACTTTAACAGGTGAGTTACCTGAGTTTCCGGCTCGAGTAAATGTCTATCCAATTAAGCAATATGAACCGAATTTTCTTAATCTTGATAAAGCCAAAGCTAAAGCAATATCACTGCGTTTTATTCGTGACACGGGAAGTATTTTACCGGAACGACGAATTGGGGAAGTAATGTATGAATGGAGCGAGACGACTGGGCAACTGAGACGTGTATTAAAGTTCAATATTTTGACGTTTGATTTTACGATGACATCAAATTATCTGTCCTCTCTTACGGTGCTAAACGCACAACATATCTCAGATCAAGCCAATGCGATCAGTACTGCGCGAGATTTTTTGACCACAGTTAATTTATTGCCATCAGATATTGATTTTGACAAAACACAAAATCCCAACAAAGAGATGCATTTTATTACCGGTCCCCAGTTATTTTCAATCCAAAACAGTGCATTGATTCCAACCACAAGTTTGTCTAAAACACGAGTTTTTAGGGTCAACTTATATCAAAAAGATATTTCGTATGATTTAGACACAGGAGTGCCTGGTGCTGCCAAAGTTCCGTTGACCTTACCAATGCTCTACCCAAAACCTCCATACTCAACGATGAGTTTCTGGGTAGCTTCTGGACCAAGTGCGCCGGAGGTTGTTGCCACAAATTATTATCATAAAGATATTATCTTTCCAGCAGAAGGAGAGCCTGTTGCAACATATCCAATTAAGACAACAAAAGAAGCATTTGAAGAACTGCAAAACGGCATGGGGTATGTTGCTGCTTACGATGGAACAGATTCAGAGATTCTTATCAACAATGTTACTTTGGGTTATTACCTCGGAGAAGGGGCACAGGAATATTTGACGCCAGTTATCGCGTTTGAAGGAGATAAAGGCTTCTTTGCCTACGTTTCTGCTATCAAAGAGGGAGAGACGCCTACTGCTGAGGAAACCCCGGCACAGTAACGTAGACCACATTTTGTGAGACGAAGTTTAATAAGACTTGTGTATCTACAAACCGCTGAGTACTATTCATCACAACAATAACAACATTGTGTCCATTATTGTTTGCTGATGTTACGAGTACCTCTCCGGCTCCGGTTGTGGTACCTGTTTTAATGCCATTCACTCCATTAAACCCCAGCAATTTATTTAAGTTACTGAGCGGGAAGAATCTTGTCTGGCGAATATTGCTTATGCTCGTTTCTCGTGTACCAACAACCTGTGCAAAGACAGGGTTTTGCATCCCAATTCCTCCAAGTCTTGCAAGATCAAGTGCTGTTGTATAATCTCCATCATCTTCAATTCCGATTGGATCAACAAAATGCGTGTTTTCTAAATGAAGAGTAGCTGCTTTCTCATTCATTTTTGTCACAAATGCTTTTTGACCTCCGGGATAATTGTCTGCGATTGCAACAGCGGCATCATTGGCAGATGGCAACATCATTGCTTTGAGTAAACTCTCAAAGGTAAATTGTTCTCCTGGAAGAAAGCCAAGTTTTGATCCTTCAACCTCTGCTGTTTTAATCGTCAAGATTGAGGTAGGGGCGAAGTAATCAAGCGCGACGAGTGCTGTCATGATTTTTGCTGTTGAAGCAGTTGAAAAACGGAGTTCAGGATTTTTTGAGAAGAGTACGGCTTGTGCATCTGTATCAAGTACAACTGCTGTTTTTGCAGAAAGGTCAAAAAGATATGGTTGCATAATTTTGGGATACGGAGCAATATCTGCTGTGATGTCTGAAGCAACGACTGTGTTTCTAATAATCTCTTGGAGCAGCTGATTATTGATTACTGTCAGTGCTAGAAAAATTACGAGCAAGACAAGCGAGATAATTCCAAGAATATGATGTGTGAGCGCATGAATCCACGTCTCATGAGGGGATTGTTCAGTGGGAGTGGGCACAGGGAGAGTTTGCTGCGCGGGAGCAGGTTTAGCTTTTTTCTTTATGAACTTGTTGATCTTTTTTTTCAGTGATTGAGAATCTTTCATCGACACGCTCCATATCTCTTGGGAAAAGAGACGCTTCCCGAATGTTTGCAAGCTCTAGTAATTTCATTGTAATTCTTTCTAAGCCAAATGAAAAGCCTCCTTCTGGTGGCATGCCATACTTAAATGCTTGCAGATACATGCCGAAGTTCTCTTTATTAATACCTCGTTCTTTCATTGCAGCAAGTAATTGATCATAGTCATTGATACGACGGCTTCCACTTAAAATTTCTGTGCCCTTAAAGAGTAAGTCATATGAGAGACTATATTCTGGATCTTTTGGATCTGGGTAGGTATAGAATGCCCGCTTTTTGGTTGGATAGTGCGTGATTGTGACAAAGTCAGACTTGTGCTCTTCTCGTGCCCACAGACAAATTTCTCGTTCGTCTTCAGGGTTAAGATCTAATTCCTTTGAAAGATCGCGTCCTGTGCGTTTGGTGATAATCTGCTGGGCTTCACGTAGGGTGAGGCGAGGAACTTTATTTGCGATCAATGGCTGTTCAATATTCAGGCTTTCAAGAATATCTGCATGGTTTTTAGAAACATTCTTTATCATTGCTGTCCCGACAAATTCAAACGCATCAAGTAATTCTTCAAAGCTATTAATAAAGGCCATCTCGATATCAATCATGGTGACTTCTGATAAGTGTCGTGTGGTGACAGATGGCTCGGCGCGATATGCTTTGGTGATGACAAATACTCGTTCTAAGGCTCCCACCATAATTTGCTTATAGAGTTGTGGGCTTTGAATCATAAATGCTTCGTGACCATAATAGTCGACTTTGAAGACGTCAGCTCCTCCTTCGGTTGCTCCAGCGGCAATGGTTGGTACAAAGATTTCAGTACAATCAAGTTCTTTTGCTGCTTTTCGGAATTCTTCTGCAATTGCAGCTTGAATCAGAAAGATTTTTTTAACACTGTCATGACGAAGGGTAAGTGAACGGTAATCAAGCAGGGTTGGGAGTTCAAGATTGAGCGTCTCACCACCCATATCAAATGGTAATGTCTCAGCATGAGCAATTATCTCCAAATGGTGTGCGCCAACTTCGACTGTTCCACTTGCAATCTTCGTGTTGATTAGTTTCTCAGGACGCTTTTTGACAATACCTTTCAAAGCCACAGCAAATTCAGGACGAAGCTCAAGCGCAACTTTGTATGCCTCTTCTGATAATTTAGGATTTACTACAACTTGCAATATTCCTGAGCGATCCCGAATGTCAAGAAAGATTAACTTGCCATGATCACGCCTGGCAGCAACAACTCCTTGGACGAGGACTTCTTTATCAATATGGTTCGGTGTATCGTTGATTAGTATTCTCATCATGCCTGTATCATACACGGAATTGCCTATGTTCGCAAGAGAAAAAAGAATTAATCTATTGAAATACTATATGTTTCTTATTATTATGGACATGTGGTTAAAAAATTAAAAGTAACTATTGCAAATTCTCTTTATTGGTCAGAGGTCTTTATCGCATTTGCGCAAGTCACCTTTGCTACCGTATGGGCGATGGCTTTCTTATCAATTGACGGTTATAAACTAATTGTGTTAGTATTAAATATATTCATGACAGGGGCTTTTCTGGTTATGGGTGCTCTTCTGAGGAGGAAAAAATAATGTCACAAGAAACATACGTCTTAATAGCTCTTATTGGAGAATTACTTATTTGTGCGTTTGTTCTTACAATGGGAGTTCTTTCCTATAAGGATTCCCAGAAAAAACATCACTAACACTGCTTTTTTGAACTTGACAAGAGCCTCAAAAGATGATAAACTATAGGCTCTATGAGTGCTGAAAGATCTAGATTAAGCATTGCTACATTTAAACCCCAAAGTTCCTTGTCCGAGATGAGCCGTTTCGGTGTGGAATCAGGGCTTGTTCCAAACACGCCTACAGTTGCCGCTGTAGTAAACAAAACACAACAAGAGGATAAGAGTTACTTTTTTGGAAACAGAGGAAGAATTCTTCTTGATAGAGCAAATGGACAGTTTTATGACTCTATCCGTAGTTACTTTGGGGGAGATCATCCTCATGATTTTTATGAAACTCAATTTAATGCGGTAAATAACCAGGTAAATGGACTATTAAGCAAATTTTTTCCGCCGGAACAAGTCGAACATTTAAAATTGTCTCCTGACGTTGAATTCCCTCCGTATCCGGCAGAGCTACTTACCTATACATTTTCACATTCTGAAGATTCACGATTGCAGTATGAACTGTTACGGCAATCTGCATTGACAGTTGTTGCTGGGGAGCTAGAAGCTCATGCTGGATCAGTCAGAGATAGAATTCGGGAGGTAAATTACCATTTAACCCATGATCTTTTTGGTCCATATCCTAAGAGAGAGAACACCATTATTCATGCGTTGCACGATAATGAAACAAATCAAGTTCGATGGATTGAAACAGATAACAGTGATGTTGATCCTGATATTTTATATGGCTCGCATCTTAAAGCGCATCATGTTCAAACTCGACATGTTGATGGGATTGGTTTTATTACCTATGAAGCACGAACCAAAGGTGCAGGAGGTGTTATTAAAGCAATACGTAAAGCAATGCTTCGTGAAGAAAAAAATCAAGGGAACAGCCTTACTCCACAATCAGATGTGCTTGATATTATGGGGATGAAATTTATTGTTACAGAAGCCTTCTCAAGTAATGATCTTAAAGTAACGGATCTTATGAATAGGGTAAAAACGAGTTTGATGGATCACTTTGATTTGTCTGAAGGGAATTTTAAAGATAAAAATGAAACAAACGGAAGCCGTTTTCAAGGAAAGTTTCAAGGTAAGCGTATCATGGTTAATTTCCCTGATATGAAAGTACCACTTGAATTGATGTTTCATGGAGAAGGAGATCATCTTAACAATGAATTTAATCTTGGTGAGTTAGATCAATCTATGGGTAAGAGGATAAGCCCACAAGCACATTCTGTATATGAAGTAGATAGAGATTTAACGGTACTTGCTGCTCTGTTTCCTGAAGAGATTTATGGTTCTATCGATTGGAACAATATACGAAGGGAGAAATATGACGGGGTAATGCGTGAATTAAAGGCT
>JAHFKF010000071.1 GCA_023245475.1 Candidatus Levyibacteriota bacterium
AGATGCAGCCTTGCACAAAGCAGGTATTACTCCTCTTGTTGGTTTTGATGCAGCGCATATTACAGATCCAGATTTAGTTATCACTACAGGTGCTCACGGAGGATTTGATAACGTCGAAGTGGTCTCAGCACGTGCCAAAAAGATTCCTGTGATGACGCAAGGTGAGGCAGTTGGCAAATACATGGATGGTTCGATTCTTGGTACGAATTGGCTTGGTATCTCCGTGACTGGTACTCACGGTAAGACGACAACAACCGCAATGCTTGCAACGATTCTTACTGAAAGCAAGTTAGATCCATCCTACATTATTGGTACTGGTGACGTGGGGTCACTCCCGGCTCCTGGGCATTTCGGGAAGGGAAGACATTTTGTTGTTGAAGCCGATGAATACGTTACAGAGCCTCGTTATGATAAAACAATCAAGTTTCTTTGGCAGCATCCTGACATGGCGATTGTTACAAACATTGAATATGACCACCCGGATGTCTATCAAACAATTGACGATGTCAGAGCCGCCTTTACTGCTTTTGTGCAACAGACAAAATTATTAATTGCCTGTGGAGATGATCCTGAAGTGCGTGGGGTGTTAAAGCAGTACAAAGGCAAGGTCATTACCTATGGTTTTGGAGCACACAATGATTATGTACTGCACAAAGTGAATATTTCAGGTGAGCAGATGTTTTTCTGGGTGGAGCACGGAGGAGTGTCTCTGGGAGAGTTTGTCTTAAAAGTTGTTGGTGAGCACAATGCTCTCAATGCTCTTGGTGCAACAGTTGGAGCAATAGAAGTCGGCGTTCCTATTCAGCAGATCAAAGAAGGATTGTTGGCTTTTCGTGGCTCAAAAAGGCGGCTTGAGTTTATGGGAGAGTTAGTGAGTGGAGCAAAAGTCTATGATGATTATGCGCATCATCCGACGGAAATCAAAAAGACCCTTGCTGCTCTTCGTAAACAATATCCCAAGAAAAAGATTGTCTGTATCTTCCAACCTCATACTTATTCTCGCACCAAATTGATGTTTACAGAATTTACGAAGGCATTTGATAATCTTGATGAGCTATTTGTGATCATTACGGATATTTATGCATCCCTTCGGGAGCAACCAGACAAAACTGTTTCTGCTGACCATTTGGCAGGGGAGATCAAGTTACAAGGGAGAGACGTTCATTACCTCCCGCAGTTGTCTGATGTGGTACAATATATCAATACAAAAAATTACGGCTCTGATACTGTGCTTGTCACGATGGGTGCAGGTGACGTTTATACCATTCATGATTCATTGTCCTTTCGAGCAGAGTAAGGATGCCTTCTCCTTTTAGAAGAAGGTTAGGATGAGGTCAACGGAGCTAAGACTATTAGTGCAGACCTCACCCCGACCTGCCTTGCCGGCAGGCAGGCCCTCTCCTGAAAGGAGAGGGAGTTTCGAGATGACAGCATATACTATGCAGAAGTTTATTATTTTTGGAGGAAACAAATTAGAAGGTGAAACAACTGTTTCAGGTGCAAAGAATGCAGCTCTCAAAGTGTTAGTTGCTGCATGCATGACTGATGAAAAGGTAGTTATTCATAATGTGCCTTTAATTACAGACATTTTTATCATGATTGATATCATGAAAGAAGTGGGCGCTGAGGTAACCTTGGAAGGACATACGGTTATTGTCCGTATGAAGAAATTTACGCAATCTTCAATTCCACTTGATAAGTCAGCCCTCGTTCGTGCTTCGTCACTTTTTATTGCTCCGCTTCTTGCTCGTATGAAAGAAGCAAAGATTCCAAACCCTGGTGGCTGTCGTCTCGGTGCTCGTCCAATTGACCGCATTGTTGCAGGTATCGGCACGATGGATGTTTCGATTACCTATCAAAGCAAAGATGGTTACTTTCATGCGAAGACCGATGGTTTACGTGCTACTCGTTATCACTTTGCCAAAAACACCCATACTGGAACTGAGACCATGATTCTTGCTGCGGTGCTGGCTGATGGAACAAGTGTTCTTGAGAATGCGGCGCAGGAGCCTGAAATTGATGACTTGATTGAACTTCTCAACAGGATGGGTGGCAACGTCAAGAGGACTGCACATCGAGAGATTACCGTAGTAGGGGTCAAGAAATTACATGGTGCAGAATTTTCTATCAGTCCTGATCGAATTGAAGTCGCGACTTTTGCAATTGCTGCTGTTATTACCGGAGGAAGCATTCTTGTCAAAGATGCACACAAAGCAGCAATCGGACCTTTCCTTGAAAAATATAAAAAAACAGGTGCAGGTTATGAGATCTTAAAAGATGGCATTCGTTTCTTTGCTACGGGTACGCTCAAAGCAGTTGATGTTGAGACAGGAATTCATCCAGGATTTTTGACAGATTGGCAAGCTCCATGGGCTGTGATGATGACACAAGCAAGAGGCAGTTCTACAATTCATGAAACCGTGTTTGAAAGTAAATTAGGCTATGTTCCTGATTTGCAAAAAATGGGTGCCAATGCTGTACTCTTTAATCCAAAAGTTGAAAATCCTGAAGCAGTATATAATTTTAATCTTGAGGATGATAAAGAGGAACACTTCCATGCAGTTACGATTACTGGAATTACACCACTGCATAATGCTGTGATGACAACACTTGATATTAGAGCTGGAGCTGCAATTGTGCTTGCCGCACTGATTGCAGATGGCCCTTCGACCATTTATGGTATTGAGCGACTTGATCGTGGATATGAACAATTTGAAAAGCGGCTAGAAAAATTGGGCGCTAAAATTGAAAGAATAAAACATGACTAGTACGATAGAGAACAATTTTGGTGCAATTATTCTTGCTGCTGGACGCGGTAAACGCATGCAAGCAAAGTCCACAAACAAAGTTGTTTTATCTCTTGCTGACAAACCCTTGATTCTTCATTCGATCCACACATTGGAAGCAATGCACTTTAAGACAATTGTTGTCGTTGTTGGGTTTGCCAAAGCATCAGTGCAGAATGTTCTCAAAGATTCGCGTGTACTGTTTGCTGAGCAAAAGAAACGGTTGGGGACAGCTCATGCTCTTAAATCTGCACTTGCCGTGCTGCCTTCAGAAATAACAGATGTACTTGTTATTCAAGGAGATGATTCAGCATTTTATAAAGAAGATATTATTATGAAGTTAGCGGAAAAGCATAAAGCCTCAGATGCTGCGTTAACGATGTTAACAATCGATGTTGTAAATCCTCATGGATTAGGTCGCATTGTTCGAGATGCCTCAGGAGAAGTTGTTTCAATCATTGAAGAAAAAGACGCAACTAGTAAGGAGCGTGCACTCAATGAAATTAATCCTGCATGTTATCTGTTTCAAGTTGATTTCCTAAAGAAATATTTACCAACTGTTAAAAAGAGCCCTATTACTGGTGAATATTATCTTACCAGTCTTATCCATATTGCTATGGAACATCACGAAAAACTAGCAACGGTGCAGGCTGGAGCTATGCCTTGGAGAGGTGTGAATACTAAGGAAGAACTAGCAGAAGCAGAACGTTTACATAAGATCCTCGTTGCGCAATAAGCTAAACCTCTGGTATAATTTACCTATGGAACGATTGCTCGGGCTTACCATCTCTTCATGTATCTTAACCATCATACTTCTCGTCCCCTTTATTGATTTCCTTTATAAGATCAAAATGCAACGTCAGAAGCAGGTAACCAAGGATATGTTTGATAAAAAGACACCTATCTTTGACAAATTTAATTCTTGGAAAGCAGGTACGCCAGTTGGAGGAGGACTTCTTATTATCATTGTTACGGTAATTTGGACTATGTGGGCGTATGGCATGTTTGGTTTGATGTTAAAGCCTTGGGAGGTTTTCGTGTTATTCTTCTCATTTATTAGCTTTGGTTTGCTTGGTTTTTATGATGATTATAAAAAACTTTCTGGAAAGAAAAACGGCTTCTTTGGTCTTCGATTCCGACACAAATTTATTATTCAGTGGGTATTAGCAATTATTATTGCAACAGTATTTTATGTCCAACTAAGCTATTCGTTTATTTTTATTCATGGTCTTGGTGTGGTAAATATTGGTATCTTATTTATCCCTTTTGCAGCGTTTGTGATTGTTGCTTTTGCAAATGCACTCAATATCACCGATGGACTTGATGGTTTGGCTTCAGGACTCTTCCTTATTTGTATGTTGGCGTTCCTCGTTATTAATTCTCAGCAGCTCGATGAACCACTTGGGATTTTTATTGCTGTACTGATTGGTAGTGTTGCAGCATTTTTATATTTCAATATTTTCCGTGCACGTATTTGGTTGGGGGATGTCGGTTCACTTGCTCTTGGTGCCGTCTTAGCAGTGGTTGGATTACTGACAGGTAAAGTGTTAGCATTGATAATAATTGGTGGTTTCTTTGTGATTGAAGTATGTTCTTCAATGATTCAGCTCTTGAGCAAGAAATACCTTGGAAGAAAAGCTTTTACGGTTGCTCCATTCCATTTATATCTGCAAAACAGAGGTTGGGAAGAGCCTAAGGTTGTTATGCGCGCATGGCTTGTTGGATTTTTCCTCGCAATTCTTGGTATCTTTATCGCCTTTATCTAAAGTCCCCTTCTTAAATTGTCATGCTGAATTTATTTCAGCATCTGTTATTATTGTATATAGATCCCGAAATAAATTCAGGATGACAGCACACTGACTATGAAAAAGTTTGATCTTATCTTTTTTTGTATTGTAACGCTTCTTATCCTCTTTGGTTTACTCATGGTGTATGATGCCTCTTCTGTTCTTGCATATAATCTTTTTGGTGACAAATATAGCTTCATCAAAGACCAGATGGTTTGGGCAATGATTGGATTTGTTGTCCTCTTTATCTTTTCGATGTTTGATTACCATAAGCTCTTTAATCTTGCATTGCCGTTGCTGCTTGTTGCATTGTTACTCCTTTTGTTGGTCTTTATCCCTGGCATTGGATCTGGAGCCAATGGTGCTCATCGATGGATTAATCTGGGCTTTATGACTTTACAGCCAGCAGAGTTTGTCAAATTGATTTTGGCTATCTATTTGTCAGCGTGGTTTTCTATCAAAGAGAAAGGGAGATTTATGGCGTTTACTCTGCTTATTGGAGCAGTGCTCCTGCTTGTGATGCTTGAGCCGGATATGGGAACAGCATCGATTATTCTTGTTGAAGCAACAATCATTTATTTTTTATCAGGTGGCAACCTCAAGCATTTTCTTTTGGCAGCACCTGTCATTGCGTTTGGAGGTCTTCTCTTAATTTTGGTTGCTCCTTACAGAGCAGCACGTCTTACGAGCTTTCTCAATGTCGACAAATCACTTACGGATGCGTCCTATCACATTAAACAAGTGTTAATTGCTCTAGGTTCGGGGGGACTTGTTGGTTTAGGAATTGGTAACTCGATTCAAAAGCATGCATACCTTCCCGAAAACGTGACAGACTCAATTTTCCCAATCATTGCAGAAGAGTTTGGATTTATGGGATCTGTCGTACTGATTCTTTTCTTTTTGCTTTTTGTTTGGAGAGGATTACTTATCGCATCCCGTGCTCCTGATACGTTTGGAAAGCTCCTTGCTGCCGGGATTATTTCTTTTATTGGGATTCAAGCAGTGATTAATTTGGGAGCAATGACCGCGCTTTTCCCATTAACGGGTGTACCCTTACCCTTTATTTCCTACGGTGGATCAGCCCTTATTGTAGACATGGCAGCAGTGGGCATCCTCTTAAATATTTCAAAGCAGCGAACGAAATAGTATATAATAGAGCAGTATGAAACTTCTTATTGTTGCTGGGGGTGGGGGACATTTTACGCCAGCTCTTGCTCTTATTGAGAAATTGCCAAAAGAGTGGGAGATTCTTGTGGTTGGCAGGAAGTATTCTTTAGAAGGTGACAGTGCTCTTTCTCTTGAGTATCAAACAGCAAAGCGGTTAAATCTTCCTTTCAAAACAATTACAACCGGAAGACTGCAACGTCGCCTGACAAGTCATACTTTTTCATCGCTTGCCAAAATTCCTGTTGGTTTTTTTCAATCATTGCAACTTGTTCGAAATTTCAAACCGGATGTTCTTATTTCATTTGGAGGTTATTTGTCAGTGCCTGTTGTTTTAGCATCAAGAAGTTTTGGAGTGCCAATTGTCATTCATGAACAAACGCTCGGAGCGGGTCTTGCCAATAAAATCTCAGCTCATGTTGCTGACAAAGTATGCATTTCCTGGAAGTCTTCAGAACGATTTTTTCCTAGGGAAAAGATTGTTTTGACAGGTAATCCGTTGAAAACTAAACAGAATGAATCGACGGTTGATTTGCCTTCGGGAAGAGAACCATTGATCTACATCACCGGGGGAAGTGCTGGTTCGCATGCAATTAATCGTCTCATTGAAGGTTGTCTGGAAAAACTGTTGCAACACTACCGGGTTGTTCACCAGACGGGGGATGCCAAAGAGTTTGCAGATTATGATCGGCTGCAAACCGTGCAGAAGTCTTTGCCAATAGAATTACAAAAGCATTATGTAATAACAAAGTTTTTTGCCCCAACAGAGGCGTTGACAGTGTTACAAAAAGCAGACCTTGTCATTGCTCGCTCCGGTATGGGGACATTGACCGAGCTGCTTTCGCTTGGCAAACCCGCTCTTTTTATTCCGCTTCCCTATGGACAGCACAATGAGCAGTTGACCAATGCTCTGTTTGCCCAAAAAGTTGGCATTGCGGAAGTAGTACAACAAGACTCCTTAACATCTGGGCTGTTATATGCCACAATAGAAAAGATGCTGCAACGGTTATCAGAGTATACAAAGCATAGTGCAGACGCAAAACTGCTGATTAAGCCTGATGCGGCAGAACATATTATTGAGGTGATTAACGATGTTTCGAAACAGCAGAACAAT
>JAHFKF010000005.1:0-14187 GCA_023245475.1 Candidatus Levyibacteriota bacterium
GTTCTGGAGGAAGGAACTCTTCACCGCCATTATCTTGAGGTTTTTGTGGATATTCATTTGGTTTAAGCCAGTACACATAGGTGCATCCGGTTGCTTTTCTGTTGGTGCTATCCCAGCCAGCAGTTGAGCATTTTTTCATTTTCTTGCCCGCATTGGTAGTAAAAAGGACAAGTTTCTTTCCGCATTCAGGACAGTCTTCGTCAAGCTTTTCGGTCGTCCCATTGATCCATTCAACATAATCGCACCCTTCAACCTTTTTGGTTTCTTTGTTCCATGTTCCGTTTGAGCACTTTTTCATCTTCTTGCCAAAGCGGGTGACAGAGAGGATTAATTTACCGCCACATTTGGGGCACTTCTCATCAAGTTCTTCTGGTTCAATCTCAAGCCATTTGACATAATCACAGCCGACATTTTGGCGAGTGTTTGGATCCCAAGAACCTTTTGAGCATCGTTGTAATTTACGACCTGTTTTTGTGAGGGTTATTTCTCCAAGTGGCGCACCACACTTTGGACATTTCTCATCATCTTTCTGTTTTGCATCATTTGCCATAAGATATTCATCGTACACTTTTTATAGAACAAAAGTCAAGTAAGTTATTCTTATTTACTTCGATGAGGATCAAGCACAAATGAGCGGATTGTGTATCTTCGCGTGTCAGAGTATTGCCAATTAGAGCTTGGTCGTTCTTCTCGGTTGAAGATAGTATTAAGGACGCTATTTACTCCTGGCTCGATCATAGGAAAGTTCTTCTCTCCTGTTGGTGTCTGTTCATGGGCTGCATAGGTGTCTGCAAAATGAATAAGACCAGACTCGGCTGTGGATCTGGCAAGATATCTCAGATGTTCGCGTTGGAGTTCACGAACAGTAGTGGATACATTCGTACGATAGGTAAATGGATAATGATGTTTTGTTTCATTGAGTTTCTGCATGTATGCATATGGAAGATCATAGAGTTGGGACGCAACCAGCGATGAGCAAACAAATGTATGTTTACCGAGATCTGGAGCTTTATTTTTCACTTCGATAGTTGGTAATTCTTGAGTCATTTTGTTTATAAAGCTGGCATCAGTTGATGTTTGTCTTTTGTTCCATTGCATACTATTGAGAGTACTTGCTACTACACCCGTTACATCTGCTTCGACAATAGTTATTTTTTGTTGCAGATTAGGTGGTAGAAGCGCAATTGTTTTGACGGTTTTATCAGCACGAATGTCAACCAGAGTTAACGCATCGAACATAGTTGCAAGGGCTTTGAGAGGGATGTCTCCTCCTGGGCCTGCTCCAAAGACAATTGCAGTTTGTTTCTGTTGTGGGTCGGCACGTTCCTTTGCCCTCTTAGCAGTTTGCAATATTTCTCTTTGGCTTCTGAGGAAATACTCTTGCGTTGATGGGTTTAGTTCACTGCTGGTTAGCTTGGATGTGCTACTTGCTCTCAGTGCTTCTGACGGAATTTTTGCAGCAGAAAGGTCTACTACATAGCGAGATAACAATCGTGTTTGTCTTTCAGCTCGTTCAGGCATTGAGGAATAATAACAGATGCTTTCTGTAAAGGCAATCCTACTACTTGATAATATGCTATAATTTCCCCCATGACTGAGAGACAACCAAGACGTAAAGACGTGGAGCCATTACGATTACCATTTCTTTTGACTACCAATCCAAGTGTGAATGCTTTGGGGGAGCGTATTAAGGAAGCTACTCCTGATTGGGAGATGATTGTTATGGATTCGAGACGTTTCAATAGAATTGCTGATTCAGGCTATCTTGCTGAAATACATGTGGGGCATGTTATTGAAAAAGCAGCAAATATTGATCCTGCCCTTAAGGACAGGATCATCAGAGATCCTGTTGTGGATGGAGATGAAACAGCAAACTATCTGTTTAAGCAGAATCAACAAGGCATGCTGGTTTGCTGGAAAAAACGAGGTCCATATGGTAAACCAGAGCAGGTGGCTGAATATGATCATCTTCTCATGATAAATTTCCTTCCGGTAGTTATTGAGGTAAAAACATCAAATGCTCCACATTCAACTGCAAGTAAAAAAGGTTCTTTGGCACAAGCTCTTACACAAGAATCGATTATTAAGAAGCTGAGACCGTTACAAGAACGCTTATCGACTGATCGGTTTGCGTATGTTATGGTTGTGAATCAAGAACTAATTAACCCAAACTCACATTTTCAACAACAGTTTACAAGATCGGGAGGGCTGATCGTTCCCTTAGCTACTCCACATGCGGAGTTTACCGAAGCAGCAGCAGAAAAACTGCAATAAATCTTGTATAATGCCAATATGATTCATCAATCCCTTAGCCGATTAGAAGAGCTCAAGACCCAAGCCTTAGTTCTCATGGAGACAGCAGGGTATCCAATTACAGGTGAAATTGGCGTGCAGCTTGAGCAAGACTTGCCGTTTATGGGCTATACAACTGAGAAGGATGGCAAGCCAATTATTGTTGTCTCCGGGATGGCGATGACCAACCAAGGCGCACTCAATTTATTAATTCATGAATTGAGCCATATTTATCGTATCCAAACACAACACCCGTCCCATAACGTTTCATTGTTAACCTCAATTACTTCATGGGTGATGTCAGGGCAACAGCAGATGCCGTTTCAAGACCAAATTCTCAGTGCCATTCTTAACAACATCCAAGATATCTACGCGGATGACATCTCCTTTAGCATCTTTGCCAAGAGCAAGACCACCAAAAATCTTGATGAATTCTTTATGGGATGGATTCGTGAGCCTGTCAAAGAAGAGACACTTGAAGATGTCTGGGAGAATGCACAGAAGCTTCTTAATGCAGCATTTGCAGAGGCGAATCTCACTCGGCATAAGTTTCCTGATAAAGATAATAAAGTCAAAAAAGCGATTACAAAATTCCTTGAAGCTTGTGATAAACCGATGGCAACAAAGTATCCGTTCTTCAAAGAGTTCTTTATAAAATTGCCACAAGACGTAACAGACAAAGAGTTTGAAAGTCTATTAATTAGCTACTTAAATGAATTCCGCAAGTTAGTCTCCTAGTTATTTCGTTGTGCGATAGCTTTTGATATAATTCGATCACGTATGTCTCGCAAAGAACAACCATCTATTAATCCTGAGCATGAACACAAAGCTGCAATGGCAGAACATGCATATCTGTCAATAGACCCGTGGGTTACTTTTGGCAGTTTACCATCAAAACAACTCCAAGGTTGGCATGCAGACTTGCTGCAAGGGAGAAGAACTCCTCAGCGGCGTTTTCATGCAGCATGGATGATCGCTGAATCTGGATATTCTCTCTATAGTGAGCTTACTAGAAAACCGACAGATACACCTGAACGTCCTGAGGTAATCCCTTTATTTGCCACAGCAAAGGAAGAGTTTGATGAACTTGCAAAAGAAAGAACAGCTTCTCAAGTATTACAATTACAGGGGAAACTTGGTGCTATCACTATGCCCGTGGTGGCTGCCTATTTGGGAGACCCTGATCCTGAGCTTTTTTCTCGTGAGCGAACAAACTATCTCTTATCGTTAGGTAATGTGGGAGAATCTGCTCTTGGCTATGTCAAAGCCGCGAAACAAACTCATGATGTCGTCTTTATGCAGGCGCTTACGATACTCAATGTGCTCAATGATGAACAGGATTTCTTGCTCTTACCCGCAGCGTCACGTTTTGTGAATGCCCGTGTTGGACAGGCGCACCAATCACAATTGTATGTGTTTGATCTTCTGCGCGGAAAGGGGTTCAATGCTGCGGTTACTGCTGATAAAAATCATTCTGCTACGTCTGTAGATCCTGCATTGTTGGCACACAGCGAGTACAAAGCAAAGCATCCTTATGGTACGCTTCAAGCAGTTGTTGATGTAAATAGACAAAATGCGCTGGACAAACAGATCGATGCAGCCGTTAAAACTCATAATCGAGGGGGACGTGGAGGACACTCTGTTGCGATATTTAATGCAGCGAACAGTGAATATCGTAAGCTTGAGCCAGGAAGGCCTGCCCGATTAGTACATTTACATCAAGTTGCCGACTCGTTAAAAGATGCTTTGGTGGAGGGCTTATCCTACCCAGTTAGAAATCTCTCGGAGAAAATTGTTTTTCAAACAAAGGAAGATGTAATTTCTTATTATGCATCGCTGCCTCCTGATAGCTCTGTCTCTGCTGAGTATCAAGAGATGCAACGAGCGGTTTCTTTCTTGGATAAAAGCTCTCTTGATCAGGAAGAGACTGCTGCTCTTGCTTCGATGCATCTGGACATTGGTATGTACGAAGCAAGTCAAAACAAGTTCTCTGCAAAACCGCACTTTACCAAAGCAGAGGTTCTCTATGATGGAATTGCTCGCAACGCGGCGGTAAGCGGCGATAGAAAGACGTACTATTTGGCACGAATTGCACGTATCGCCGTGCCATTGTATGCTGCTGTTGGCACACGAGCTACTGATGTGCAAGAGCAGATAGAGACGTATACTAGGGAGCTCTCAATACTTGGACAGCAATTGCTTGAGGAAAAGGATGCTCTACGTGAATCTCAACCCCAACAAGCAGCTCTTTTGACGTCCATCATGCCTCAAATTGCCTCATTGTTGCTCCTGTCTGGGGAGCCATCTTCTGAACGGACACATATTGCAGTACCAAGTACATACCGACAAAATACATCAACTGGATGGGGGACGACTGTGTGGCTTGATACGGGAGATGGTTATCATGGCGAGTTCTTTGGGAAACTAAGTTTGAAGGATGCATCTGATCCAACACTAAATCCTCACAGTCTTACTATAGAAGAGCTTGGTTCGGGTGAAGATTTTTTGTTCAATACGTTAAGTGTTATGTGGGATGATCCTGCACAGACGGAAGGGTTTGCTGAACGATTAGCGTGGGTGAATGCTACTCGAGGAATGGTTAAAGAGGTAGTAGATCGTTCTGTTGAAGACTAGCGTTTTTTCTTCTTAGGAAGGGGGAGTTCGGCTGTGGTTTGTCTCACAAAGTCCGTTAGCCATTCTGCTTCATCCCATTTGGACTCAGGAACTCTGAGATACATTTTGGCGCTAGGGTAGGGAGGAGCCTTGTGGGTTTCATCAAGGAATTGTTTGCCTGCTTCTGTTGGTTTGATAAACAATTGATCATCACAAACCAACGCAACCACTTTTTCATCGCAATAAATCGCATATTCCCCAAACATCTTGCGGCTTCGGATATTTCCTGCTGATTGCATTTGTTCTGTCAGGAAATCAACGGTGGATTGCTTCGTCGCCATACTTATATCTCCAAGACTACCCATGCTGGGTCGTGATCGCTGCCATCGCCAGACAGGAGTGTTCTGCGATCAATCATTGCTTTTGTTTGTTTTGCTGCAAGGTTTGGACTTAGCCAAATCTGATCAAATAACGCATACTCAGCAGGCTTGCCTGACTCTTTAAAACGATGTGTCCAGGCTTTGTTTGACAGTTCTTCTTTAAATGATTGTGTTTCTGTGGGATTTGCTAGTCCATTGACTAGTCCTAGTTCTGGATCCTGAGTAAACGCATTGAGAAAAGCAGCATCGAGAGGATCATTCATATCTCCTAGAACAATGTAGTTACTGTTTGGACGAGTCTGCTTTTTGAGTATTTGAGCAAGCATTTCTGATTGGCGCTTTCGAGTAAGGTTACTGGCATTGGCACCGGCTACTGGATCTGTTCTAAAGTCGACGAAATGACTTTTTAAGTGATTATTGTACAAGGTGAAGAGTGTTTTCTTGCGGGTTGCATCAAGAATTTCAACTTCAAGCACGTCACGGCTAAAGATACGTCTGCCGGAATCATCTGGGTGAACCGTATATTGCCAAGAGGTAAGTCCACCAATGGGCAATTTGGACATAATCCCAACATCAATGAGGCGAGGATCATTGCCTTCGATGACGCCAATGAAAGGGTACATGTTATCAAGGAGCGTCGCATTGAATTCTTTTAGCGTATCTTGATCCTCAACTTCTTGGACAGCCAGGACATCAAGGTTCATTCGTTTAATCCGTTCGGCAATGATCGCAGACTCTTCAGGATCTTTTTGCTTGACCAGTTTGCCTTTGTATGTACGAACTTTAATCATGCTATTTTCTGCATCTGCTGTATGCCCTTCAAAGGTGACGCCATCGGCTACGTCTTCTAAGGAGTCAATCTCCGCATAAAAATTGAAACGGGAAAAGAGGTTATTAAGATTAAATGTTCCGACAGAGATAGTCATATTCTTTATTAAATATTATTCCAATCCTACTTCATCAACATAACACCATTTCCAGTCTTCGCCGGGCTCAAATGATTTGATGATAGGATGCTTTGTCGTATGAAAGTGTTTGGTGGCATGCTTATTTTTTGAACTGTCACAGCAACCAACATGTCCACACGTAAGGCAAAGGCGTAAGTGTACCCATGTGTCTCCAGTTGCAAGACATTCTTCACAGCCGTTGGGAGTTTTGGGTTTTACATCCTTAATTTGATCTTGATGAGTACACGTCTTAGCCATACTATTAGCTTATTTATTTAGCTTTTGGCATTGATTCCAAATCAGGCTGGAGGAGGGTAAAGCGATTGCCTTCGGTATCTTCGCATTTGACGTAGAGTCCAATTTTGGGAATATCAGTTGGTTCTTCTTGTAATACTTTGCCACCGGCAGCTTTTACATCAGCCATTGCTTTGTGGACATCGTCAACCCCAATGACGCATGAGAATGCATTGAGCTCTTTTTTGTCTCCGCCTTTGAAGATACCACCATTGATGCCTAGTTCATCCATCTCTCCTGTTTTGGCAACGACGTAACCACCATAATCTTCGCCACCTTGGTCTTGCATTTCCCAACCAAAAGCATCGCTATAAAATTTCTTTGCACGATTTACGTCGGTTGATTCAATCTCAAAATGTACGACTCTGTTTGCCATATCTATTTTATATACCTTTATTTGCCGTTAGTCAATGCCGTTGTTTTCTAGGGTAGTGGGTCAATTTGAATAAAATACGAAATCAGCACTATTGTCAAAAACGATTAGACCTGTTACTATTTTACTTGCTAGCGGCCTGAACAACCGCTGAAAGTGAAAGTTTGACTTTTTGAAGGGGTTACTTCCCTAAACGTTCAGGGGATTAGCTCTTGCACAAGAGCATCCCTTCAAACAGTCAACGCTCACTTAAAGGAAGTAGACCTCAAAACAATTTATCTCATTGAGGAGGAACCGCTAGTATGGCGGTTTTTTGCATTTTTAGGGGTCTTTAACAAAGAATCGGAATCTAAATCGGATTAACTAATTGATAGATACGCGCCTGTAGCTCAGTGGAGTTCCTTAAATAAGACACAGAGCAATCCCGTTCCAAGGGATAGGCCGAGAGTTCGAATCTCTCCAGGCGTACTACCTTTTAGCTAATCCGACATAAATCCCGATTGTTAATTTGTAAAAAGTGCAAGAGGGTGGTGCAGGATGTGGATTTTAGCATATTTACATACATATGTATACCTATCTATAGGAATAGTCCCTATAAAACTCTAGAAAATGCACTCTATATCTAAGTTAATACAACCAGCCGTATTGTGTCAATGGAGAGAAAACTATATCGTTAAACTTATTTAATCTGTTTGCGCACAAAGTCCAATAACGTCCTCAATAATCCATCGTCTAGTTGTTACCCCTGCTGCCATTGCTGGTGTTATCCCTAAGTTCCTTTCTTTATTCAGCGTCTTGTGTGGTCGGCAGAAATTGTAGTACATGAAATGAAGCGCAACTGCTGCCTCAAGATTCTCAATCTTTTTTGAAAACGCATTGGTTAATCGGGTAAACCGTCTCATACTCATTCGCATCGTAAGGTTCTGTCTCTCAACGTAACTTGTAGAGATCTTTTTTACATCTGGATTTCCTCGGATAATCTGGTGTTCTGTTGCAATGCAAGCTGCTGGGCTATATCGTTTCTCTCCGTCTGATGTTTCGCCGTATAGTTTAATTAACATTGCATAATCAATATCAATTCCAAAAGTCTCTTCTATGGCCTTGAGATACACTTTATGGCCGTCTGTTGTGAGTTGTACACGATTAGTCAATCTACTCTTCAAATCATTCATAAACCTAATCCCATGCTCTGCATTACGTGATCCTATCTGCCAACTTGGAACAAGCTTGGTATCGGCATCAAGAGCTGTCCATGTCCACACATCACCAAACCCAACTTGTCCCTTTAGCTCTTGAGGAACATTCTTTTCTTTTGCATAACAGAATGACCAGATTTCATCACATTCGATTGTCTTAGAGGAGAGATCACGGAGCGTTACATCTTGGTACTCTGCACATGCCTTGCCGACACTTACCAGAAGTCGGGTAACTGTTCCCTTAGCAACACCAGTCATACGGCACGTTGCCCTAATAGAATTGCCTTCAACCAGACACGAAATGACCTGTACCTTTTTATCAAGAGTTAATTGATTCATGAGAGTATTATACTTGACCGCTCAAGCATTGTCAAGTGATGATGTAGTTCGTCATCTTGTATTCTTTCTCTACAATTGTTAAACTCGCAAGCGAGCCTTGCTGCGAGTTTTTGACACAGTAAATATCAATTTACTTCAAGTCATCTCTCGGTTAGGATAAGACTATGGCACAAAAAGAAGAATTTCAAATTATTTATGATGGCTCGGCGCTAGAGAATAACGAAATAGATATTAGGGATTTAGCCCCTGCTCTACTAGCTGTTGGGGATCTTCTCGAAGAAGCAAATAAGGTACTGTATGGTGATCTTGCAACAGTAAACGTAAATGTAAAAGGTTCATTTAAAACAGGCTGTTTTCAAGTCGATCTTACTTTAGCACAAACGTTAGCAAGCCAACTAACCACACTAATAACTTCTCAAGAAGCTGTTGCTGTTACTCAAATATTGAGCATAACAGGATTTAATGCACTAAATGGTTTTGGTTTAATCCCGTTCATAAAGTGGGTTAAAAATAGACCAATCAAAAAAATAACGAGGATTGGTGAAGGAAAATCCACTGTTGAAATTGATGATGAAAAGAAAGAAGTTGAAGATAAAGTAATTGATCTATATAGAAATATCAAGGCAAGAAAATCTGTTGAAACTATCATTTTTCAGCCATTACAGAAGCCAGGTGTTGATGAATTTGCTGTAAAACATGGAGAAAGTATAACTAAGGTGATTGACTCTGAGAAGGAATTTTTCAAAACGCCAGATGCTCAGGACGAACTTTTGGATGACCAAATTATAGAAACTAATCTACAAGCAATAACTATTTCTTTCACCGAAGGCAATAAATGGAAACTTACAGACGGAAATGTTTCCTTTTACGCAACAGTTAAAGATCAAGGTTTTTTGGATCGAGTACAACAGAATAAAGAGTCATTTGCAAAAGATGATATTTTAAAGGTTAAATTGAGGAAAAAGCAGTGGATTAGCGATGGTGGAATGAAAACAGACTATGAAATTGAGGAAATCTTGAGTCATAGACCAGCTGCTAAACAAATCAGAATGCCTTTTGAAGAGTAACCTACTTCTTCCACCTCGAGGCAGCTGCCTTTTTAGCAATCTCTTTTCTCTTCTCAGGTGTCAACGCAGCGGCACGAGCCTTACCACCACGCAACCCACCAAGACGGCCTAATGCAACAGCAGCTGGATTCTTTTGTTTCTCTTCAGTTGTGTCATCAACAACCTTCTTTGCTAACTGGTTTATATCCATGAGGAAATAGTAGCATAACCATCATGAGCGGTCAAGCACCCTCGGATTCAAACTGTACCACTACCTTTTCTAGACAGCCTATTGTAAATAATCATACTTTATGATATAAAATCCTATATTATGAGTGCCGAACAACGACCAACAATAGATCTTGATAAAAAAAGTAAAAAGATTCGTAAAAGAGTTTTAGGTGGAGCTGTAGCTTTTACAGCTCTTGCTGCGGTAGGTAGTATTGGTTACTGCGCTGGTAAGGACAATTCAGAATCTACTTCCTCAGTAGCCCCACGAACAGAAACTTCTCAGACGGTAACTGAAGCCCCAACTGTCTCTCCTTCATTCCCTTCGTTTCCTCCGTTATCGGAAGCTGCTTCAATGGAGCCTAGTGTGGATGTGTCAACAGCACCTTCATTCGATTCAGAACAGGCTCCCTCAAGCGTTTTGGATGTGGCTTCCAAAGTGGGAGTCTTTACCTACACAGGCGGCATACAACGCGATGTCCCATATGCTTCAGGAGTTGTGATTAGTTCAACTGAAATTCTTACTACAGCAGGAATGTTTGGCTCAAAGCCAAAAGATTCCACGGTTAAGTGTGGACACTATGATGACAAAGACTTTTCATATACAGTTAAGACCTCATCAGGTGAACATAGAGTAACTTCGGTAAAAAGAGATGCAGATTCAAACGTGGATTTAGCAGTGGCTACTGTTGCAGATCCGTTTTTTGAAACCCCTGTAACAATTGCATCCGAAGTGGATGCTTCGGGAATGGTTTATGATGTCACTTCAAGAGTTGTACTCGATGGGACTGGCGGAACACCTGATACCACAAATCAGATTGTTGGAGGAGAATTACCAGCTCAAGTAAATGCGAGTAGCAATGCAATAGAAAAACCGTTCTATGGTTCCAAAAAATGGGATGTTGTATTTGTGGGTACTCCAAAGGGGTTTGCTTATGATCAACAAACAGGAGCAAAAGATTCTACGAGGGAAAGTATTGTTGGCAATTTAGGAAATGGGGGACCTGTGGTTGATCAAAACGGAGGAGTTCTTGCTATTCAATCATCTGCAAGTATCGTTCAGGGGGAAGATCAAGGTTTTTTTGCAACACCAGTAACGCAAACGCAAATAGATGCTATTCAGGCAGCCCCAGATACGACAGCTCAGAAATGTTAATCGTTGCATCTACGCGATTAAATAAAAGATAACTTCTATGACAGAATCTTTTTCAGAATCCCAAGGAGGACTATTTGTAACTGAGAGCTTGCCTGCGTATACTCGTCTTACAGTTACTGAGATACAGGATATAGCAAGAAAGGGGTTAGGGTTACGGGCTACAAGCCCACGCAACTTTGCATCAGAAATTACCCTAGGTGTGAAAGAAGGCGATTTTCTGTTGATATATGATGTGGGGCATTTCTTATCCATGCAAGATGAATTTGAAGGAATGTCTGATGTGATACAAAGGAAATTTACAGACGAAGATCCTCAGAGGAAAAAAGATCTTATTGGTTTGGATGCGTTGCCTCAGCGATATGAAAGTGCATTAACTAAGTTTTTTGAAAAGAGAGCGATTCCCGCCTTGGCAGATACAATTATCACTCCACAAACAACAGTCCATGAATATCTATCAACGATTCCAGATCACACTCCAGGATTACTCATTGTGCAAGATCCATATCCTCGTCCAGGCCATGACCATGAGCAATACTTTGGTTTTTCAAAGCGAGGCCGAGGCTGGATTGCCCCTAAAAATATTGTAGGATCATCTTTGGGGGTAGCGCACCAAGATCAACTGTTACTTACGAGACGATACAGTCGTTATCTTAACACACCGGCAGGGACACAGAGCTTTGATGCTGGTGAACCTGATTTACGACTCTTTAAAAGAATAGAAAGAGATGTTGCGACTATGTTGACAGGCAAAACAATTGGTTTACTAAGGCAATCTTTGTAGCCCTCTTTCTTCTTGACAGGAGATTCCATAATTGTATAATCGTGCTATGGTAGAACGAAGACCTAAAAATGGGAATGGCAACGGCGGAAATGGTGAAGGTAATGGTGGGGGAAATGGGAATGGAGAAACAGGGAAAAGAAGGAGTTTGGGGGAGATTTTTCTGAGAAGAGCAAAGGCCGCGGGCACAGGGGATAAGGGTGCATATAACAAAGCAGATAGCGAATTACGGGCAGGGGATGAATATAAGCACGGCAAACCTAAAGGAAGTAAAAAGCAAGGAAAGAATAAGGACGAGAAATAATTATCTACACACAAACTCCATCTACTCTCCTCGAACAAAACTAAACGCCTGATTAAATTATTTAGTACCTTTTTGTGCATTGATGCTATTTGCATCTGTAAACGCGTCTGAGATGAGAGCGAGTATTGTTTTCATATCCTCATGATGCGGTGTTTGTTCCGTATTCAGTTCAGATAATCCTTTATTGGCTTCAGCCTGAGCGATATAGTGCAAGAGCATTCTGTCGTGGGAGCGATCACCAAAGTGTTCAAAGACACGAAGCATGGTACTGATGCCTTGCGTATCTCCTTGAGCAGCAATGCGAGGAGCTGTATTATAATAATTCTCCAACTGTTCATGTAACTCTTCAGAAGGATATTGTTGCAATTCTGTGATTTTTTGGTGAGCATCTTCTGGCCGAGTAATTGAGAGGATTAACGTACGTGCTTGATCAAGGGGAGTCTTCTGCATAGATTTTAGCATACTGATTATTTACTGAAGTGTCAACGTGATAGCTCTAAGTGCCCTCAAGTGTCCTATAGTTGTTTTTGTGGCTATTTTTTGATATACTTTCTTAATGGAACGAGAGATATACGGCAAAACAGGTACTGTCGGGGTTGACGGTATTTTGGACGCAGCGCAAACAGAGAGACTAAATTTCTTGCAAGCAGATGCATCAGAAGTTGCATTTGCGGCAGTTGAGAATAGAGAACCTGATGGCTTATTTCCTCTGATTGGTATGGCAACAGGTATAGGCAAAGGAAACATTATTCATCGCTTAGTCCTCAAACAATTACGTAAGAACCAATATTCTAAGATTTTGATTGTTGCTGGAACAAAACTTTCTTTGGTGCGTCAAACACACACTGCGCTGGCAGATTATCAATCACAGGAAGATTCTTATATCACAGCAGAAGAAGATGATGAATTAGTTACTGATACAGAGGAGCCAGCAAGTAATCCGTTGGAAGAACAAAATTCATTCCTGTACAAGACAGGGAAGCATGGTGTAGATGGAGTAAATGTCGAAGTCGAAACCGCTCAAAAGATGGTTTCCTTAATGAGTAGAGGATTACTTGATCCTGATGAATATGATTTGGTTATTGTTGATGAGGTGCACAATGTAGGGACACCGACTCGTAAAGAAAAAGTAGGAAGGTTCAACAATGTTGTTGGGCTTACGGCCACGACACATCGGCATAGTGGTAAACATAAGCAGCCTAAAGATTACGGCTTTGAGCAAGTTTACTCATATACTCTTCCTGAAGCACAGGAAGATCATCTCCTGCCGCCTCTTGTAGGTATGCAAATTGATACAAAAGAGATCATTGATGAAATACCTACCAATGCAGAAGGGCGCATTGATTATAAAAAACTTGAAAAACTCTTGAAAGAACATCCCCAATTATTGCCCTATATTGCAGATCGTCTCGCACCCATTATTGCAAATCCTGAAGGACACAAATACAAAACGGTTGTCGCGGTAAATTTTGTCTGGGAAGCACAAGAACTTGCAAAATTACTTACTGCCAAAGGTATCAAAACAGGTGTAGCGGTGAACCAAGTAGCAGCTAAACAAATTCATAGTGAAGAAATTCCAGCATTAGATGCTCAAGAAAAGTATAAGCTTCCAGAAGACCATCCCGATGCTGTACAGGTATTAATTTCTCCGTATGTTGCTTCTGAAGGATTTGATGCGCCAGGTACTGAGGTCTTGGTATGGGAAGGTCCGACAGACTCTGACCTTCGTTATACCCAATATACTGGGCGTCTTGCGAGACGAGCTCTTGGTAAAAAGTTTGGCATCGTCATTGATTGTGTCTATCAAACAGCTCAATATAACTGGTCATACAACATGGGGATGTGGATGAAGAACGATGTCCGGCAATTGGATAATGGCATGCTTTATCTTGGTCCAGAAAGCGACATTGAAAGTCTCTCACAACTGCCAGCAGTACAAACATTAGCACGTAGCTCTGATCGCAAACCTCTTGTGGAATTGCAGGAAGAGATCGTTCAACTTGCAGAAGGAGATATCGTATTAAGCCAACTTGGTTTAGGTGCAGTTTTTATCGGAGGGAGAAGCACGTTAATGCAGGTTAGTGAAAGGGTGGCGGAAGAGCTGATGAGAGCCAATCCCTCGTTGTTGGATCAAAGAAGAGTAGGTAATGGCAAAGTGTACACAGCCGTTACTGCAGAAGGCCGTACTACCTTTATTGAAAGAATGGCCGCGCGAGGAATAAAGGAAAAACCTTTGGGTGA
>JAHFKF010000005.1:14197-27356 GCA_023245475.1 Candidatus Levyibacteriota bacterium
TGTTTGTTGGTGGTGACCGGACATTATCGTCGGGGAAAGAAGTGCACCAATCACTGGTCGAGGAGCATCCAGAATATTTTGCCACACGACTAAATGGTACGAGAAGAGTTCTTGTGGTTACTGAAACTGGGCGAGCTGCGTTTATTGCTGGGATGCAAGAGCAAGGTGTGAAGGTTAAAGATGGAACTATAGAGACTGTTAAAGAAACAGACTTTACGTTGACACAACGAGGAGATGTCGATAAAGCCTTTCAGGGTGGAATCGGTGGGGGAATGAGTAAGTTAGTAAAAACAATACAATCCCTTGAGGCAGAACATCCAGAATGGTTTGCAGAACGCACCAGTGGGAAGCATACCGTAGAAGTCCTTATAAAAGCAGGACAGGCTGCTTTTATAGCAGCGATGTATGAGAGAGGCGTAGAGACACGAGAATAGTCTGTCTTCCTTGCCGCAGCTTCTCAAACAGCGAGGGTTTAGGGATTCTCGCTAAACCCTTCTGTAGTAAACTCTTTGAGTTCTTGAAATGTTTTTGCTGTTTCTTGTACATTATTCAGTAACCTTATAAGAAGATTAGCCGGATCCATCGTAAGATGTTTTGGATTCATGTCGAACGAACTCGTACCATTCTTATATCCTAAGCTGAGGTTTGTTGTGATGCCTTCCTCGTCAACGGTAAATTGCAAATTGTTAACGCTAGGATCATCTGGCAAAGGACTTTCAAAATCAATCATTAAGTCATCATTGATCTGCACGCTTGTTGTTGCCGGTTCTAATCGGCCATTGAGGTATTCAGCGCGGCACTGAAGCAAAACCTTGTCAACCTGGAGATCAACATCAACTGGGGTATTTCTATAGATATCAACGCCATCAGTAGAAGATTTATCCCAACTGTTTCCAGTGACAGTAAATCTTCCGAGATGTCTGTTAAGAGGTGTAGTTGCAATAGTATCTGGTTTTTGCTCTATACCCGGTGATCTAAATGAAACATGCCAGTTATGCTTACGAATACCTTTTTCCTCAAATTGAAACCCTTCTGTTGGTTCCGACTGATTTTCTTGTGGAAAAGTACCCGTGAGTCGAATAATCTGAAGTGCAGTTTTATTTGAACCCTGTGATATCTTTTCGAGATGACCAAGCATTCTGTCATAGCCTTCAAGTCGCTGTTGTTTTTCCTTCGCAAAATATGCAGCCTCAATTCTCCCTAGTCGATAGGCAGTTCTAGCAAAGAGACCTTCATCTCGTCGAGGATCTCCAGTTGCACCCGCAATATATGCGTCTTTAATTCTTCTTCCACGTTCAATCATAATTGTAAGACAGTTATTATACACGATGACGGACATCCTCCAACCACAAGCTAATTCTTAGTTGCAAGATAAGAAATTATTTGTATAATGCTATTCTATGAGTAATCCAGAACGACCCAATCCAATCGGCTTAGATAAGGTGGCTTATATCCAAATTGCCCAAATCTTTAGTGGGAAAGAGCTTTCTCATAACCAGGCTGGCTTTATCGATGCACGAGCTATGCGCTTAATCAACAAAAAGCAAAAATCGGTCTGAGAGCATCTCCCTTAGAAATACGATCCGCAGTAGAACGAAACGCACTGATTGTCTCAGGGACCTATAGGAGTACTGTTAGCGCAATAGAGCGAGCAGATTATCCAAGCGCGTTGATGCATGCAAATCACATGCATCAATTCGGAGAGGTAGATTATAGCGATTCATTAGGTGGAGATGCATTTCGACAGGCGGTAGCGGTGCATCGTATGTTGTCTGGAGTGGCAATCCCACAGCTTCTTGAATCGACGGCAGATGTACAGATGTTAGTTGGATTTATGATGAAGGATTTACTCCCTGCTGTAGAGCAAGATGAATTAGCTAAAGAGCTGAACATCACTCGTGATATGATCCACATGGCAGCCCTAAGAGGTTTATTGGGCAAAGGTTCCAAAGAATATTTCGATCCCTCAGCCATTGTCACCATTGAGTAATAATAAGATTATTTACATCCCTGCTGTAATTCACAGTGTTATATCTGCCACATGAAGAGTTTATCTTGCATAGCCGCATTCCTCCAAAAAAACAGCCAATATTACCCCCCGTAGATAACAGTCTTGAAATTACTACATAAAAGCTGTACTATTTCGTTAATGCAAATAAATTTTCTAGCAATCATACTCGCAGCCGTTGCTCAGTTTGTAGTGGGGGCTGTCTGGTATAGTGCGCTCTTTGGCAAGCTGTGGGGGAGAATCCATGGCTTTGATAAACTTTCAAAAGAAACACAGCAGGAGATGATGAGTAAGATGGGTCCATTCTACGGTATTCAGGCCTTTGTCACTCTCATAACCGCTATTGTTTTTTGGCTCTTTGTTAACTACACAGGTTGGAACCCATTTGGTTTAGCCGCATTTTTCTGGCTTGGATTTGTCGTTCCAGCACAGGTAAGCGCAGTTATCTTTGGCGGGACAGAACCTAAGTGGCTCGTTAAAAAAATCGCAGTTCAATCTGGTGCTTCTCTTGCGTGTTTGTTAGCAGCTGCTGTTGTCTTCCACTTCTTAGCCTAATCCTCTGTACGCATGCTCGAATTACAGAGGAGCTATTCACGACCTGTGCTTTCAGGTGCAACGGTGAATATTTCCTGTTATAATTCATAACATCTATGGCGAGTAAAGGATTAAGCGACATACAAAAGAAACTTGAAGAGGCGATAAAAGATAATGATTTAATTGAGCATAAGAATCTAAAGGCTTTAAAAGGAGAAAAAAGTTTTAAGAGATTTATATAAAGAAAAGTTTAAAGAAGAAAATAGAATTTAGATATATATTGCATTCGAGACTTGCCACCTAGAGGGTTGTTTAGGTTTGCACCTCCTCAATAATCAAACTCACACTTTGCGAAAAGCAAGGAAAATAATTTAGAGAAATAACTTGGACAGATAGGGGAATAAAAGATTGGCTTAGGTCATTGCCTGTTTAATTAATTCAAAATCTTCTGTCGTTATTTCTACTAGTCCATAACGAAAAATATATCCCCACTGATTTTTATTTTTGATAAATGATAATTTTTCAATTAAAGGAGCAATTGGTGTGTCATGAACATGAAGATATTTCACCTTTCGTCGAAATGGTTTGAACGTGGGAGATATTTCTACTTGATAGATTTCATCATCAACCATTTGCCCAATCGCAGTAAATGCCTGTAATTTTTCATTTGAATCAAGAGCTATTTTGGGAGAATAATAAACTAACCAATCTCCTTTATGCATTCTCGCTAAACCAGTTCTTTTCCCGTGTCCAATCTGAGCGATACCAGCTTTTACACCAATTAGCACATGTTCTTTCGAAACAACTCCAATAAAAAATTTTGTCATATTGCTATTGTAGACTAAGATTAAGTAACTCCTGATTAAAGTTCGGAAGTGATTGATCTAAAATTTTAAAAAATTGTTTATCATATGTTTCTACATCTTGAACCGTTTGTTGTGATAAAGTAATCCCTGAATGAGTTACATTGACTATTTTTGCTCGGCTATCAACTTTGCTGAGGGTTCGTTGTATTAAACTTTTCTTTTCTAACGTTTTAAGAATATTTGAAACAAGCATGACATCCATTTTAGCATGGTTTGCTATTTGTACTTGGGTTATATTTTGCAATTTAATAGTTAACCAGGTAGTAGAAGCGAGAACAACAAATTGTGCATGAGTAAGGTTATATTTTCGTAAAAGTGTATTTAAGTTTCTTTGCCACAAGCTACTTACTTGCCAAAGGAGAAAACCCGTACTTTCCTCGGCTCGTTCAACGGAGAATATGGCTTTGGTATCACTCATAACTTACTTGCACTATCTATTTGTCGTGCTACATCCTGTGGTAAATGCTTAACTAAATCTTGTGCTACGATTTTTATCCAAAGAAATGCTAATACGCCCCGGACAGAAATGGTATTTGTTATTTTTAATCCGTTAGGAGTTTCCTCAAAGATATGTTCATCATACATTTTGGCTAATGGGAAAATAGTAACATCAGTAAATGTTTTATTTTTTATAGTTTCAGTAAGTATTACTTTTACTTGCGGCCCACCTTTGGGTTTGAGAAGAAAATAATTTCCTTTTTCAAACTTTCCTTCTAACTTTGCATACTCTATGCCGTCATCCCAGGTATGCCATGCGTTTACATCCGCAAAGAGCTTCCATAGCTGTTCTTTAGTAACTTTGTTAGTTATGATTGAATAAGATTTAACCCACATAGTATATGCATATATTATATATGTATATACAATATTGTCAAGTACATAAAATCGGTATATCCTTGGCTAATCTGCTATAATTGCTTCATGAATCTTTCTGTTGGCATCGTCGGTTTACCAAACGTGGGGAAGTCCACACTCTTTAACGCCCTTCTTAAAAAGCAGGCGGCTTTGGCTGCAAACTATCCCTTTGCAACGATTGAACCCAATGTCGGTATCGTGCCAGTGCCGGATTCACGACTTACGCAGCTTGCTGAGATAACCAAGCAAGAAGAGAAAATGGGAGAGTTGCCGCTGATCAAGAATGCTCTTATTGAATTTGTTGATATTGCTGGACTCGTCAAAGGAGCCAGTGAAGGAGCAGGGCTTGGTAATAAATTTCTTAGCCATATTCGTGAAGTACAAGTTATCGCTCATGTCGTCAGGGCTTTTGAAGACCCTGATGTCATACGGGAAGGAAGTGTCTCACCACTTGAAGACTATCAGACGATCCAAACGGAGCTGATCTTGGCTGATCTTCAAACACTTCAGAAGACTCTTGATAATCGCAAAGCAGAGCCAGCCAAAAAGTCAGCAGCTGAAAAATTGAGCAAAGCACTCGATTTGGGCAAACGTGCCTTTGATGTCCCACTTACTGACGATGAACGAGCAAGTATTAGTGATCTCTTCTTGCTGTCCAACAAGCCTGAAATCATTGTGCTTAACGTCGCCGAAGAGGACTATACCGAAAGCAATTTAACAACAATTATTACTAAGTTTGCAGATGCCATGCAGATGCCTGCTGGAAAATTCGTTGTCATCTGTGCAAAGGTAGAGTCAGAACTTGCAGCATTGTCTGATGAAGAGCAAAAAGAATATCTCACTGACTTAGGACTTGAGAAATCCGGTCTTGAACGGCTGATACAAAAGGCATATGAAGAGCTTGGACTAATTTCATTCCTGACAGCAGGGGAGAAGGAAGTCAAAGCATGGACTATCCAAAAAGGCATTGATGCCCCTGGGGCTGCTGGGACGATTCATACTGATTTCACCAAGAAATTCATCAAAGCAGAAGTTATTGCCTTTGATGATTACACCTCGCTTGGCGGACGCAAGAAGGCTCGCGAAGTAGGGAAGGCTCGAATGGAAGGTCGCGATTACATTATAAACGACGGTGACGTCATTGAGTTTAAGATTGGTTCATAATTTTCTTCACTACAGCTACTTTATATTATGAAAGAGCAGAGACCGTCAGGC
Organism: Candidatus Levyibacteriota bacterium; assembly: GCA_023245475.1. Taxonomy (GTDB): domain Bacteria; phylum Patescibacteriota; class Microgenomatia; order Levybacterales; family UBA12049; genus JAHFKF01. Next base: position 19,676 of record JAHFKF010000005.1, read on the forward strand.
TTGGAAATACAAACAGCTAATCAATTGGTGGACACGTTGAGAAAGAAACCTCAAGCAGCATTTCCTCATGTAGTGTGGGATTTAGAAGATTTCAGAGACAGTGAGGATATTAAAACAGCATTTACCTTTAATCATATGCTCGGGAGAGTCACCTCACTACGATTGAAGGGAGACCCCCAAGATCAATTTGTTGAGACAGGGAGCACAGAGCAGTTTGGATTGGCTTATCGGTATAAGGCACAGAAATCAATATATGATGGTGTACTTATTGGTCAACAAAAACGATATGCATTAATACAACCAACAGAGGAAAACCAACGAATTGATGATGGGAAGATCTATACGCCATATATAACATTTGGATTATATGGCTTTGATGCAGAATCTCGATATATTGGGATTGAGCTAACTCGATATAGAAGAACAATCTCACATAAGGTTGATGTGTATCTGCTGCTTGAAGGCAAAGATCATCTTGATGAACTTCGAGATCCCACACACCAATTGACAGTAAATGATATTCTTGCGGCTCCTGCTCATGTTACACGTAAGCTTTTTGTTGGAGATCCAGGTCTGAAAGACGATTTTCAATACGAGACAGCGAAAAGATTGGGCATTCTGTAATGTAGTTGCTTTTCCATATGCTTTAGTTTAGACTAAGCGACTATGGAAAGAGAACGATTTGGAAGAAGAGCAGAGTTAGTACGAGCAATTAAAGAAGATCCTCCACCTCCATTTGCTAATGCTGAAATGGTAGTTGTAGGACAGCTTCCTGCCGGAGAAGTAAACCTTTTTAAACCTAATGCCATAAGAAATAAATTATATGGCCAGGGGCTCGATAGACGTACTCGATACCAAATAACAAATGCAGAGGAAAATCATTTCGGGACCTCTTACTATACAACCACACATATCTATGAACATGATGGTGCGCTCTTAGGTGCGGCAATTAAATATTCGAGGGTTAGTCCTATTCCAGATTTTTATCCCTTACAAACAACAACACTCTATGGAATCGATACCGATGGGCGTAATACAGAAGTAGGTGTGACTGAGTATCTGCATGGAGGTAGAGAGATCTTAGTGTATACCCATAAGATAGGTGAGCATCCTGACCAGATTTTGGAGCGAGCTCATCAAGATGCTTTAACTATGGCTCGAGAGATACGGGAGGCCAAATTATCTCGCTCCATTGTTTCCGTAGGTAGCCTTACCGGGGATAATTATGGGTTGGCAAAAGCGTTTGGGATGCACGGGATTATTGATCCACATCATGTTCCAAGAATCTTTTCCATGGATCGTGAGAAATTGGATCCTAGCTAGTGATGGTTTTCCCCCTTGAGCAAACTGCTTCGTGTGTGGTAAAATAGCCTTTATGAGAACATATGAATTTGTAATGGTTTTGCGTCCGTCCCTAAAAGATGCTGATAAAAAGAAAATTCTTGACACAGTAAAAGGATTTTTGAAAGATGTAAAGATTGCTAAAGAAGATGACTGGGGTCAAAAACCCTTAGCATACACAATCCAAAAAGAAATTGCTGGACATTATTATTTCTGGCAATTAGAGTCAGAAACAGGCGTCCCAGCAGGTTTTGAACAAAGACTTATTCATAATGACAATATCATTAGACATTTGGTTTTGAGAACAAAATAACGACGTCGCAATGACGAAAAAATATGGCACGTAGTTTGAATAAAGTTCAGTTGATTGGAAACCTTACGAAGGATCCAGAGTTGCGTTATACACCATCTGGACGTGCAGTCTGTACGTTTAGTATGGCTACCAACAGAAGTTGGACAACTGAATCCGGAGAGAAGCGAGAAGAAGCTGATTTCCATCGAATCGTTGCTTGGGGTAAATTGGGAGAACTGTGTAGTCAGTTTCTTGCAAAGGGTCGAAAAGTATATGTTGAAGGGAGACTTTCAACACGAAGTTGGACAGCCCAAGATGGTCAACAAAAATCAATTACAGAAATTGTGATTGATGACATGCTTTTGCTTGATAGTAGAGGCGGTTCAGCAAGCGTTGAGCCAAAAGAAGAATCAAGCGTCAGCGAAAAGAAACAGACGAAGAAACAAGTAGAAGATGAGACTCCACCACCGGCAGGTGCGAGTTCGACAGACGAAGTAATGCCGGAAGATATACCTTTCTAAACATATGGCAGAAAAGAAAAAAAGAATACCAAAACGAAAGATAGTAGTACCAAAATCATGCTACTTCTGTAAAGAAAAGAAAACGGCTACATTTTTGGACGTTACTTCTTTGCAAAAGTTTACCACTGAGCGTGGTAAGATTTTGAGTAGAACTCGAACAGGTCTTTGTGCAAAACATCAACGCCGATTAACCTCTGCGGTAAAACACGCACGACATTTAGCTTTAATGCCTTTTGTTGGTCGAGGATAAGCCGAACTGAGAAGGGAGATCTAAGAACTGAGAACTGAAGATTTATAGCATTATTTCGTTCTCCGCTCTCCGTTCTAAGTTCTCAATTCTAGTTTATGAACGTTCTGCCCATTCTGCTTCCTGCTGGTTTTACCCCCGTTGTCTCACTCAATGATATCGTTTCTGCAGGTCAAGCAATTGCTACTCAATCGGCTCCGACAGAAATTCTTATTAACATCCCAGAAAAACTTGGTGTATCTCTTTCTCGTGCAAAAAGAACGCTCCAAAAAAGCCCTGGAGATACTGTTGAGGATGGAGATATTCTGGCTCAAAAGAAGCGTCTCTTTGGATTTGCTAAGGATGTTGTGAGAAGTAAGATTACAGCCACAATAGTACGATATGAACGCCATACTGGGAATCTTGTAATGCAGGCCTCTTACCATTCTCTTACGGAAAAGATCATTTCTCCTGTTGCCGGGACTGTTGCTATATGCAATAATAAAAAAATTGTTATCACAACAGATAAACATGTCTTGGTAGGAAATGCGAGCTCTGGAGGAGTGACAACAGGTGAACTGTTTGTCCTTCATAACACTAATGTCTTATTTAATCTTGATAGCCGTGCAATTGATAAAGTCATTCTCGGAACAGAATTTACCAGAGAAATATTAGTCAAGGCTCGAAGCATTGGTGTACGAGGTGTCATCGGGACAAATATCAGTGAGTTAGATTTTGCTCATTTTATTGAACGACACATTGAAATTCCTATCATCCAAGTAGACGAAGTAGCAAAATCACAGATTGAAAAATGGCAGGGTAAAGATGTCTCCGTCAATGGAGAAAGCAAATTAGTTATGTTGGTTGAGTAAAGAATATGAAGCCTGAAAAATTACGAATAGTTCTTGCATTATTTATTGCCGGTTTAATTGGTTACGGTATTGGTGTAAGCAAAATTGCACTCGACTGGAAGAACTTTCAACCGCATTTAGAAATAACCAGTAAAGAACCCCCACCATCTCTTATGCAAGCAGACTTCTCACAATTCTGGCTTGTACTCAATAAGATTGAAACCTCCTATTACGATAAAGAAGCAATTAATTCTCAGAAAATAATTGATGGCGCTATCTCGGGAATGATTGGAAGTCTTAATGATCCCTATACCGTGTATCTTCCTCCAAAACAAAATGATGATTTCAAGCAAGGAATGGCAGGTCAATATGGTGGCATTGGAGCTGAGCTTGGAATGAAAGATAAGCAGATTATTATTGTTGCTCCTCTTGATGGAAGTCCTGCGCAAAAGCTCGGTCTGAAAGCTGGGGATGCAATTCTAAAAGTAAATGATGAATCTACTGCTGGTTGGTCGCTTAACCAAACTGTTGAAAAAATTCGTGGACCAAAGGGAACTGACGTGTTGCTTAGTATCGCACACAAAGGAGCAACAGAACCTCAAGACGTGAATCTGACGCGTGACACAATTACCGTCAAAAGCTTAACAAGTTGGACAAAGAAGATTAAAGATATTGACAATATTGATACAAAGACAGAAGCATTGGCCGCTGCGGCTGATCAAAAAGTTATATACCTGCGCTTGTCACAGTTTGGTGATCAGACCAATAAAGAATGGTCAGCGCTTGCTGTAAAGCTTAATCAACAACTCCAAAACGATAAAAATATTAAAGGTATCGTCTTTGATCTTCGTCGAAACCCAGGAGGATATCTTAATGATGCTGTTAATATTGTCGAAGAGTTTGTCAAAGATGGAGTAGCTGTTCAGCAAGAAAATCGGGAGAAAGAACGAATGGCGTACAATGTTAGGGGGAATGGGCTGTTAACAGATGTTCCTATGGTTGTATTAATCGACAAAGGCTCGGCATCAGCATCCGAGATCGTTGCTGGGGCACTCCAAGATCACAAGCGGGCATTGTTGGTAGGAGAGACATCATTTGGAAAAGGTACAATTCAGCAAGCAGAAGATCTTGGAGACACTGCCGGTTTGCATGTTACTATTGCCAAATGGCTTACACCAAACGGTACTTGGGTACATCAAAAGGGACTCAAGCCAGACGTTGAAGTTTCTCTCAAAAAAGATCAGCCAGATCGTGACACACAGCTTGAGAAAGCAATTGAAGAACTCCTCAAACAATAAGAGCTTAGTATCATGAAAGTGTAAGAGAGTCATGGTATACTAGTTTCATTATGAGTGAACAACAACATGGTAATCTTGATGTTTTATCCTCTCCAAGACGGCCGGATACTTTGTCATCCCGGGAAAGAGGTCTGGTTCATCCTGAAAGAGCAGGAGCCCAAGTCTTGCTGCTTCTTGGGGGAGATATGCCACCCCACGACGGATCACTACGCATAACCACAAGTACCATTCTTAATCTTGCAAGAAATGGTTTTCAGCGAAGTGAAAAGGTGAATAAGGCATTAACTCAGGATCGGAACGAGTATTGGAGCGGTATCTCATGGGATCTAAGAGCTTGGGTAGAAGGAGAAGAGAGAGCAGATGGGACAAGAGAGCCAGGTCTGAAGGATGTTCTCAATCATTATCAAGGTAAAGATGGTGAGAAATTTCTGAATAGGATAGGTATTGATATGCAGGATCAAAATGCCCCGTACGATGTCTATAATCGCTTTATAAGAGATCAGAAATCTGATGTCGGGTATTTCGTCAATACCATTATGAATAGCGCGACTCCGGACGAGATCAGAGCAAACAAAGATGTTATCGTGGGTCTTAGCCAAATGTATGGAGAGAAAGCAGTTGAACTTATTGGGCATCTTATTGATGGTATGCTCAACGTCCGCAATCCCCAACAACGAGAATCCTATGCAGCAGAAGCAGATGTTCAGATACAAGATTTTTATAACTCTCATTCAGAATCACGAGGTATATTGGAAAAACTCACGCCTTCTGCAAAAGAACCCGAATCTCCTGAAGAGAGAGAGGCAAGGGTTGCAGTAGAAAGGCTACGTGAAGAAGCCCCCGAAGTAGAAGCTATTGAGCCACTGCTTCGTAAGCGGAATAAATCATTGTTATCATTGGCTAGCTTAGAGGATGTTGATGCATTATTTGACATATTCAAGTTATCTGGTTCCGAAAAAGAAAGGCTCAAACAAAAACTATATAAAGACCATGGTGCAACTGCTAACACATATGTAATTGAGTTTATTAAGCATGATAATGGCAAGCTGGAGCTTACTGGTTGGGGTAATGATTCTCGTGATCCTGAAGCACTTGATGATTCTCCTCTGTTGGCACATTACTTACAAGATGCGGTAAAAAACGCTTTAACCGTTGATGAAAAAAAGGAGATGCTAGAAAAGCTTGAACGAGGGAAATTGCTTTTGCCAAAGAAGTCTATGAGAGAGGCATTAAAGATGATCTTTTTTTCAGATGATTTTCTTCCTCGTTTTGAAGAACGTTATCGTGAGCTGAAAGATGAAGATCTGTGCGAATACTATTTTGGAAAAGATGATGTCAATAGCTTAAGAAAACTCCATTTTATTTAGCACTCATTGGTATTATAGTACTTTACTATACGGATTGATTATTCTTGTTTAATTAGGTATAATACTCTTATTATGGTAGAAATGCCTCAGATTCCATCAGAAAGAGATCATGCAGTTCGTCGTGTCGAGGGAAGAGAGAAGAATGTCCTAATAGTTGCACGAGATATTTCGGTGTACCTTGTTGGTGCCGACGCTGGTACTGGTAAGCGAGCTGCCTTTATTGATTTAATTGCAATAAAAGAAGATGAGTTACGGTCTCAAAATAGACCGGGTTATCATGGTGGTAGGTCAATTGAATTGAGTGGAAAAACGCAACTTACACACCTAGGATATATGGTGTCTACCTCGGATGCTGAAAGGATGCGTAATGATGCAGCAGATTCTGCAAGTAGAGCGTCCAGCGCTGCTACTACTCGGCAATTACTAAATATGCATATTTTGAAACAAAAAAGTAGTGTGCCTAACTATCCTGAAGCACATGAAGAGTTGGTAGCAAAAATAGAAAAGATGGAAAAAGGGGTTACTGAATTTGAAACCTTGAAGAACGCTGATGTAGGCAATGCTGATATTCTTAAAACAACAATTGCTATATTGAATCAGATTCAAAGGATTGCTTTTGCGGATGAACCGAAGCCTTTTGATCCACAATCATTCAGAGAACAATTTCTGTTGCAAGCTGAAGAAAAAGAGCAAATCATTAGTCGATTGGTTGCCAACGCAGAAGCAGAAAAACAAAAGCAAATCCCACGAACTGAAGAACCTACTTTAACACCTGCTAGGAAAGCTGCTACCCCAACTGTTGATAGAGAAACCACCGCTCCAAAAATCGTTGGTGCTCTTGGTTCAGATACTCCATTAGCTTCTTCGTCACGAGAACAAGCGCCTCAGCAAGTCACGAAACCGCAACTTCAGACCAATTCTACAGCAGCACGTTTGCAAGGTACTGCTGCAACAGAGGCGACCCGTCCCACGATAGGTCCTATCAAAAAATCCCCTGCGCAAATTGCACGAGAACAAGCTGCCATTGCAGCGTTAAGCCCCGAAAGAATAAGAAGAAAACAACAACTACGGAGAAGAACACTGCTACTAACAGGAGCTCTTGCCTTCGGGGCTGCTGCCGCTGGTGTTATTTGGGGAAGAGAAGGGGATCAGCAAGAAGCGACACTTCCACCAGTTTCTTCACCTTCTCCAGAACGAGCGAACTCTGCGGCTGAAATTTTGGTAGCTTCTGAACAATCAGCGTGGAGGCAATTATTGGGCAAGGATATCGAAGTTACGGCTCCGCCAGAGGAGATGCTTCAGACCATGCAATATGCAAAAGAAGTTGGGTTGGGTGGTTTGGTACCTCATTTTATTCCCAATTTATCGGTAAGTGAAAATGACAACTATCCAGGTTGGAGTAAAAAACCGGGGTATGATTTTTGGCAATATATTCCAGGTGGAAATTTTCAAGGAATGGATAGCTTACGTTATGATGGAAAGCTTGATTCATCTTTAACTCAGAAATGGATACTGATTGATCCTAACATCAGTGGTGTTGGGCAATATTCACATGCAGAGCTCTACAAGACAGAGCTACCTAGAATTGCTAATCAGCTTCATGTATCAAAAAAGCAAGTCCGTCTGTCAACAGCTCTTGAGCACAATGTCTTGGGAAATATATATTATCCAACATGGGACGATTCAAGCCAAAGGGAATGGCTTCATGAGGCATCGACGTTTGATAAAGGCAGTGCTTATCCACAAGAGCATGCTTTTGCTACAGGAGGATCTTTCATCGATAAA